>CAZOKC010000011.1:11292-15108 GCA_964580335.1 uncultured Candidatus Peribacteria bacterium
TTTAAAAATAACAAGACCTGATATCATATCAAATGCTACAAAACATATAGAACAAATGATAGATATGATAAAAATACTTCAAAAAAATAACCTAGCTTATGAAACTATCGATGGTGTTTACTTTAATGTGTCCAATTGGAAAGATTATGGTAAATTTTCAAAATTACCAATGGAAGAAATATTATCTGGAGCACGTATAGAAATAAATGAAAATAAAAAAGATCCACGAGATTTTGCACTTTGGGTAAAGTGTATTGGTAAACACAAAGATCATACAATGAGATGGGATTCTCCTTGGGGAGAAGGATTTCCTGGTTGGCATATAGAATGTTCTGCAATGAGCACTCATTATCTTGGATATAATATAGATATACATACAGGAGGAGTAGATCATCTTTTTCCTCATCATGAATGCGAAATAGCTCAAAGCGAAGGTTGTCTTAGTGACAAAAGAAGAAAAAAAGAAAATTTTGTAAGATATTGGTTACATAAAAATCATGTACTTGTAGATAACCAAAAAATGTCAAAATCAAAAAATAATTTATTTACCCCAAAAGATCTTTTAGATAAAGGTTATTCCCATAGAGAAATACGATATCTAATGATTAGCGTTCACTACAGGACTCAACAAAATTTTACTTTTGAAGCTTTAGATCAAGCAAAAAATAGCTTGGCAAGAATTGATGAAATGGTACATAAACTGATCGAAATCGAAAACATTAAAGATAATAAACTTCTATCAAAAGAATGGGATGATTACATGCAAAATATAAATGCCAGCTTTCTAGAATATTTAGAAGATGATCTCAATATCCCAGGATGTTTGTCAGTTATTTTTGATCTTGTAAAAGAAGTTAATAGAAAGATAGATAAAAGTTCATTATCTTCCAAAGAAGCGAAATTTACGATCGACTGGCTTACAAGCATCGATCAAGTTCTTTTTATTATGCCATGGAATTGGGAGAATAAAAACACGGAAAATATACCAGATGATGTAGTTAAACTTGCACAAGAAAGACAAAAGATGAAGAATGAAAAAAACTACGCAAAAAGTGACGAGATCAGAAAAAAAATTGAAGAATTAGGATACATGGTAATCGATAAATCTGGGAATTATGAAATCAGAAAAATTAATTTATAAATAATTTAAAAAAATATGAAATCAGAAAAGTTAAATATAGCTCTTTCTTTTGGTAGTCTAACAGGAATAATGGTAATAATTTTAATCATTTCATTATTCGCATTCTCAAAGGCTTCATTATCTATAAATGAAGATTTTTCTACAACGACATACAAAAATACAGAGTTTACAACAGGAATTTGGGATGGGCAAGGTGAAGCAAAAGCTTCTTTAAATGAATTAAATCCCAAATTAGTATTTACAAGAACAGAAGGTTCAAATGAAGATTTCCCTATAGTTACAAACAACTTTGGAGAAACTCTTGTAGCTTATGAAAAAGATAGTGATGATCTTGATTTCTACTATCAAATTTATTCTTCTACTGGAGCGGTTCTAAAAACTGAAACCGTAATAGGATCTGGAGATATGAGAGATGATAATTTATATGTTGATTATTTAAGTAATGGGAATTTCATAATTACTTTCAGAGAAGGTCAAGGTCTTTCAGCTGAAATAAAATATTCCATAGTAGATAGATCAAACGATTTTGAAATCACAACAACAAACAATTTAATATCAACTCACGGCCTATCTCAAATGAAAGTTATAAAAAACGACAATGGATTCCAAGATTTTTTCTATGTAATACACGTGGCTTCACAAGATCAACTCATAAGCTTTTTTGATCCAGATGGAAATAATGTATTTGCCAGTGCTTTAATTTCAACAAATATTTATGTAAATGATATTGATATTTTACCAAATAATCACGCAATAGTAACTTTATCTGACCCTGACGACGGTATTATTTATTATTCCACAATTGATACAGATGGAAATTTAGTAAGTGGAACAACTAGTCTAAGTACTAATATACAAGATCACGGAGATCCTAGTATTGCGGTAGATACTATAAACAATCGATTCATGATAGTCTATATAAATGGAACAACTGAAAGCAGTTATTTCAATATAGTTGATGCTGACACATGGGACGAACTTGCAACCGTTGGAGGAGAAGGAACACTACTTTGCGATGATAACTGCGGAGGAGGAGCAGGAATATATTTAGATGTTACTTTCTCAGAAACAGAGGAAGCTTATTATGTATGGAACAATACATTTGAAATAGGATTTAAAAAATTTGATACTGATGGGAGCGAAATAACTTTAGAATATTCTACACCCAAAAATGCGGATGGAATAACACTTGGAAACGAAATAAATGGTCTTATTAGTGCTTTTGAAATACAAATATTCGATGAAGATTCAAATCCCCTTGAGTATCCTTTATATCAATTACAAATATATGATTTAGATGCAGAACCTACATTTTTAGGATACCAAGAAGAATCAACTATAATATCTACGGATTATCTAAATAATACAAATACATATGAAGTACTTACAGCAACTTTAAATGTAAATGACGATATTCCTGACGGAACAACTATAGATTATTATCTTTCATCAAAAAATACTGATGGTACTATCTACAATTCTAATGATGGGTCTGCTTCACTAAATTTAACAGATGTATTGAGCGGTGGCAGTATAATAGGTCAAACATTCCAACCTGAAATCGATGGAAATATAACTTATGCTGAAATTTTTATTAAAAATGTACAACCAGCTTCTGAAATAAGTTTCTTTTTATTTGATAATGATAACTATTATAGAGATGTTTTAAATAACTTTGGACAAATGATCGCACAAGGAGACGAAGATTCCGTGACAATTTTAGAAACTGATGGCGAATGGACAAAGGTAAGAATACCAGTAGATTTTGGTATAGGAAGCCCTTATTTATCAAGTGAGGAAACATATTATATATTATTCTTCGTATCAAACGGATCCTTCGATATAAGATACAGTCAATCAAATACCGCAAATGGATTTGCTTCTATAGGTAATATAATATCTCCCTATACAGATTACCCAAATTATGATGTTGATTTTTCACTTGGAAGCGATGATTTAAAATATTCATGGGAACTTGTTACACCAGGACAAGAACACACATTCACTTACGAAAATGGAACATCGATACTTTTAAGAGCTGTTATAACGGCTACTTCAGATTCAACACCTATTATAGATGATTTCACTATAGACTATACTCTCGGTGAAGATACGCAAGCTCCAGAAATTAATCTAAACAAAGGAAGCAGAAACGCGATAAGATCAAGAGAGTACGAATTTGAAAAAGAAAATCAAATTCAATCTGAAAAAATAAATAACCAGGGAAATTTATCTTCAAATAATAAAGATTTGGAAAATAATAATATAAATTTTGAAAAAATAATTGAACCTATGAGTAAAGATTCTTTATCTCTAGAAACCAATAATCTTGAAACCGGATCATATATTATAAACATAGAAATTTTTGATGAAACTGATAATTTAAATATATATCTGGATAATAATTTATTTGAAAAAATAAATATTAATTTTGAAAATACAGGAAATACTCAATCTAAAATTACAAAAGTTGAAATAAATGAAATAACAGGAGATTATTCAGATATAATTTCTCAAAGGATTTGGGAAACATTTATAATTTATGAAAACAATTTCTATAAATACCCAACATCCCTTATTCCAAAAGAAATTCTTTCAAAAAACAAAAGAGATATATTATTTGTACAGAACACAACCTTACTAAAAGGACTTGTAATAGACGATAATTTTATATA
>CAZOKC010000011.1:15136-17180 GCA_964580335.1 uncultured Candidatus Peribacteria bacterium
TTAAAAGATTAAATGAAAAAGAACCAATTTATATAAAATAAATATGAACAAATCTTTACCTTTTGTAGTTGGAGTATTTATATCCATTATTTTACTTGGAACATCTCTATACTTATTTTCAATTCCATATGCTGCATCAGATATCAAAAATACTAATATTGTGTTAATGAACGATATCGTTCGTATATTAGAAAATAATGTATCAAATAAAAACAATCTCGATCAAACCCTAAATGCTTATTCAGGAACAGTAAAAATCATTGATATAAAAAACTTGGAACAAGGCACATACTTAGGATTAATAAATTTGCATTCACAGGACTCTTCGAAAATTGATATCAAAATAAACGGATATAAACCACAAATGTATGATAATAATTATTTTTATCTTCCAATAACAATAACAGATAACCCTAACATAACATTATCTATAAAAAATAATACAAGTGAAAATATTCTTATAGATTCATTTTATGTCGCATCAATAAACCAAAACGACCCTATACTTATAAGTAATAGAATTTGGGAGGCATTTCTTATAGAAACTGATAATTATTATATTTATCCATTAGAATTGCTTTCAAAAGGTATTAAGTCGAATATAGAATTAGGTTTTGTAATCACTACTAATGGTAAAATTTTCCAAAATCTAAAATTTAATCTACAAAATGCTTCAGTAGAAATCCCCAAAGAAGCTATTACTGAAAGCATGAATGAGCCAATCTACATAAAATAACTTGTGGAACATAATAAAGTAGTGTAGAATACTTGCGATTTAATCAATAAATAATGTTTATGGCAGTAAAAAAAGAAAAAGTAGTAACACCAAAAAAAACAAAGTCAGTGAAGACAACTACAACAGCTACTAAACCTAAAGAAACTACAGTAAAAATAAGTGGTTCAAAAAAAGAACTTATCGCAAAATTTGGTTCACATGAAAAAGATACTGGAAGTCCTCAAGTACAAATAGCTTTACTTACTCAAGAAATCAATAATCTTCAAGCTCATTTCCAAACACACGGAAAAGATAGACATTCCAAAGAAGGTTTGTTTAAAAAGGTTGGAGCAAGAAGAAAACTTCTAGAATTTTTAAAGAAAACAGAACCATCTGAATATCAAAGAATCATTGAATCTCTAGGGCTTCGTGGATAAAAATCTATGTATTTTTTTATTTTGATAGACTAGAGTAGATGTACATTAGTCTTTAATTTATATTTATGGAACTTAAAAAAGAAATTGCAGGAAAAGAGATTATTTTAGAAACAGGAAATTTTGCACATTTAGCTGATAGTGCGGTAACCGTAACTGTAGGTGAAACTGTTTTACTTGTAACGACTGTAATGAGTAAAAAAGCAAATCCAGCTTTAGATTTTTTCCCACTTACTGTCGAATACCAAGAAAAGATGTATGCTACAGGAAAAATAAAAGGTTCTAGATTTATAAAAAGAGAAGGTAGACCTTCTGACCAAGCAATACTTTCAGGACGTGTAATAGACAGATCTATAAGGCCAATGTTCCCTGATGGAATGAGAAATGAAGTACAAATCGTTATACAGATACTTTCAGGAGATATGATAAATGATCCTGATATTTTAGGAGTTATTGGGTCATCTGCATCAATATGTCTGGCAGGCATACCATTTGAAGCCCCAATATCAAGTGTTAGAATTGGGAGAATAGATGAAAACTTTATAATAAATCCAACATATCAAGAAATCGAAAAAAGTGATTTAGATCTCATAGTATCAGGTACAGAAGATTCTATAACTATGGTCGAAGCAGGGGCAAATGAAGTGGACGATAATACAATACTTTCTGCTATGCAACTTGCTCACAAATATATAAAAGAATTTTGTACATTCCAAAAAGAATTCATTGAGAAATTCGGCAAACCTAAACAAGAGATATCATTTTATCTAACTCCTGAAAATGTTAAAAAAGAAGTATTTGATGCTATAACAAAAGAAGAAATAGATGGACTTTATGGCCATATGAAAGAAGAATATTCAAAAAGAGAAGAAGCTATAAAAACACGTATATTAGA
>CAZOKC010000011.1:17209-18530 GCA_964580335.1 uncultured Candidatus Peribacteria bacterium
TTTCAAAGAAAAAATAGAAAATACTGAAATGGAAGAATGGAATGAACCAAACGTACTTGATTCAGTAAAGTATACTATTAAAAAACACATGAGAATAAACCTTATAAAACAAGGAAAAAGACTTGATGGAAGAAATCCTCATGAAATCAGAAAACTTGTATCAAAAGTAGATGTTCTACCAAGACCACATGGTAGTGCTATGTTTATGCGAGGAGATACTCAAGCCCTTTCTGTAGTCACACTTGGTTCTCCTGGTGATGCCCAAATAATAGATGAAATGGATGAAGATATAGAAAAAAGATATATGCACCATTACAATTTTCCTCCATTTTCTGTTGGAGAAACTGGAAGATATTCTGGTCCAGGTAGAAGAGAAATTGGTCATGGATATTTAGCAGAAAGAGCTATCATACCAGTACTTCCAGAAAAAGAAGATTTCCCATACACAATACGTGTAGTGAGTGAAATAATGGCAAGTAATGGAAGTACATCTATGGCGGCAACTTGTGGGTCTACACTATCACTTATGGCAGCTGGAGTACCACTTAAGTCCCCTGTTTCAGGTATAGCAATGGGAGTAGTAATAGATGAAGAAACTGGAGAATATACGATACTTTCAGACATCCAAGTAACTGAAGACTTTCTTGGAGATATGTACTTTAAAGTAGCTGGAACAAAAAATGGTATTACTGCTTTACAACTTGATATGAAAGTAAAAGGAATGAGAAGTGAAATACTTGAAGGTGCTATAAGACAAGCAAATGAAGGTAGAGATTTTATATTGAATCATATGCTTGAAACTATTGCTGAACCTAGAAAATCATTATCAAAATACGCTCCTCTTCTTATAAAAATCCAGATAGATCCTGAAAAAATAAGAGAAGTTATTGGTAAAGGTGGTGAAACTATTCAAAAAATTATTAAAGAAAGTGGTGTAGAAGCAATAGATATAGACGACAGCGGACTTGCCATCATTACTGCTCCAAATGCTGAAACAGGAGAAAAAGCAAAAGCCATGGTACACGCTATAACTTTCGAACCCGAAGCTGGCTCAGTAATGGAAGGTAAAGTGGCAAGAATTGAAACTTATGGAATATTTGTAGAACTTACTCCAAAAATCTCCGGACTTGTACATATTTCTCAAGTAAGAGCTGAAAGAACTGAAGCTTCAGCTTTAGCTGAAATGTTCAAAGTAGGACAAACTGTTAAGGTCAAGATTACTGAAATAGATGATCAAGGAAGATATAATCTTACTATGAAAGGATTATAACAATTATTTGTTATAAATCTTCTTAATTGTTTTAGATTTATCGATTAAATA
>CAZOKC010000012.1:0-3046 GCA_964580335.1 uncultured Candidatus Peribacteria bacterium
TAAATGGCTCAATAAAGGAATGGGTGGGTATAAAAATATAATAAACAAATTGGAAGCTCATCATGATAACCTACATCGAACCTGAGATGAATTTTACCTAACCTAAATTTAACTCTCAGGTACAAGCCTGGGAATTTTTATATATAATTTATTTTTTATGATTAAAAAAGATCGAAAAAACCGATCAAATGACGACAAGAATTGGAAAATACTTTTTGAAAAACAATTTGAAAATCTCCAAAACAAAATATGTAAAACTTGGATTAATGGATTTTCTAAACTCTCTTTCGATACAGAAAAAGTTCCTGATCTGGATTATCTAAATAAGCAATTCCAAAACCTTACAGATTGAAAATTAATTCAAACTGATTTGGAATTTAATGATAACTGGGGACTCATGCAATCTGAAAAAAAAATTCCAATATCAAACTTTGTACGTACACCAGATGAACTTTATTACTGTGATGAGCCGGATAAATGGCATGATTTATTTGGACACATTCCTCCTCTCGCAATTCAGGAATATTCAGATATGTACGAATATTTAGGCAAGTTATTGGTAAAATATAAAACTTTAAATAATACTTATTACAAGCAACTTGGCACAATATCCTGGTATATAACTGAAGTAGGTCTGATTCGAGAAAACGGAAAACTTAAAGCATTTGGTACAACTTTATATTCATCAGCCGGAGAACTTGAAAAAGCATTCGATCCAAAAACAATTTTGGTCGATGCAACTTTAGATAGTCTTCTTGAACAAGATGGATATAACAGAAAAGACCTTATGAACAAATACTTTGTAATCGACTCTATAGATCAAATCTTGAGAGATTATCAAGTAAAATATCTTATTTAAATTTTAAACTAATTTTTATGAAAACATTACAATATCCACCACTAAATACAGAAATTTCTTCTGAAAGTGGATCAGAAAAATTTACATACACACTTACCAATCCGACAAACATCTCACCCGAAGATCTTGAAGACGGTAAGCCTCTAATAAAACTTTATCAAGAAGTTTTTGCAGGTGCTCCATATTTTGAATCATGGACTTCTGAGCAAGTAAGAGAAATCTTTACTTCAATAATAAATGCGAGAGGTATATTAGTCCTAGCGTTGAAGGATGATACCCCTATTGGATTTGGTATGTCTGTACCAATTACTTCAAAACCCGAACTTGTTGAATTACTTCAAGGCGAGATTGGGTCATATCTGGATAATACTTACTATATGTCCGATTTGGGTGTAAAAAAGGACTTTAGAAAAAAAGGAATAGGACTCAATTTGGTACTCGCTAGAATATCATGCACTCCCCCTCCTAAAGAAAATCCATTGTTCAAATTTAGCTTAAATGAAGACAGTAGACGTGCAATGGATCGGAATCAGTTTATAATGAGAGCAACTACAAATGGTAGCAAATCAGTCAGCCTATATAGATCATTGGGATTCAAAGAGCTCTCAACAAGACAAGTTGTAGAAAGAGATGGAATCAATGGAAAAAAATACAAAGATGAAAGTATATTTTTAGCTAAAAAACTATGACAGAATATCTCGATATTAGAGAAATCAAATCCATTTTCAAATCAATTACAGAAAAAGCCTACTGCGGTATCAAAGGTGTAATAGTGCTTGAATCTGGTATGGAAGGTCCAACACTTGGGATAACCATAAATACACATGGAAATGAACCTTGTGGATTATATCTACTTAGAGAATTTATTCAAAATGACCTCGAAAAAAAACTAAAAAGGGGGAAGGTCATTTTTGTACTGAATAACATTGAAGCGACTAGATTGTATTTCGAATCAGAATCTTTTGAGGAAAAGAGAGAAGCCAGGTTTATTGATATAAACATGAATAGACTTCCTGAAGATATTCTTAAAATTGAATCTGGAGAATATGAAATCGAAAGAGCAAAGGAACTTTATGATATATATAAATTATTTGATTACGGACTTGATATCCACTCCACTGAAGCTGAAAGTACTCCAATGTTAATAGATATTAAAGGAAATACTCGAAATCTCTTTCGTGGAATGCCTATAAAAAACTTACTGACAAACATAGCGAATGTACAAAAAGGAATACCTGTGTGTATGTTATATGGAGGACTCAGTCGAAATATACCAACATTTGAAATAGAAGGAGGTAGTCATGAGAATCCTGATACCATTAAAAATACAATAGAATCAGCTTATATTCTACTATATAACCTGAAAATGATAGATTGTCGATATAGCGAGGAAACTGCCAGTATGAACAAATATAAGGTCATCGATTCACTTATACTTCCTAGTACTGATTATAAATTATCTAAAGCATTTTCTTTCTTTGATGGAATAGGCAAAGGAGAGATACTTGCCAGTAACGGAATCGATAATATTTACGCCAAACAAGATGGACACATATTATTTCCTCCAAAAGACAAAGAACCTTCAAAACTCAAAATTAATAACCAAGAAGAGGTTATGTTCCTAAGCGAACCTGTAAAGAAATTTTCCATATAGGAACCACTATCTCTTACTCCATGTTGGGCTCTTACGAGCTTTCTTTTTACCTGGTTTCTTTCTTTCAACTTGTCTTGCATCTCTTGTAAATAAACCAGCTTTTTTAAGTGCAACTTTATTCGCTTCATCTTCTTTAACTAAAGCTCTCGCTATACCATGACATACGGCTTCAGATTGTCCCCTAATACCTCCTCCTTCAGTATAAACACAAACATCATATTTTGATTTTACCCCTAAAACCGTAAGAGGGGCTACCATAACAGTTTGAAGTTCAAGAACAGGGAAAAATTCATCATATTTTTTACCATTTACATAAAAATCTCCTTTACCTTTATACACTCTTACTTTAGCTGTACTTGTTTTTCTTCTACCTACTGCATAAATATACTCTTTACCATTAAATTTTTCGTTAACTTTATTTATACTTTCTAGTGTAGTTAATTTCTTTCTCTTTGTTTTAGGAACAGTATTTTTCATAATTTATATTGTAAATTAAACATTAACAGGAAAAGCTTCTGGTTTTTGAGCCTCAT
>CAZOKC010000012.1:3067-3288 GCA_964580335.1 uncultured Candidatus Peribacteria bacterium
GCCTCATGAGGATTAGCATCACCAACATATACTTTAAGTCTAGCCATTCTTTCATCACGAAGTCTATTTTTAGGAAGCATTCCTTTCACAGCCATCTCCAATACGCTTGCAGGATCTTTTGCAACTTGATCTTTATATTTTGTTATTTTCATACCTCCCATAAATCCTGTATGTCTTATATATTCTTTATCATCATATTTTTTTCCTGTAACTTCTATTGA
>CAZOKC010000012.1:3392-17838 GCA_964580335.1 uncultured Candidatus Peribacteria bacterium
TACCAAGAACTCTATCTTTTCCTTCTTTTGTTTTTAAATCTAAATGGTACCACATATTTTTAATATTATAAATTATTCAACAAGTTCTAAATAAACCATCTGAGTAGCATCACCATCTCTTTGACCTGCTTTCACCACTCTAGTATAACCACCTGGTCTATCTTTAAATCTATCTTTCAAAACCTCCATAACTTTTCTAGAAGCTTCCTCCTGGAAAACTATTTTTTTAAGAGCTCTTATTGCTTCTCTTGGTTCTTTTCTTTTGCATATGTTATTGCGCGTTCAGCAAGACTTCTTACGAAACGAGCTTTAGCAACAGTTGTATATACTCTTTCGTACATGAAAAGCTGAGTAACAAGATTCTTTTTAAGAGCCTCTTTGTGATCCATATCTCTTGCACCACCTATTTTGGTTGTTTTTTTCTTATGTCTCATAATTTTATGGAAAGTTTACGTGATAGTTAGGATAAATATTTTTATAATTGTGTCAATATTTTTGTTTTACATATATGCATCTTCTTCATCTTTAAGAGTATAACCTCTTGTTTTAAGGGCATCTCTTACTTCTGTCATACCTTTTTTACCAAATCCTCTAAAATGAGAAAGTTTTCTTTCTGTACATTCAAGAAGTTGTTCAAGACTTCCAACATTACCATTTAGAAGTGCATTTACAGTTCTTGGTGAAAGTTGAAGTACTTCAATTGGAGTATATGTTTCTTTTATAGATTGATCTTTCTTCACATGCTCTTCATCTACATGAGCTTGATCAATATCAACAAGATATTTTGGTTCTACAACTATACCTTCTTTGTTTATAAGTCCAAAATATGATGTAAGTATATTTGAAGCAAATATAAGTGCATCTTTTGGAAGTATCGAACCATCTGTTTTTACTTCCATTACAAGCTTATCAAGATTAACATTTTGTCCAACACGAGCTCCTTTTACTTCATATTTTACAAGTTTCACAGGTGAAAATGGAGCATCTATAAGAAGAATTTCTGAATCATCTTCTCTATTTCTAAGTTCATCATAAGATAAATAACCAACTCCTTTTTCAACTCTTATCTTCATTTCAAGTGGTTTTTTAAGCCCGGTAACTCTTGTTATATAAGCATCAGGATTTAGTATGGTAAGACCATTTGGAAGATCAAAATCTTTGGCCCTGATTTCTCCGTCATCTTTAACTTTTACAGAAATCCACATTGGTTCTTCACCCTCCATTTTAAATTTAAGATCCTTGATATTTAAAATGATATCAATCACAGTTTCTTGAACACCTTCAATAACAGCGTATTCATGAGTAACTCCTGGGATTTTAAGACCTGTCGCACAAACACCAGGTAAAGACGAAAGAAGAACTCTTCTTAAACTATTACCGATAGTTACACCATAACCAGATGGCAATGGATCAAAAACACACTCAGCCAGCGTGTCGCTTATATCTTTAATAGTCCATTTTGGAACTCCTATTTTTGTGTGCGCAAAATGCATAAGCAGGTATTAGAATATAAAGATGGGGAAATTTAAATACTATCTTGAGTAAAACTCTATGATAGATTGACTATCATATCCGATATCCGCTACATCCTGAGAATCAGGATTTCTAAGAACTGTCACCTTCATATCCTTTTTATCTACTTCAAGCCAAGAAGGTGGATCTTGATTAATTTCTTGTTTAAACAATACACTATCTTTTTTATTTACATCCAAACTAATTGAATCACCAGACTTTAAAATCATTGAAGGTACTGTAATTCTTGATTTTCCATTCTTCATAAAAAGTCCATGAGATATCATCTGACGAGCTTGAGCTCTAGAAGCAGCAAATCCAGCTTTATAAATAACATTATCAGCTCGACTTTCAAGCAAAGAAGAGAATGCAATATTAGCTCTCTGGGCTTTACTTGCTTCTTTATAATAAATCACACATTTAGATTCACTTATTCCGTAAATTCTTTTAGCTTTTTGTTTTTCTCTAAGCTGTCTTCCAAATTCTGTCAATTTTGGTTTTTGCTTACCATGCATACCAGGCGTTGTACCTCTTTTTGAAAGAGGACATTTTGGTGTAAGACACTTTGCTCCTTTCAAATACAATTTTTCACCTTCTCTTCTACACAATCTACATTTAGCATCAGTATATCTCATAAATTAAAATGGAAAATTAAAAAAATAAGATTAAATTCTTCTAGATTTTCTTGGTCTACAACCTCCATGAGGGATAGAAGTTTGATCAGTAATTGAAGTAATATTAATACTATTATTCACCTGAAGTCCACGAAGTGCTTGCTCACGACCAGAACCAATACCTTTTACTATTATTTCCATACTCTCAATTCCCATATCAAGAACTTTTGTCATAGCTTTTTCAGCTGCAACCTGCGCAGCATAAGGAGTAGATTTTTTAGTACCTTTAAATCCAGAAGCTCCTGAAGAACCCCAAGCAAGTACATTACCTTTTTCATCTGAAACACTAACAATTGTATTATTAACACCAGAATTTATAACAACTCTTGCATGAGAGACTTTCTTTTTTATTTTCTTTTTAACTTTTTCCTGAGCCATAATGATTAATTATGAAATTAATATAATAAATTTATTTACTACCAGCAGCAGCTTTACTTCCACCAACTACAAGTTTCTTTTTACCTTTTCTTGTTCTTGCATTATTCTTAGTTCTTTGACCACGAACAGGAAGCCCAGCTTTATGACGTGTACCCCTATAACAATTTATCTCAACCAACCTTTTAATATCAAGTTGTTGCCTTCTTCGAAGATCCCCTTCAAGAACATATTTTTTAAGTTCTTCTCTGAGCATCGATTCTTCATTTGTATTTATTTCTTTAACTTTCTTATTTTTAGATATTTTCAATTTTTCTAAAATTTTCTTACTTCTTGATGGACCAATACCATAAACAGAAGTTAATGCTATCTCTATCCTTTTATTGTCTGGAAGTTGTACACCTGCAAGTCTTATCATAATGAAATTAAATTAATAAATTAACCTTGTCTTTGTTTATGTTTAGGATTAGTACAAATCATTCTTAAACGTCCTTTTCTTGTAATAATTCTACAATCCTTACAACGTCTTTTTAATGATGCTACAACATGCATATTTATAAATTATTCATCTAAAATTATACCTTCATTTACACTTTCAATCCTTTTACTACCCGTATGCCTATAAGTTATACGACCTTTAGTTAGGTCATATGGAGAAACTTCTACATCCACCTCATCACCCATCAAAACCCTAATGTTTGATGTACGCAGCTTCCCAGCCAATGAAGCAATTATATTAGAGTTATTCCCTCCTTCAAATTCCACACTTACCCTGAAAAACCCTCTTGGTAACGCCTCTACAACTTTTCCTTTAAGAACTAATTTTTCTTCTTTCGCCATTAATAAAAAATTTACATGTGAAATGAGCAAACGAATAATAATAGCAACTCGAGGTTTTGGCAAGTAATTTTTTTTGTTTTTCAGATTTATCTTGCTTCAATCAGGAAATATTTCATAATATATCTATTTAGTTAAAACCTCACACCCTTTTTCAGTTATGATAATTGTATGCTCCCATTGACATGACAATATCCCATTATAAGTAGAATAACACCATCCATCAGGTTTCAAATAGATATCTGTTGGCTTGAGCGCTACTATAGGTTCAATAGCAATTACTTCACCTTCTTTCAAAATATATTCTGAAAAAAAAGATGTTGTTTCATTTGGTATCTGAGGTTCACCATGCAAAGTCTTCCCAACACCATGTCCACAAAATTCACTTATAACATATAAGTCATGTTTTTTTATTTCATTTTCAATTACTCTAGAAACTTCACCTACCTTTACACCAGGCCTAATAATCGATACAGCCTTATCCAAAGCACTTTTTGTACCATCACTTAGCCTTTTAGCATTAATATTATCTCCAATAATTACAGATCTTGCACTATCAGTTATCCATCCATTATATGTTATACCGGCATCTACAGTCACTAAATCACCATCTTTAAAAGGTCTTTTATCAGGAATTCCATGAACAATTTCATCATTTATACAAACACAAATTGAGGCTGGATAATTTTTAAAACCTTTAAAACTAGCTATAACATTATTTTTTTTACAATAATTATCCATAATCTCATCTAACTCTATCCCGGTAACACCAGATTTTACTTTAGATTCTAAAATGCTCAATATATGCGCAAGATGTTTCCCAGAATTTCTAAGATCTTGAATCTTGTTCATAAAAATTCTTTAATTCGTTATTAATCATAAATGAAACTTTATCAATAGGAAGAGAACCATCAATTTCTAAAATATTTCCATCCTTCCTAAAAGAAAATATAGATTCCATAGTTTTCCCAAAAAATGTACCTAATCTTTTTTTAATTGATTCTTCACTTGCATCATCTTGTCTTTTAACAAGTTCGCCCCCACACTCAACTCCTGATTCAAAAATATATGAACATCTATCTTTTATATAATTTGATGGATATGTGGTTTTACATTTTTTACATATTCTTCTCCCAATAAGCCTGTCAGTTGCTTGATCTTCCTTTAAAGAAATATATATAACAATAAATTTCCTCTCTAAACTTTTCATCAATTTGGAAAAATACTCTTTTTGCACAAGAGTTCTGCACACCCCGTCAAAAATTATCTTTTCCTTTTGATGCTGCAGAATAAAAGACTTTATAATATCATTAATTTCTTCATCTGGTACTAAAGATCCTGTTTTTATAAATTCAGAAATATGTTGGGTATATTTATCACCAAAAGTGTTTTCATCTATTATTTTTCTAAGATATGCTCCCATTTCAAAAAATGGAGCATTATATTTTTCAGATAAAATTCTCCCCTGCGTTCCCTTACCACTACCTTGAGCACCCAATAATACTATATCGTATTTTAATCTTTCCATTAAAAATAGTTGGATTAATAAAATTTATTGTAATCATGAGTAAGCAACTCAACTTTAACACGTCGAGCAATTTCAAGGACTACACCAACTATGATTATAAGCCCAGCACCACTTATAAGAAGAGGAACCGAACCTTGACCAGTTTGACTTAAAACATAATTAAAAAGATAAGGGAAAATAGCTACAAATCCCAGAAATACACCTCCATAAAAGTTAAGTATACCAGATACTCTTTTAAGATAATCGGATGTTTCATTTCCAGGTCTTACACCGGGTATAAATGCAGATCTTTTTTGAAGAGATTCCGCAAGTTCATCCGTCTTAAATGTTATACTTACATAAAAATAAGAGAAAAATACAACCAGAAGGAAATACAATACAACATAAATCAGTGTTGGATTTTGTGATGAAAAATGTTCAGTAATAAATGCTGATATATTTCTCAATGTTTCACTTCTTGCATTTACAAAAAGATTTGCAAGTAAACCAGGAAAAGTAACAAGTGAAACAGCAAAAATTATAGGAATCATTCCTGCTTGATTTATTTTTATAGGTAAATGAGAAACTTGACCACCAGTACCCTTTGCATAAGTAAGAGGAATAAGTCTTTGAGCTTCAGTAAACCATACGACAAAAGCTGTTAATAATATTGTTACCGTAGCAAGAATTATAATTCCAATTGTTTTACTAGAGTCAACAGAAGTTAAACTAAGAAGTTGCCCTACAAGAGATGGTGTACTTGCAATAATACCTGCAAAGATCAAAATAGACACACCATTTCCAATACCTTTTTCTGTCATAATTTCACCGAGCCACATCAAGAAAACAGTACCCGCCGTTATAGTAAGCATCATTGGAAGAACTATAGATACATTTGATGCATCAACTATAGTATTTACCCCTCCTGCTAATTGATTCAAAAGAAGTATCATCCCGTATGATTGTAAAAATGCAAGAGGTATAGTTAACCATCTTGTATATCTTTGCATTTTTTGTTTTCCTAAAGTTCCTTCTTTAGATAAAGCTTCAAGTTGAGGTATTACAACGGAAAGAAGTTGAACTATAATTGAAGCATTAATATATGGAGAAAGTCCCATTAATATAATTGAGAAATTTTCCATACTTCCTCCCATAAGAGCACTAAATACACCCAATGCTTGATTTTGAGTAAACACAGCTTTTAAAGCTTCTATATTAGCACCAGGTACAGTAATCTGTGCCATCAGCCTAAAAACTAAAACACCAATAAGTGTAAACAAAAACTTGCGTTTTAACGATGGAACCTCAAATATTTTTTTTAAGTATTCAAACATGGTTTTAGCTTAGTGAAAAAACATCATTTAACGACTTTGTACAAAAAACATTTTTACCTAATTTATATGTAGATTTTGTATTGTAGTCTCTAACACCAACTATCTTTGCAGGTGTTTTTAAATTTGAAATAAGATTATTCGATTTTAAAAGTTCTAAAGTCAAAGTTTCTCCTGATTTTATATTTTCTAATTTATTTAATTTAACAATTTGATGAAAAATCTTATTCGGAGATTTAAACCCTCTATATTTTGGCATTCTTTGGATAAAAGGCATTTGACCTCCTTCAAGACCTCTTTTTGCATGAGGACTTTTTCTTTGACCTTGTCCTTTCATACCACGTCCAGAAAAAGTACCTTTACTTGAGTTACCTCTTCCGACTGTTTTTCTTTTTTTTGTTGTCTTTGTAAGACTGTGTAAATTCATCATATTATAAAACATTAAAATTATTCTTTAACTTCTTGCACTTCTGCAGACTCAGATACTTCTTCGATCGGTTTAGCACTATTTCTCTTACCCTTCTTTCTATCATCTTTTTTAGCCATTCTAGCTTTAGCTTCTTTTTGTTTTTTAACTTCCTCCTTTCTTCTTTGTTCTTCGATCATAGCAAGTTCTTTTTTAGCTTCTTCATATCTATAATCTTTTGAATTAATAGGTTTCAAAGCAAGTAAAGCCATCAATGTAGCTTTAGCGTTATTTAATTTATTATTAGATCCTTGAATTTTTGAAAGCATGTTATGATACCCAGCAAGACCAACTATTTTTCTCACAATACCACCAGCAATAATTCCTGTACCTGGAGCAGCAGGAATAAGTAAAACTCTCGAAGCTTTATATTTAGCCGATATAGGATGAGGAATCGTTCCAAGTGATGTATCCAATTTAAATAATCTCTTTTTAGCTCTCGCAGTAGCTTTATCTACAGCAGCAATAACTTCAAGTGATTTTCCAACACCTATACCAACTTGACCTTTTCCATCTCCTACAACAACAAGCGCTTGGAAACGTAATTGTCTACCTCCAGATGTAACTTTAGTTACTCTGTTTATAGCCACAACTTCTTCAATAAATTTTGATTCTTCTCTCATAATACAAATTAGAATTTAAGACCTCCTTCCCTTGCACCTTCAGCTACAGCTTGTACTCTACCATGGTACATATAACCATTTCTATCGAATACAACTTCCGTAATTTTAAGGTTTTTTGCTTTAGTTGCAATATCTTCACCAACTTTTTTAGATTTTTCTACTTTTGTTCCTTTGGTTTTCATAGCCATATCTGACGATGAAGCCAATATTTTACCAGAAATAGGATCAAAAAGCTGTACAACAGTATATTTATTACTTTTAAATACGATCAAACTAGGTTTTGGATTTCTAGGATTATGTATAGTAGCTTTAACACGTTTAGCTCGTGAAGCTTTTTTTGCAAGAAGTTTTTTTGGATTTGCTAGTGTAGTCATATTTTAATTATTTATTATTTAGATGAAGCCTTACCAGCTTTTCTTATTACTCTCTGTCCAGAATATCTAAATCCTTTTCCTTTATATGGTTCAACTGGTTTTAAACTTTTTATTTTTGAAGCAAATGCACCAACTACCTCTTTATCAATTCCCTTAACCACCAATGTTCCTTTCACTTCTTTATCATCTTCTAAAGTTACACCTTTAGGGAAAGCAAGTTCAATAGGATGAGAAAATCCAAGATTTAAAGTAACTTTACCATTACCTATATTATATTTATATCCAACACCTTGAAGTTCAAGTCTTTTTTCAAACCCTTGTGATACACCAGTGATCAAGTTTGAAATAAGTACTCGAGTAAGCCCCCATTTTTGTCTAACATCCTTAGCATCACTTGTAGCTTTTACTACTATCGTATCATCATTTTTCTCTACTGTAATATTTTTAGGTATATCCAAAGACAATTCTCCCTTAGATCCTTTTACAAGAACTTTACTATTTTGTATATCTACATTCACACCGCTTGGGATTTTTACTGGTCTTATTCCTATTCTAGACATAATTCATTATTTTAAAGCCAACTAAATTTATAAGAAAAATATAAAATGTCAAACTAACAATTACCAAATATGCGTAATAACTTCTCCGCCAAGTTTTTTCTTCTTAGCTTCTTTGAAAGTCATCAAACCTTCAGATGTAGACATAATACCTATACCATAACCATACATAACTGGTTTTATATCTTTGTATGAAGCATATTGCCTCCTCCCTGGTTTACTAACTTTTTCAAGATTCAAAGAAGGAAGTTCAAGGTTTAAAACGACAAATAACGACTGTTTACCATCTTCTGAAACAACCTTATAATCACTAATAAACCCTTCTTTTTTCATTATTTTAAGAATTTCTTCCTTTATTTTTGAATAAGGACAAGAAATCTCTTCTTTTTTTGCCAAAAATGCATTTCTTATTTTAGTTAGCAAATCTGCAATTGGGTCTGTCGACATATTATCTTATTACTTAAAAATTAATTAAAAATTACCAACTAGCTTTTCTTATACCAACAAGTTCTCCTTTCCTTGCTTTTTCTCTCACACAAATTCTGCATAAATCGAAGAATCTCAAATAACCTCTAACTCTTCCACAGGCAAAACATCTATTGTAATGTTTTGTAGAAAATTTTTCAGTTTTACCTTTAGCCCGAGCATTATCTCTTTTAGCTTGTAATTTCTTTACCTGTACTTTCTTAGCAAGTCTTGCCATAAAATTTATTTATTAAAAGGAAATGAAAATGATTTAAAAAGTTCTAAATTAGCTTCTTTGTTTTTTGAATTCGTTATAAAACTGATTTGTATACCATGATTAAGTTTAAGTTCATCAGGTCTAATATCTGGAAAAACACCTACTTCTTTAATCCCCATATGATAATTAGCATCTTTATCAAAACTTCTCTTTGAAATTCCTCTAAAGTCTCTAATTCTTGGAAGAACTACATTTACAAGTTTAGAAACGAAATCATACATTCTTTGACCACGAAGAGTAACCTTAAGTCCAACAGGCATTCCTTTTCGCAGTTTAAAGTTAGATATAGACATACGAGCAGTTCTTACATTTGGCTTCTGCCCTGTAATACTTATAATATTACTTTCAATATCACTATAATCTTTCTTCTCTCTTGTAAATCTACCCATACCAACATTAACTATAACCGCTTTTAATTCAGGTACTTCATGAATATTCGAAAGTCCAAGCTTTTCTTTTAATTCTTTTTTGATTGTTTTTTTATATTCTTCTCTAAGAGACATATGTAAATAAATTATTTAGTTTTAGTTTTTTTTGTAAAAGTATCTGAAACTGGTTTTTTAGCTTTCTTACTAACCCTTGTTTTAACACCTTTATCATTTACCGAAATCGACACTCTTGTAGGTTTACCCGTATGAGGACATACAAGCATTACATTAGAAACATGAATTGTTCCTGCTTGTTTTTTTATACCACCATCTTGACCTTGAGTTTTTTTCACATGTTTAGTTTGCATATTTACACCATCAACAATAACTCTATCATCTTTCATAAAAGAAAGCGTTCCTTGTTTACCCTTATCTTTTCCAGATATTACCATTACTGTATCACCAACTCTTAATTTCTTCATATTTTTAAATTACAGTTAACGCTTGAGATAAAATTTGTTGATATATACCCTTCTTTCTAAGTTCACGAGCAATAGGTCCGAAAACACGAGTACCTTTTGGATTACCATCATTATCTACGATAACTACAGCATTATCATCAAACCTAATATAACTTCCATCTTCTCTTCTAAGTTCTTTTTTTGTTCTAACTATAACACCTTTTACAACAGCTTTCTTTTTCACTATACCCCTTGGTAGAGCTTTTTTAACAGCAAGAACAATAATATCACCTATTTTTGCGTATCTTCTTTTTGATCCCCCAAGAACTTTTACACACATAGCTTCTTTAGCTCCTGTATTATCAACCACCTTTACTATTGTTTGAACCTGAATCATATATTATTTATTTCTTAAAATTATTTAGTGTTTATAACTTTCCATCTCTTTAACTTACTCATTGGCCTAGTTTCTTCTATAGTTACCACCTGACCCTCTTCATATTTACCTTCTTCATAATGAGCATAAAATTTCTTTGATACCTTGAATCTTTTTTGATATTTAGGATGAGTCTTATAAGTATCAACCTTTACAACAAGCGTTTTAGGAGCTTTTGCCGAAACAATCGTTCCTTTTTTTGTCCTTACCTTGACTATATTTTCTTTTTGATTCATAGATTAAATTTTTAGCGTGCTAATTATTTACATAAAAGTTGATTCTGGCAAGAGTTTTTTTTACACTCTTTATAAGATGTGTTTCTTTTAGTTCTCTTAAACTATGTCTTATTGAAAGTTCTGCCAAATATTTCTTCCATTCTTTCAACATCTTCAGAAGATCTTTTTTAGACTTTTCCCTCAATTCGTTATTTTTTGGTACAACTTTTGACATAATTAAATTAATTAACAATTACTTTAGTTTTTACTCCAAGCTTAGATGAAGCCCTATGAAAAGCTTCTCTTGCAAGTTTTTCCGTAACTCCAGCCATTTCAAAAAGAATTCTTCCTGGCTTAATTCTTGCTGAATAAAATTCTATATTACCTTTACCTTTACCCATTTTCACTTCTTGAGGTTTCTTAGTAATAGGTTTACTTGGAAATACCCTTACCCATACTTTTCCTCCTCTTTTGATATGACGAGTCATCGCGACTCTTGCAGCTTCAAGTTGTCTAGCACTCAAAGTTCCTCTAGTCATAGCTTTAAGAGCGAAATCACCAAACGAAACCGTAGATCCCTTAACAGCAATTCCTTTAAGTCTTCCTCTATGTAGTTTTCTATATTTAACTTTTCTTGGAGCTAACAACATATCAATAAATTATTAAGTAAGATTAATTATTAACAAAATCAAAATCAAAAATTTCACCTGTATAAATCCAAACATTCACACCAATAATACCATATGTAGTATTTGAATCTTTATGAGCAAACTCAATACCACTTCTAAAAGTATGTAAAGGAATACGACCTTCTTTAAAAAATTCACCTCTTGAGATTTCAACACCATTAAGTCTTCCTGTTACAAATACTTTAATACCTTTTGATCCAGCTTGCATACTTTTTTCTATAGCATTTTTAACAGCTCTTCTATAAGGTATTCTTCTTTCTATTTGACGAGCTATATCATCTGCAACGAGATCTGCATTAAGCATTGGTTGTTTAATTTCCTTAACAGAAAGCTCACATTGTATACCAAATTTCTTATTAACATCAGATCTTAGGACATCAATATTTTCTCCACTTCTTCCAATAATTACACCTGGTTTAGAAGTATAAATAGAAATACCCACCTTACCCTGAGGTCTCATAATCTTAATATAAGCTATACCTGAATCCATTAATTTTTTTTGCAAATATTCTCTAATCTCAAAATCTTGTTTCAAAAACACAGAATAATCTTTTTTTCTAGAAAACCATGAGGACTTCCATGTCTTATTTATACCAATTCTTGTTACATAAGGATGTGTTTTCTGACCCATAATTATTTTTTAGTTAAAATTACTGATAAATGACATGTTCTTTTAATAATAGGTTTTGCTCTCCCCCTAGATCCTGCTTTAAACCTTCTAAATCTAGATCCATCTTGCACATTTACTTCAGATACAACCAAAGAATCTTGATTAAGTTTTTCACTTTCTTTAGCCGAAGCCAAAGCACTTTTTAAAACTTTATGTAAATAGAAAGCAGATTTCTGAGGAAGATTTGACAATACTCCCACAGCCTGGTCAGCATTCATACCTCTAACCACACTTGCTACCATGTGTACTTTTTTTGGAGACATTCTGATTCCTCTAAGATGCGCTTTCATATTAAAAATAAATACAAATTAAGATTATCCAGCCAATTGTTTTTTAGCCATTTTACCTCCATGACCTTTAAATTTTTTCGAAGGAGAAAATTCACCCAATTTATGACCAACCATATTTTCCGAAACAAATACAGGTAAATGTTGTTTACCATTGTATACAGCTATAGTATGCCCAACAAAATCAGGAGTAATAGTACTTCTTCTAGACCATGTTTTTATAACATTTTTTTTACCCTCCCTATTCATCTTCTCTACTTTTTTTGAAAGGTGTTCATCTGTGAAAAAACCTTTCTTTAATGATCTTGCCATATGGGTTAATTTTTAGAGCTAGTAATAAATAATATAAATTAAAGAATTTTACAAGTGTTATTTCTTAGCTTTGATAATAAATTTATCAGAGTATTTGTTTCTTTTTCTTGTTTTTACACCAAGTGCATGAGCTCCCCATGGAGTTTTAGGATACTTAAGACCAATTGGATTTCTTGCCTCTCCTCCACCATGCGGATGATCAACAGGGTTCATAGCTTTACCTCTCACAACAGGTCTTCTTCTTACCCATCTTACTTTACCTGCTTTACCAATAACAGTATTTGAATGATCTAAATTACTTACCTGACCTATTGTAACATAACAATCCAAATCTATAAGTCTTGTATGACCCGATGGCATTTTGATTTGAGCAACATCACCTTCTGTGGACACCACTTTGGCACTATTTCCAGCACTTCTAGCAAGAACACCTCCTTTCCCAGGAAATAATTCTATATTGAAAACATCAAAACCAACTGGAACATGCCTAACCTTCATTCTATTTCCAACAACTATTTTTGCTTTTTCATCACACACAATTCTGTCACCTACTTTCATATCTTTATGAGCCAATGTATATGCCCATTTTCCATTTGTATAACAAACACGTGCAATAAATGCCGTCCTATTTGGATCATACTCTATAGCCTTAACAACTGCTTCAATACCAAGATTATCAAGACCTGAAAAATCCACATCTCTAAGACGTTTTTTATTCCCGCCTCCACGATGCCTAATAGTTATTTTACCAGTATTGTTTCTTCCAGCTTTTTCTTTTCTACCTTTAACAAGACTTTTTAAAGGTTTATCTTTGGATATTTCACTATAATCTATAGTGATCATTCCTCTTCTTCCTGCTGTAACTGGATTCCATCTTTTTATAGCCATAAACTAATTATTTATTAAATGTAAGGAAATCAAAACCTTCTTTATTTTTCAAATATATGTAAGCCCTCTTTTGAAGAGGTCTTTTTACTTTTCTCCTAGAACTTGATTTCATAGGAAGTTTATTTATTCTAACACTTTTTATTTCTATTTTGTCCCCATAAAGTTTTGCAAAAGCTTTTTTTACATCATCTTTTGTTGCACCAAGATCTACATTAACCACAAGTGCACCAGGATGATTATAAGCCTTTTCAGTAACCACAACTTTTTTAATAACAAATTCACTCATATTATTTTTCTAAACTATATAATTTAATTAAATCAGAAAGAGACGCTTCATCAAAAAATATAAAATCACTTCCCATCATTTCATCTATAGGAAGTCTATTATAAGTAGTAAAACTAACATTTGTAAGATTTCTTCCTGACTTTATAATATTTGCTTTATTAGAAGAGTTCGAAAGAACAAATTTACCCTTTCTAAATTCAGGTAAAGCACCTACAAGATCTTTAAATTTTTTCGTAGATAAATCACTCCACTTACCAAAATCAATAAAAGCCAACCTTCCGTCTTTTACTTTATCACTCAATACAGAAAAAAGAGCAAGATTTCTCATTTTCTTTGGAAGAGTTCTCTTATAATTTTTTTCATTTGTAGGACCAAAAGCTATACCACCACCAACATAATGAGGATTTCTTATAGAACCCTGCCTTCCTCTACCATTTCCTTTTTGCCTAAATGGCTTTACTCCACCACCACGTACTTCTGCTTTAGTCTTAGTATGTGCAGAAGAAGCTCTTTTATTATCAAGAGTAACCCTTACACACAATGAAACAAGTGAAGGTTTTGAAGTAACATCAAATAATTCTTTTGGAAGATCTACATCTCCTTTCTTTTGTCCTTTTATATCGTATAATTGTGCCTTAAGCATATTGTATAAAAATTATTTATTTCCAATGAATAAAAACCATAGATTTATTACCACCAGGAACGCCTCCTTTTATAGCAATAAGTGAATTTTCCTTATCCAATCTTATTACTTGTCTTTTATGAGATGTAACTTGATCCACACCCATATGTCCCGGCATTTTAAGACCTTTTATAGTTCTTCTTGGTTTTCTTGT
>CAZOKC010000013.1:0-1871 GCA_964580335.1 uncultured Candidatus Peribacteria bacterium
GCTGATCATATTTTAGGAAGTATATTGGGAGAGTTTGGATATAAAGGAAGCATAGGAGAAAAACTTAAAAAATCTAAAAAAGCTTTTGCAAGTTCTATATACAATGATCTTTGGTGGGCACATAAACTTCGAAATAAAATTGCTCATCCCGATTCGGGAACTTCGATCTTGGCTAAGGATGCGTATAAGACGAAAGATATATTTTTGAGAGGAATTAGGTCACTTGGAATTAATTTATAATTTAATATGTTAAAAAGAGTGTACATAGAATTTATGATATTTATCTTGAGAGGATTTTACTCTGAACGATTTTGGCGATACTTAGTCGAAATGCTAGACGAGGGTTTGAGCCATGAAGTGAAGAGTAAAATCTTTGAGAAAAATTATAGAAAAATTACTTTTTCATTCATAGTGAATTAAAATTTATGCACCAACTCATTCAATTATTAGAAAATATACTTTCAGATAATCTTCCTGCAAATATGGAAGACGGTGGAGTTATTAGAGATGGTTTTGATGAAAAACTTGATATGTATAGGAATTATGAAAAAAATGCTTCAAAACTTCTTTTGGAACTTGAAGAAAAAGAAAGGCAAAATTCAGGTATAGATAACCTCAAAATAGGTTTCAATAATGTGTTTGGTTATTATTTTCATGTTTCTAAATCACATACAGGAAAAGTACCGAGTCATTTTATAAGAAAACAAACTCTTACAAATGCTGAAAGGTATTACACTCAAGGACTTAAAGAGATAGAGGATAATATTTTATCATCAAAAGATAATGCCTTGAAAAGAGAAAAAGAACTTTTAGAGAATATATTTATGGAAATAGAAAAATATATAACGCAGCTTCAAGAAATAAATAGGAATATTGCAAATCTTGATTTACTTTGTAGTCTTTCACAGATAGCTTATCAAAATAAATGGGTGAAACCTGAATTCGTAGATTCAGATAGTATTATTATAAAAAAAGGAAGGCATCCTCTTGTTGAGAGATCTGTACCAAAAGGTGAATTTATAGCAAATGATCTTGATTTGAAAGATGGTATAAAATTTGCACTTTTAACTGGTCCAAATATGGGAGGGAAGTCTACTTTCTTAAGACAGGGAGCAATTCTTATTTATTTAGCACACATCGGATCTTTTGTACCGGTTGAGTCAATGTCTTTACCTGTTTTAGACGGAATATATTCGCGTATAGGAGCAAGTGATGCACTTCAAGAAGGTAAATCAACTTTTATGGTTGAAATGTTTGAACTTTCAGAAATTTGTAAAGATGCTACAAATAAAAGTTTTGTAATAGTTGATGAAATAGGTAGGGGGACATCTACTGAAGATGGACTTGCTATAGCCAGAAGTGTTCTCGATTATTTTGTAGAAAATATTGGATCATTTACACTTTTTGCAACTCATTTTTTCGATCTTATAGATGTTGTAAGTACAAAAAAGAATGCTAAAAACTTACACGTAGAAGTATATGAAGAAAATGATGATGTTGCTTTTTTGCATAGTGTGAAAGAAGGTGGAATGGCAAGAAGTTTTGGACTTCATGTTGCAAAAAAAGCAGGACTTCCTAATTCAATTATTGATAAAGCGGAAGAATATTTGAAAGCATCAAAGGAGAAACCTACCAAATCAGTTTCTAAAAATTTTAAAGAAGATGGTCCGAGTTTGTTTGATTAAATTTATTCAACAAAAATTGTAATGGAGTCTTTTAGATTTCCAGAAATTATTTCTATTTTATTTTCACCTAAAACAGGATGAAATTCACTATTATAAGATGGGCCATTTGTTTCTTCGAGTTTTTGGCCATTTATGTACCAGGTAATATTGTTTATATTACTGCTACTTTCTGCTTCCAATCTTATT
>CAZOKC010000013.1:1904-7744 GCA_964580335.1 uncultured Candidatus Peribacteria bacterium
AAGGATCTAGTTTGAATGAATCTAAATCAAATGGTTTTTTGATTTTGATAAACGTGCTTTTTGATTCTTGAAGAGCCCGATTATTTAATTGATTATTTACGTTAAATTCCATGATAGTATTTTTACAATTATCAATATCTTTTATATTGGGATCTTTGCAAATTGGTTTTTGCACAAGACTGGATGGTTTATAAAAATTTGTATTAGGAATGTCTTTATTTAAAAGATTCATAACTTTATTGAATATAGGTCCTGCACCTGTTATACCTGAAGTGCCTTTCATTGGAGTATTGTCAGGATTTCCAACCCATACACCTACGGCAAAGACTGGTGTATAACCTATAACCCAGTTGTCTCTTGAATTTCTGGTTGTTCCGGTTTTGGCTGCCACTTTAAAATTATCAAAATAAAGCGGGCTATCACTTCCAAATTGATCGAGTCTTGCATTATTATCACTTAATATATCACTGATTAAAAATGCAGTTTTAGGACTTATCACTGAGTATTTCGATAAATGTTTATTATCCTTTATATAATTATAAGGTTTAAAATTTCCTCCTCTTGCAAATATAGAATAGGCATTTGTAAGTTCAAGAAGTTTGACTTCTCCACTTCCTAGTGTTAGAGATATTCCATAAAATTCAGGTTTTTCATTGAGAGTTGTAATTCCTGTTTTATATAATAATTCAAGTAAATTTTCTATACCTACTTTTTCAAGAACTTTTACGGCAGGTATGTTATATGAATTGGCCAACGCTTCTCTATACCTAACAAGACCATGATAGTTGAAATCATAATTTCTTGGTACAAAAGGGTTTCCATCTTGAGTAAAATATCTTACCTCCTCATCTAAAACAGTTGTTTCTGGTGAGTCTCCATTTTCTAAGGCTAAAGCGTATGTAAAAGGTTTTAAAGTTGAACCAGGTTGTCTTTCTGAAATAGCAACATTTACTTGACCATCTATTGTTGGGTCAAAAAAATCTTTTGATCCTATCATTGATAATATATCTCCTGATTCTATATCTATTACAACAACAGCACCTGAATTTACATTTTTATCTTTAAGTTTTTCAAGTTCCTGATTTAAGATTTCATTTATTGATATGTTTAAATCAAGATCTAGTGTTGTTGTTATTGATCTTGTTGATTTGAGATTTTCTTTTTGATTTTGAATTACAAAATTTACAAAATGTGGAGCTTTAATATATTCAGTATTGAAATATAAATTTATTTCTTCATTTTTTGCAAAATCATATTGTTCTTGAGTTATAAATTTTTGGTCTAACATGTTTATAAGGATTCTGTCACGTTTCAAAAGAGCAAGATCTTTGTTTAAATATGGATTAAATGATGATGGGGATTGTATTAATCCTACAAGTAAAGCACTTTCTGATAAAGAAAGATTATCAAGTGGTTTACCAAAATAACTGTTACTTGCTGATTTAATACCAAAATTATTGTTTCCAAAAAATACATTGTTTAAGTAATCTACCAGAATATCATTTTTGGATTTGTATAAATCTAATTTTATGGCTAGAATCATTTCTCTTATTTTATATAAATAGCCTCTTTTTTTTGGTGAGAGTTTTATTTTAATAAGTTGTTGGGTTATAGTACTTCCTCCTGAGACTATTTTATTCTCTGTAATATTTTGATAAAGTGCCCTTATTATCGACTTTGGACTAATTCCAAAGTGTTTGTAAAAGTTTTTATCTTCGGTTGCAATTAATGCATTAATTATATTTTTGGGGATTTCTTCAAAATTTATATTATCTTTTTTACCTCCCGTTTTTTCGTAAAATTCATAAAGTAATTTATTATTTCTATCAAAAATCTTTTTTGATTCTTCTAAATCAGAATTTGTAATTGCTCTTGGAAATGGAATTATTACAAAATATATAAATAAAATTATGAAGATAGAAATGAATGTTTTTATTTTCCAATTAATTTCGATCATATTCTTAAGTAAAAAGGTAAGACTTTTTATAAAAAATCTTACCTAAATTTAATATTATTTTAATTTACTCTACTATTTCTATGTATCTTCCTTCGGTTTGTCCCATGGTTTCAGGGAAATACATTTCAGATGCTTTTGTTGGACGATATCTGAATTTTCCTGGAGTTGTTGCTTTCACAAGATATTCATATTCATACAATCCTTGTGGAAGGAAATCTGCATAAAGGAAAACTCTATCATCCCTGAATTCTATATGGTCGAAACCACTATTCCATTTTCTATATTCGTAAGCATTATAATTTGTATCAGTTTGTTCCAAAAGGCCTATTTGAGATTCTGTTTTTAGTCTTAAATCTATACCTTCAAATCCTCCCGGTAAGAAGCTTTCTACTGCTACAAAGTGTCTTTCCTGACGAAGTGTCATGGTTAGTTTGATTTTATAAATTTCACCTATATTAAATTTTCCTGAATCTATATTTAAAGGTTTACCATCCAATGTTTCAATCTCTCTCAATACTCCAATACCTTGTTCTATAGGATCTATGTATTTTGGTGTATAGAAATAAGACATAATTATATCGTAATAAAGTTTTCCTAGTCCTTCTTTTTCGATAAGAAGAGGAAGTGTTTTACCTCTTTCAATATTATTTATATTTATTTTTTTAGATACGCTTTGCATTATATTTTCACGATTAAAGTTTTGTTTAATAATTTCATCTTCTCCTAAGACTGCTTTTACAACAAAATTTGCATCAAGTTCTTTTGTTTTTTCAAGATATTCAACAATACCAATAATTGTTTCAGAGGAAGTCTGAGTAGTATCCCAAGCACCGTCTTGTCTTGTGGCTAGCATGTACTTGATAACATTCATAAGTAATGGATTTTGTGGGTCTATTTTGTTTATTGCTCGAAGGACTATTGCAGTTGTTCGGGAATTAGTATTCATTAGATATTTATATTGAGAATTATCTTTTTCTCTAAATGATGTTCCTCTGGAATCTACGTATCCTAAAGTATAAATTTCTGATAATACTTTTTTGGCAGTAGATTCATCTTTTAGATTCATATATGCCATTGCAAGTTGAGCTTTAGAGAATATTGGCAGATTTTTTCTTTCGTCGTAAAGGTTGTTTAAAATTGATTTATCACCTTTTCCTGTTTCAGAAAGTACATAAGATATATATACGCTTTCTTCAAGGAATTTCTTATTGTTTCTTAAATAAGTTTGAAGATAATTTGAAGTGCTTGATAAAACGTTGCTATCTACTGTAAATCCAAGATTTTTAGCATTATTTAAGGTGTAAAGTATATAAGCTGTAAGATAAGGTGAATTTAGACTGTAAGAATAAGTCCAATATCCGAAACTTCCATCGCTTTTTTGATAGTTGTATAGTTTTGTTATTAATTTTTGTAATTCATCATTTTCCATTGTACCTCCATCTATTTTAACTCCTATTTTTTCTAGTCTTTTTACAGCAAGATTTGGAAGTAGTTTCGATGATATTTGTTCAGCACATAAATATTCATAATTTACCATTTTTTCCATTGCAATTGGTAAAAATGACGCGAGTGTAGGAGATAGAGTTATATTCAAATGTCCATTACTTGAATCTTCTTTTGAAGGGATTGTTATCTTTTCAAGAACATTTGTATCTATTTGTCCACTTGTTGCAACCGTTTGATTTATTCCAAATGGATATACTGGAATAGATTCAACTACTTCATCTAAACCTTCGATTCCTCCTGTAGTTTTGAATGTAAAATCAATTTTATTTGTGGGCATTACTTTGATTTTAAATTTTACTTTTTGTTGTTCTCCACTTTCTAAAGCTATTTGTCTTTTACCTTTTGTATTATCCAAGAATCCAAATCCTTTTCCTTTTATTTCTACATTGAAAGCCTGTTTTTTATCTGTTTGATTATGAACTATTGCACCAATTTCAATCTCATCTTCAACTACTGCAAATCTTGGTTTTACCGATCTTAAAGTAACTTTTTTACTGGATATAGCTTCGTTGTCTCCGCTTCCAAAGAGATTATTTTTTGTATTTGCTATAGCAAGTAGTTTCCATGTTGTAAGATTATCAGGAAGTTTAAATGTTATTTTAGCTTTGCCATTTTCATCTGTAATGATACTTGGATTCCAATATGCTGTATCTTTCATATTCATTCTTTTTCTTTCTTCGGGATCTCCACCACCACCACCTTTTGATCCAGGTTTATATCTATCTACCATGTACATAAGCATATGGCTCGTTTTTACTCCCAGACCTCTTAAATAATAAAATATTTCAACAAGATCGGGTTTGTAAAAACCTGTCAAAGCTAGTACACTCATGTCTACTACACTCAGTGAAATTTCAGATTTTATTGGATTTCCTTTGAAGTCCTTAACTTCTATTTCTACAGTCATATTTTCGCCAGGAAGATATTTTTTCTTATCTGTTTTTACTACGACATCAAGTTTCTTTTCTTCTTTATTGACTATTAGTTGAGTATATCCAATTTTAAATGCAGGGATTCCAGTATCTTTATTGTCAAGTTCATCAAATGTTTCTCCCACTCTAGGTTTACTTATAAGTACTGATACAAAAGCATTTGGTAACATCTCTTGTGTTATTGGAATTTCAATTACTTTGGAGTTTGAATCTATGGTAATTATTTTTTTTGATAAAATATTTTCTCTCTCAATTGTTATAAGAGCTTTTACGCTTTCGCCTTTGAAAGGGGATTTAATCATTATTTTTGCTGTATCTCCCACTTTGTATTCCATTTTATCTTTTTCAATATCTATCCTATTGTTATTTGTCCATGCAAAATTTGTATATGTGTTTGAATACACCCAAACATAAGTACTTGATTTTGATTTTCGTCCAGATTCATCAGAAACTTCTGCGATTATTTCATAACTTCCACCATTTTTTATATTGAATGTTCCTACACCTATACCTCTTTCATTTGTAGAAGTAATATTTGAATCTATTTTTTCTTTTTCAAGTTCGTTTTCATAATAATACTCTCCATCAACTCCTTTTTTTCTTATGCTTTTCCAATTGTGTTTTATGAGTGATAAATTTACCTTTTTGTTTGCTACAATTTGTCCGTTTATATCAAGTGTTATTAAATCAACATTAGTATCTTCTCCGGGAGTTACAACATATTCTTGGGTTCTTATACCTATATAAGTATTAGAATTGTGAACAGGTACTGAAATTCTATTACTTACAGTTTGGTTATTTATATCTGTAATATTTGCTTCAAAAGTAACAACTTGGCTTAGTTCATTATCTTTAAATGTAAGAGGGACTAAAACTTCCATTTCACCAAGTTGATTTAGTTTACCTTCTCCATTTGATAAAAATCCTTGACCTCTGTCACATCCATAATAACACCAGTTTTCTTGTGAAGAGAAAGAATAATATTTGTCTGTATGTTTATTGAAAAAATAATCTGTTGAAAGTACGTTATAAGTTAATTTACTATCTTTCATTCTTGCTCCGTAATAATATTCTCCAATAATTTTGAATTTTGCGGTTTCGTCCTTGAAGTAGTTTTCTTTATCTGCTAGTACATCAACTTTGTATTCAGGTTTTTTGTATTCAACTACGTAGAAATTATCATTTTTTATATTCCACTCTATGTCACCATTAGTCATTGAAAAATCTATATTGTAAAGGCCAGTAGGTGCAGTATCGGTAGTTTTAAATTCTAGAAAGAAACTACCATATTCATTGAATTTGACAGACGACCTATAAACTTCGTTGTACATTGCATCTTTTATAACTATATCTCCTGATCTTTTGTTTGAAAGAGTATGTAGATTTCCTGATTTATCTCTAAGCCTCATAATTCCTTTTATATTTACAGTATCACCAGGTCTGTA
>CAZOKC010000013.1:7891-16109 GCA_964580335.1 uncultured Candidatus Peribacteria bacterium
TCGCTGTTACATAAAATTCAGGTGACCATGAATTATTTGCTGATCCGAATTTTTTAATATCAATATCAGTTTCAAAAAAACCATTTTGATCCGTCTGTCCTGATATAATAGTTACATTTTCTAAATTCTTAAATTCGATTGGTAAATTTGGGATAGGGTTTCCGGTTTTTAAATCTGTTGCCCAAACAAGAGCATTTTGTCCGCTATGTTTAAGTGCTAAAGATATATCTGTCACAGAAAAATATTGTATCTGTTTAATTATTCTTCTGTTGTAGTCAATATATTCTGGAGCACTGTAGATTATTGCATATATTCCTGGAGATATTTTATTTTCATATATTTCTTCAAAATCTATTTTTATTGGAGTTTCCCATTTGTTTAATATGTTTTTTGTTTTAAATTCGAGTTTTTTAAAATTTTTACTACCACTTATATCTGGTGTGGATTCATAATTAGTTATTTGTTGATCTCTAAATCTTAAAAAATCTTTTAGTGTTATGCTTCCGATCTCGACATCAACTTTTGATACATTTAAAGCATTTAGATAATGAATTGGAGGGAAATCTTTTTCAAAAAATCCAAAATTATTATTGGTTGCAAGAGATACTGAAGGATCAAGTGGGGGAGTCGTAAATTCAAATTTATAAGGTGTTTCAAGATTTTGTCCAAAATTATCTTTTAAATTTGTATTGATTGTTAAAGTATATTTGGTACTTGGCTTGAGTGTAGGTGTCCATGAAATTCTCTTATAATAATCATCGTAATAATAGTTTTCATCTTTAATAAATCCTATATCTGGATCTAGTTTTGTACTTTTTTTCAAAGTTTCATGATCTATACCGTGTGAAAAATGAATTAAAACTTCGTAATCATATTTTGTTTCGACAATTTGGATTTTACCTATTGTTTTAAATTGATAAGTAAGATTTTCTTCACTTGGAAGATTCCCATTTAAAGATTTAAAACCTGGATTTATTTTAAGAGTGTAAAGAGTATTGAAATCAAAGTTTTCTCCGGTTATTATTTGTAAACTATTTTTTATTATTGTAGTTTTTCCATCAATTTTTTGTTTTACATATTCAAGTGATTTAATATCCATTTTTTTATCATTACTTAGTATTTCTACCGAATTAATAGATAGTTCTGGGTTCATTTCTTGGTTAAAATGAAGAATTATAGGTGTATTTGGGCCTATGTCTTCATTGTTATTGTATTGGTAGTTGAATGCATTTTGTTCTTCGCTTATTCTTACACTACTTGGAGTTACATTTAATAGTTTTGGTCTTAATGTTTCAAATTCGAACGAAAAGTCTGTTGTAGTTTCGTCATTATTGAATGTTTTAAGACCTTTTGGGATATTTACTTTGTATTTTGTAGACGGGTCTAAAGAATTTTTTGCGATAAACCGTAGAGTTGTTGTACTTACCCATTTCCATTCCCCATCGATTTTGGGTTCTAAATTTATTCCAAATTTGTTACCTAAAATTTTAGAATTATTTCCTTGTATTTGTGTCAGTGGAACCATCGGTCTATCAAATATTACAACTATATTTGAATCTATTTCCACATTTTTTGAATCTTTATTTGGTATAGTGAATACCACTTTTGGATCTCCTGATACAAGAAATTTATAAATTAAATCTTGGTTTATCGTAGTACCTGATTTATTTAATGTTTTTTTAGGAACGATGAACTCATAAACTTCACCTTTTTCAAGTTCTGTAGATGGTTTGTATTTCATTGTATTATCATTCCAAGATATTGTTCCAAAAATATTTTTTTTATTTATTAAGTTCATCTCAACACTTTTCTGATCCATTTCATATGGAAAGTTGAAAATCATTTCTGAATCCTTATTTATATTCATCTCTTGTATAAAATATACTCTATCTTTAAGGATTAAATATGCGCTGCTTGTTGCGAATATTAAAACAAAAATAAACGCTATAATCACATAGAACTTCTTTTGAAGAAGTTTATTATAAAAATCTTTCATAAAAGGGGTTATATATTAGCCTTATACGTCAGAGTTAAACTTTTTCAAGTTAGTTTAATTTTGTATATAGAAAATGTGTATGAAGAGGTTTAAAAATATTGTAACCTATATTTTGCAAAAATTATTTATGCTAAAAAAAATACTTGGATATCACAAAAATCTAGAAATTAATTATTACCTTTTGTTTTCTACACTTTTTCTTATAGTGCTTGGACTCATGATGATTTCTTCGGTAAGTGTTTTTGAATCATATAATGTGACTCAGGAACTTGTAGAAAAAGGATTGAGACAGTTTCCGTCAAATGATTTTTATCTTATAAGGAGTATTTTTTATACGATACTTTCTTTATTTCTTGGTTTTGTTGCTTTTTTATTGCCTACAGATATATGGGCAAAAATTGCTAAACCTATATTTTTATCAACATTGATTCTTTTGTTACTTACTTTTACAGGATTTGGTGAAACTTTAGGAGGTGCTACTGCCTGGCTCAATTTCCCAGGTCTTCCATCAATTCAACCTGTGGAACTTTATAAATTGGGGCTTATTTTTTATTTATCTGATTGGTTGAGTCGCAGATCTCAATTCTTAGAGTTTTTTGAAGAAGGATTTTTGGCATATTTTTTTAGGGTTGGAATATTGCTTCTACCACTTGCTATGCAACCAGATTTTGGATCTATACTTATATTGGTGCCTATAACTGTTATTTTGTATTTATTTGCGGGAGGTAGAGTAAAATATATTTTATATGTTTTTATTATAGGATTAGTTGTAGGTATTTTAGTGACTTTAAGTTTTGGATATATAAGACAGAGAGTAAATATTTTCTTAAATCCTGAATCTGACCCAACAAATAGAGGAGTTGGTTGGCAGATAGAACAATCTCTTATAGCTGTTGGAAGTGGCGGAATGTTTGGAAGAGGTGTTGGAAATTCAATTCAAAAATATGGATATCTTCCTGAGGTTCAAGGAGATACCATATTTGCTGCTATTGCCGAGGAACTTGGTTTTTTTAGACTTATATTTGTTATTATGGCGTTTGCGATAATAGCACATCAGGGTATGCAAATTTCGATGAGATCCTTAGATGGCTTTAGTGCTTTGGTTACAGGAGGTATTACTTCGTGGATAATAGTACAAGCGATTATAAATATGGCTGTAACACTTAACTTATTTCCTCTTACAGGAATCACTTTACCTTTTATTAGCTATGGAGGTTCAAGTATGGTAAGCTTGTGCATAGCAATGGGTATATTGCTCGCTTATTCTCGTAATCTGTCAAAAACATATGAGGATCATTTTTACAGGAGGGGGGACATTAGGTCACGTTATACCTCTACTTACAGTTCTAGCTACACTAGAAAAAGAACTCGCTAAAAAAGGAGAGAAACTTGAACCGATATATATAGGAAGTAAGGGAAGTGTTGAAGAAAAATTTATCACTGAGAAATATCCTAAAATTAAATTTATAGCTATAAGTGGAGGTAAACTTAGAAGATATTTTGATCCAAGGAATATTTTGGATTTATTTAAAGTTGTGGCGGGGTTTTTTGAAAGCTTTGCTCTTCTTAGAAAGCTTAAACCGGATGTTATTTTTTCTAAGGGAGGTTTTGTAGTAGTTCCTGTTTGTTTTTCTGGTTTTCTTCTTCGTATACCAGTTGTTTGTCATGAGTCAGATTTTTCACTTGGACTTGCAAATAAGATGGTCGAGAAAATAGCTAGTGTTGTTTGTCTTAGTTTTCCAAAAAAGATAAAAGAAGGTAAGGAATGGAAATATGAGATAACAGGACTTCCTATAAATGAAGTACTTCTTAGAGGGTCAAAAGAAAACTTTTTTAAAAGAACTGGATTTACCGAAGATCTACCTAAAATGCTTGTTATGGGAGGGAGTGGAGGAGCTAAATTTATAAATGACCTTATCTGGGAAAATTTAGACACTCTTACACAGCATCTACAAATAGTTCATATATATGTGCAAGGTAATCTTCCTTTTGGTAGTGTAAATAAAACAAATTATTTACCGATAGAAAAAGTAACTCAAGATGTACTTGCAGATCTTTATGCGGGTAGTGATTTTATGTTAAGTAGGTGTGGTGCTACATCTTTATTTGAATCTATGACGGTTAATATACCTGTTATTGGAATACCTTTACCTTTGTCTCAATCTAGAGGTGATCAAATAGAAAATGCTAAATATTTTTCAAGATTTGGAGCTCTTCAAGTTATGGGGCAAGATAAATTTACAAAAGAAGATATGATTAAAAAGATCATAGCTTTTTCAAAAGATTCAAGACTTCAAAATGAAATGAGAACTATTATACAAAGGTTTGGAACAAAAGATGCTTCGCTTAAAGTTTCAAAAGTTATTATGAGATTTTTATAATTTAATTTTTTAATATGCAAAATAGAGGACCTTGGAAGGTTTTAAATACCAAAGAAGTTTATAGAAATCCTTGGATAAGTGTTCGTGAAGATGAAGTTATACATCCAAATGGTAAACCAGGAATTTTTGGTATACTTACTTTGAAACATGGAGCTGGTGTTCTTGCCATAGATAAGAAAGGTAACGCCCATCTTATAAAAGAACAAAGGTATGCACTTAACAGTACAAGTTTTGAAGTAGCAAATGGTGGTATAGATGAAGGGGAAAATCCTTTAGATGCTGCAAAAAGAGAACTTCTTGAGGAACTGGGTTTGGTTTCAGATACGTGGGTAGATCTTGGAATATTTCATCCTTATACATGTGTGGTTGAATGTAAATCATATTTATTTTTAGCTTTGAATGTAGAATTTGAAGGACATAAAAGAGATGATACTGAAGTTATAGAAACATTTGAAATTTCTTTTGATGAAGCAGTGAATATGGTTATGGATTCTAAAATTACTCAAGGTGAAAGCGTTGCAACTATATTGAAAGCTAAGAAATATATAGAGGATAATAATATAAGATTTGAATAATTATGGACAAAAAACCAGAAGTTATTTTTGTGGTTGGACCTACGGCCGGAGGTAAATCTAGTTTTGCTATAGAAAAAGCAAAAGAAATAAATGGTGAAATCATTAATGCTGATTCAAGACAGATTTATGAAGGTTTAGTTGTGGGAACAGCATCACCAAGTGAAGAAGATAAGGATATTGTCCCACATCATCTTTATAATTTTGTAAATCCAAATAAAGATTTTAGTTCAAGTCTTTTTGTGGAGACAGCTGAAAAAAAGATAAGAGAAGTACTTAAAAATGGAAAGATACCTGTAGTTGTTGGGGGAAGTGGTTTATATCTTGATAATTTGATTTTTGGATATAAAAATCCTCCTGAAGATAAAGATGTTAGGAAAAAATTTGAATCGATGGATACAGAAATTCTTTATGCACTTTTGGAGGAACGTGATCCAGAATATGCGAAAACTATAAATTCAGGTTCTAGGTATTATATGGAAAGAGCTCTTGAGATAATAGAACTTACAGGTAAAACTCGTACGGAGGCTATGAAACAAAGAAGGCAGATTTTTTTTGATCCTGTTATTTTTTATAAGACACATCCAAGAGACGTTTTACTTGAAAGAATAGAAAAGAGGATAAATATGATATGGGATAGTTGGGTAGACGAAGTTCAAAGTCTTATTTCAGAATATTCAGATTGGTCAGGTAATGCGTTTTTAAGTATAGGATATAAAGAAATAAGAGAATTTATTGAAGGTAAAATTTCCAAGGAAAAAACTATTGAAAAAATAAATATACTAATAAGACAGTATGCTAAAAGACAAGAAACTTGGTTTAGAAGACCCAGTTGGAAAAATATTAAAACTAATAAAATTTAGGTAGAAGTTCGAGTGAATCAGTACCTATAGTAAAGCTAGTTTCTTCTAAAGGATTTTGGCTATAGGTGACCTCAAGTTCAGGGAATAAAGTATTAAGTACATCATATAAATTTTCATCAACTTGGGTTTTACCTACAAATTTTGATTTAAGAGCTGGTCTTTCCTCGGCATTTTTAAGATTTATAGAATTTATTCCCATTTTTCTAAGGTAGTCTTTTACCTTGTATGCTAAACCTCCTGTAAATGTACCGTTTAATATATTTGTAATTTCAGTTGGTGTTTCATAATATTCAGGATATGTGAAAATAAGATTAGCGTATTTTCCAATTGTATCATAATTGTAAGCAAGAGATGGACTTCCATTGTTTGCTAAAAGTACGAATGCTCCGTCAAATTCTTCACGTGGAGGTGTATATAAAAATCCTCCTTCACTTAAAGGATTGTCATGAATGATTTTTGAAAGCATTTTATAGTCTTTTACTTTTCCATAAATTTTAAATAGTTCTACAGGTGAAAGATCAGTATAAAAATTGTCTTTGAATATATTATAAAGATCTTTCAGTTCTGATAAACCAAGACTTTTTTCTCCATTTATAGCTTTATCTCTGAGTTTGCTTAAAATGATATGTTGTCTTTGACTTCTATCAAAATCACTTGTTGAATGTCTACTTCTTGCAAATTTTAAAGCAGTAGTTCCGTCTAAATGATTTTTACCTGCAGGAAGAGAAAATATTGTGTACCCATCCATGTTATCTTTTGGGTAGGCATTATCATAAAATGGTTCAGTAAGTTCTATATCTATACCTCCGAAAAAGTCTATAACTTGTACAAATCCGTTGAAATCAACTTTTGCTACATAATGTATATCTTTCCCTATAACATTTTCTACAGATTTTTTAAATATTTCTATAGATTTTTCTACGTCTTTATCTGAATATATCATCGCAATTTCATACATTTTATTGAGTCTTTCATATCTGTTTAATTCTGGAGATTTTATATGAAAGTCTCTAGGTAAAGATAAAAAAGTTATAGCATCTTTATCGTAATTTATGTTCGCAACCATAACACTATCAGCAAGATTTGGACCATCATGAGTTCCTCCACCATGACCTATTAACAGAATTCTTGTCATATTGTTATCATCGGTCTTAAGTTTCGTGGTAACAAGTGATTGGGTATTGAAATCGAGCATATTTCCAAAAAATCCACTTGTTTCTTTGTTTTGGATTTTATTTGCGTTAGGTTTGGTATAGTTTTTATTTTCTATAGCATATACAAAGATTCCACCAATTATTAAAATAGATATGATTATAAAAAATATTAAAAAAACCAAAAAAGTTTTCTTAGAAGTTTTTGGTTTGTCCAAAGGAGCTTTTTTAGTAACAAAATTGTTTGATTTAGGCATGATGATATTTTAGAATGCTTGTGAATTTTAAGTTAAATCAAAACAAATGCAAAGGGGGACTTTTCATATCTGGTTATTTTTTCTTGAGTATTATCTGGTTTTGTTGGGTATATACCTTTTTTTGAATCAAGAATATTTATTTTCTAGTATTTTTATATCTTTGGGTATTGTTTTAATATTTTTAAGTAAAAGTTTTGTATCTTTTTTCTTGCTTATATTTCTAATTTTATTGTCATTTTATTTTTCCCCTTATTTGGAAACAAGATTTGTTTCACTAGATATATTTAAAAATACTGATGAAATAGTTTTAAGTGATAATGTAAAAGTTTTTAGATTATTATCTTCATCGAATTATTATAATCAATATGAAGCGACTACAAATAAATATGGAAATGTTAGAATTTTCCTCAGTAAGAATAAAGATTTTTCATATACAAACTTATATATTGAGAATGCTAAATTTACTTATCCAAAAGATTTTGAAAATTATAAATATTCTGAAAATTTGTGGATGAATGGGGTTTTAGGTGTTATTTTTGCCAAAGAAATTAATATAATCTCTTGTTTTGAGGAAAAAGGGTTTGATTATTTTATAAATATCACAAAACTTTATCTTGAACGATTTTTTGACTTAGCCCTTCCGGGCAAGTCAAAAAATCTTATCAAAGGAATGTTTCTTGGGAGTAGAACTGCTTTAGGAAATGCAGAAAAAGAACTTTTCAAAGATCTTGGACTTTCTCATATAGTTGTTGCTTCAGGTCAAAATATGGCTTATATAATGATACTTGGTAGCATCATATTTTACTTTGTTCCATTTTATCTTCGAAATATTTTAGTGACATTATTATGTTTATTTTTTGCTTTTATCGTAGGTGATGAACCAAGTATTTGGAGAGCTTTTTTTCTGATTTTATTTGTAAATCTGGGAGGTATTTTGGGAAGACAGATAAGACCTATTTATATCTTAGGATGGGGTGCTTTTATCTTATCTTTTTTCT
>CAZOKC010000014.1:0-5016 GCA_964580335.1 uncultured Candidatus Peribacteria bacterium
ACAACTATCGATTGGGGAAACAAAAAAATCACCAAAGAAATTTCATCTCAAAAATAGAATATTCATGATTGAAATCCGCTCCAAATCAAAGAACTGTTGACTACAAAATTTATACGTGATATACTAAGCTTAACTTAAGCCTTAAAAAGCATAAGACTTTCTAAAAAGGTTTTTGTAGGGTAAAGCTCAAAAGAGAGGCCGGTACAATATCCAGAAGAAAGCAATTGCTCTCTAAATAAGAAAACAGAAATTCAAGCTATATTAAAATTTATAAAACAAATAGCGAAATATTGTATTTAGAAGTCAGATTTAAGTCTTAGGGATTTTAGATCCTAAGAAAGAAAAGTTTATGAGTAAGTTAAATGAATGGTTAAATTCATTCACAAAAGGAAATGACCCATCCTTAAAACCAAAAGAGGGCGAAAACATTTTTAAAAAAGATGTTCCAAAAAAGGAAACCCCAAATAATAGTTTTGAAAGAAAACAAAACCCACAACAAGAAAATAAAAATCAAATCAAATACCCCCCTCAATCAAAACCTCAAAGTAATCCAAATCAGGGATTCAATAATCATAGTGCATTAAAAATAATTCCTCTTGGAGGAGTTGATGATACTGGAACACTTAATTGCAACATAGTTGAATACAAAAGTGATATTTTAATAATTGATGCTGGTCTTGGTTTTCCTGAAGAAGAACATCCTGGGGTAGATTATTTGATTCCAAATATGGAATATTTAAAAAAGAACAAAACAAAAATTCGTGGCATACTTATAACTCACGGACATCTTGATCATATAGGAGCTCTCCCACATTTTCTATTAGAATTAAATTTTCCTGTAATTTACGCTTCAAGATACGCTCTAGCACTTATAAGACATAGACTTAAAGAATTTAAAATAGAAGACAAAGCAAAATTTGTAGAAGTTCCAAGAAATAAAAGATATAAATTTGGTTCAAATGGACTTGAAGCTGAATGGATACATATAAATCACTCACTTCCAGATGCAAGATGTATTTATCTTAAAACTCCAGAAGGAAATATATTTTTCACCGGAGATTTCAAAATAGACTATACTCCTGAAAAAGAAGAATGTGCAGATTTTGAAGCACTAACAAGAATTGGAAAAGAAGGAGTTGATCTTCTTTTATCAGATTCTCTTGGTGTGCAAGTTCCTGGTCACGTAGCTTCTGAAAGAGTCATAAGACAAGCTTTTGAAAAACTCTTTGAAGAAACCGAAAATAAAGGCCGCCTGATAATCGGACTAACTGCAAGCAACTCAAATCGTTTCCAACAGATCATTGATACTGCTGCAAAATACGGTCGAAAAATCGGTATATCAGGACGAAGTCTTGAAACCAATATGAGAATCACTCAAGAACTTGGATATCTTAAAGAAATCAAGGGAGTACTTATACCACCTGAAAGACTTAATAAGCTTCCTGACAATAAAATTGTATTTCTAGTAACTGGATCTCAAGGAGAAGAATTTGCCGCATTAAACAGAATTGCCAGTGGTAGTCATAAAGATATTCAGATAAAAAAAGGAGACACCATAGTATTTAGTGCATCAGAAATTCCAGGAAATGAAAGGTCCATAGCTGCCATGAGAAACAAACTTATGAAACAAGGAGCAAATGTAGTAAACAACAAAGTCCTCACTATCCACTCAGGAGGACATGGATGTGCTGAAGATAAAAGACTTTTACTTACACTTCTAAAACCTAAATATTTTCTTCCATATCATGGAGAATATCAATTTAGAAATACCCATGCAGACATTGCGGTAGAAACAGGAGTTCTTCCAGAAAATGTATTTCTGACTGAAGATGGTCTAGGAGTCGAAATGTTCAAAAGTAAAGCTCGTTTAATGCATGAAAAAATCCCTGCTGAAAAACTTGTAGTTGATGGAAACACTGTCTCAAGCCAAGAAGGAAGTGTACTTGGTGAAAGAAGAAGACTTGGGGAAAATGGAATACTTATACTTCTGATGAAAAGAAATAAAGACAAAAGTTTACAAAGTCATCCAAAATTACTTTCAAAAGGATTTTTATATGAAGATGAATTTATAAAGATGACTGAAGAATTTTCTAAATTTGCTTTCGATACATACAAAGAAATATTAAGTGAAAATCCAAACACAAACGACAAAGAACTCATTCATCTTCTTTCTAAATCAATGCAAAGATTTATACTAAAAAGAACAGATAGAGAACCTATCGTAACCCCAGTGATAATCAATATCTAAAAATTAAACTTAGTAACACGAAGTTTATATGAAATTTTTAGCATTAAGTTCGATTCAATGGATTCTATAATTGGAAGGAGAAGCTTCATAATTCACAATGTATTGTTAAATTTCTTTATGAGGAAAGACTTATGTGGAACAGGGGCGTACATGCTAGCCCCGTTGCGAAACATCCAGTAACGAATAAAAAATTTTAACACTCTATATTATCTGCCCATCCTGAAGCCTTATAATCCTATCTGTCATTTCACCAAATTCATCTTCATGAGTAACCATAACTATAGTCTGCCCTTGTTTATTAAGTTCTTTAAATATCGCAAGTATATTTTTTGAATTCTCAGTATCTAAATTAGCTGTAGGTTCATCAGCAAAAAGTATCTTTGGTTTATGAGCAATGGCACGAGCTATACTTACTCTCTGTTGTTCACCTCCTGACATTTGTGAAGGAAGATTAAAAAGTTTCTTCTCAAGCCCAACCCTTCTAAGGGATTCTTTTGACATATCAAAAGCTTTTTTATATTCAATTCCCTGCATAAGAAGAGGTACCATAACATTTTCAATAGCATCAAGTTCAGGCAATACTGCATAATCTTGAAATATAAATCCAAGGTCATTCAAACGTATCAAAGTTCTTTCACTTGTAGATAATCCAAATGTTTTTTTTCCATCTATAATAATTTCTCCGGATGTTGGGTGATCAAGAAGTCCGAGTTGATACATTAAAGTACTTTTCCCAGCTCCAGATCTTCCCATTATTGCAACAAATTCTCCAGTTTCAATTTTCAAACTAACACCCTTAAGAACATTTTGAACTACTTCTCCATTTTTGAAACTTTTTATTATATTTATTCCTTCAATCATATTATCTTCCTAAAATAGAATCTAAAGTATTTTGCCTTATAACAATTCTAGCCGGTATATATCCCGCTATCAAAGTTGCTATAAGTATTATTATTATTCTTATAAAAGTACCATCTAAAGTTGCTACAAGTATTCCATCACTAAAAGGAAAATTTATTGGATTTCTATCAATAAAAGGTTTAATAACTCCATAAAGTAAAAAGAGACCAAAAACACTACCACAAATAGCATAAAAAAGTGATTGAACAATATAAGCAATTTGAATAGATACTCCAGTAATTCCTATTCCTTTCAAAATTCCTATATATTTTCTTCTTGTTATGGCATTTATAAAAATCACAATAAATACAGTGATAAAAGCTACCGCAAGTCCAATACTACTTATCACATTTCCGAGCATTCCAAAAGTATCTGAAATTTGATCAAAAAATGTTCCCTGAGTTTCTTTCCATGTCTGTACAAGTGCAAGTTTATCAACACCTGACCTATTTATAGCATTTTTTATAACATAAGGATCATTTCCATCTTTAAGCCTGACTGCTATTTCATTCAAATTATAATCATCACGTCCAGTAAATCTTCGAAACTCTCTATCCACTATAAAAGCTCTAGAACTTACAAGCTCAACTTTACTTTTTAAAATCCCTTTAACTTTAAATTCTTTCATTTGTCCATTTACTTCAACTCTTACCTTTGAACCTATTTCTACATTATCAAGCAAATTCAAACTTGGGGGTAATCCTTGCGAATAAGTACGAGTCAAATAATTTCCAAGTAAAATAGAATCAGTATCATCATTATCAAGATATTCTCCTGCAATAATTCTATCACCAAGACCCGTCACATCATCTTCTATTTCAGGATTTATACCAATTAAAGAAGTCCCTATTTCGTTTGGGATATCTCCAGGTTTAGTAAGATTTTTATAATTTGCCTGTATTTTTGCTCCTTGTATATATCTTGGTGTATATTCCAAAACTTCTGGGAATCCATTCAAAATATTAAGAAGTCTAGGTGTTTCTAAAATATAATCTTTTGATACAAAATTTGATATAACTATATCGGCTGAATATTGTTTACGATAAGCGATACTTGAACCTTCTATAAGCCCAATCAAAATACCTGAAACGACTACAAGATTTAAAAAAGTAAGGGTCATAACAGCTATTATAAGAAGAGTTGTCCAAATACTAGCTCTTTTTATTATCCTAGTACCAAGAAACCATCCTACTTGAATATCTCTTAAATACATAATTATGGATTAAGCACTATTTTATCTCCTTCGTTAAGACCTTCTTTTACTTCAACATATCCATCACTTGATACAAAACCTAAACTTATTTTCACATCGATATATTTATCCTCTTGAAACTTAAAAACAAAAACCTGACCATCTTTTCTAAAAGTTGATCTTTTTGGTATTGAAAGCACACTCTCTTTCTTCTCGCCTTGTATTATAAGATTTGCAGTCATTCCAGATTTTATCCTTTCGTCCTCTTTAAGAAATTCAAAAGTAGTTTTATAAGTTGGCACACTTTCTCTTATTTCTTCAGCAGGATCAACAAAAGTTACGACTGCCTCAAAAACTTCACTATCTCCATAGGCATCAAGTGTAGTTTTTACACTTGCTCCTTCTTTAACTTTTCTTATATCCACTTCAGAAATATATGCCTCTATTTGAAATTTTGATTCAGAAATTACTGAAGTTATAACCTGATTTGAATTTACTATTTCACCAAGTCTTGTATCCAATTTAGTTACAACTCCATTTATAGGACTTCTTAAAATAGTTTTGTTATACCTTGAGATTGCTGATTGATAGCTTGCCCTATATTGTTTAACCATTGCTTCTTGAGAAGCTATAGCCAATTTTGCCTGTTTTACAGATGCTTCTTGCGCCCTTACTT
>CAZOKC010000014.1:5053-6425 GCA_964580335.1 uncultured Candidatus Peribacteria bacterium
CTGAAACTGTTAAAATAGATTCATTTTTTGCAATATCCAAATTACTCATTTCAGTATTCACTTTATTTTGTGCTGATTGAATATCGTTTTGATTTGTTACTTTTTGAGAAGATATAGCTAATTTTTGTTTATTCAAATTTGTAATACTTGTATTGATATTCGTAAGGGCAGTATTTGTTGCTAATTTATATTCTTCTAAATTTGATCCCTCTATACCCAAAGAAACCGACAACATTTCACTTACATTTATAAGAAATTTTTTTATCTTATCCATTTTATTTAAAAATAAATCAAGGTCACTATCACTGTACAAACTCGAAACAGAATGATTGGATATAATATCTTTAAGCTCAGAGAGAATAAAAGTAGCTTCTTTTCTACCTTCTTTTAAAAGAATTTCGTTTGCGAAATCTTTCGTCTGAAAAGTAATCTTAGGATCAAATGTATTATCATCTTCAAAAAGTGGATCTAGTTGTTTATTCAAAGCATCATCAACCTTTATAACTGCTTCATTAAAAAAAGTTGGTAATTCAAGATAAAGATTATCTAAAGTCGTCTGAGCCTTATTTTTAACTATAGAAAGATTATTCTTAGCATCTTCTAAAGCTATCTGCGCACTTTTCACTTTTGACTGCGAAATATCTATCTCCTCAACTCGAGACCCATTTTTAAGTTCAGAAAGTTTTGCTTCTTTTTCTTCAAGCTGAGCTTTATTTTGATTCAAAGTTGCTATAGCACTTTCTACCTGTGCCGAAGCTCTAGAAACTTCCGCTGCCAAATCTCCAGCGGAAAGTGACATAAGTATATTTCCTGTCTTTACTTTATCTCCAACTTTTACATTAATTCTTTCAATCTTACCCGTTGTTTCAAAACTAAGATTTGCATACTCTGCAGACTTTACATTTCCACTTATACTCACTTGTTCAGATAAATCTCTTTTACCAACTTCATAAAGTTCTTTTTGATCACCTCCACCTCCTAAAGAAAAAAATATAAATAAAACAGGTAATAAACCAAACCATTTATAATTAGGTAGTTCATTAAACTTCTTTACTAAATCTTTTAATTTTTGCATAAATTTTAAAAATCAATAAATTATAGCATATATTAATACACTTCGAACAGAGTATTTATAATAAAATCTTAAATTTTTACAAAAACAAAAATTATTTATCTTCACTTTTTAGTATTCCACCCAAATGTTCTCTTATTTTAGCAATTACTATTTACTTGCCACTAAAGTATAGTTACCTTAAATAATTGCTTACATAAGCTAATTTTAATTTTCGTTGATCAAAATTTTTAATTTTTATCATAAAATTATAAAGTCTTTCGTACAATCTTTTACATTCTTCAAATATACCTTTGTCAT
>CAZOKC010000014.1:6450-11458 GCA_964580335.1 uncultured Candidatus Peribacteria bacterium
AAATTCAAAGAAATCATTTGCCAATTTATCTTGTCCAAACACATACTCTTTTAAATAATTTAATTTATTATTTGATTCTAAAGATTTTAAAATACCTGGTTTTTGCATAAGAATATCTTACTACAAATCGGCCGTGCCAGATACTTGATCCGGCACGAGCCGGAAAAATCGGGGGGAGATCAACTCTGGAGTCAGTCCCCACAACGTCTTCCAAAGGTTCTACAACCCCCGATCTTCATTTATAAAAAGTTTTATTCAAAACTACTTACAAATAAATATCGATCAAAATTTGGCAGTATTATATTTAGATTTTCAAGTTTGTCAAGGGAAAACCCTATCTTCCATTTTTACACATTCCATTAACCCCTTAGAAACCAAATAATAACTTTCAATGCTTGGCGTAGCTGTTCCCAAAATTACAGGTATTTTATAAATTTCAGCCATTTTCAAGACTATCCTCTTTGTCTGATATCTTGGGTCAGTATCATTTTTATAATTATCAAAATCATGTTCTTCATCCATAATTATAAGTCCAAGATTCTTAAATGGTGCAAATATCGCACTCCTTGCACCAAAAATAATCTTTATGTCTCCGGAATTAATATCAAAAAAACTCTCTCTTTTTTCTTTAGATTTAAGACCTGAATGCCAAATTGTACAATTTTCATCAAAATTATCTTTAAACTCTTTAAAAATACTTTTAGAAAGAGAAATTTCTGGAGATAGTATTAAAATTTGTTTACTTTCATTTAAAACTTTTTGCGTCAAATATTTATAAATTTCCGTCTTCCCACTCCCAGTATAACCCCAAAGAAGTTTGGGTTTATCTAAATTTAAAAGAAGTTTAGATAAAGCTTCTTTCTGATAAGATTTCAATTCATAAAGATTATTTACTACATCTTTTTTTACTTTTTCTTTTTTTACAAAATCCTTCTTTTTTGAAAAAAAATCTAAAATATTTTTTGGATAATATAAATTTAAAATCTTATAAAAAGGAGAAAAATAAAATTCAGAAAACCAAAAAAGTAATTCCATTTTTTTCTTATCAAGAGAAAAAATTTCAAAATTATTAATTCTTTCAAGAGACCTTGTTTTAAATTTTGGTTTTTGTTTTTCTAGAGACATCACCAATCCTATTTTATAATCACTTTTAAAAGGACATTTTACAAACTCTCCTACTAAAATTTCTTTTGAATCAGAATGATAAGTAAATTCACCATTAAAGCCAGGAAATACAAGATTAAAATATTGCATACTTTTTTTATTCAATTATCTTTTAATTGTCATAAATAAACAATAAACGATTTTTATGAAAAAGACACAAATTTTTAAAATAATTGGATACATAGGGTTTGGGCTTTTAATTTTATTTCTACTTATATTTGGGGCAATTTTAGCATGGGACAATAAAAATAGATCTATATCAAATAAATCCATATCTCAAATACAATATGAATCAGTAATAACAAGTAAAGGTATTTCAGATTTTCTAATGGAAAAAAGTTTTGCAGACAGTGAAAAAAGGGAATCTTCTAGAATTTATTTATATTCACAGGGATTATCTTTCATAGAAGAAATACGCGACGTGAAATTTAAAAAAGGGAAAAATCTACTTAGCATACAAGATATACCAAGAGGTATTATCCCTGACACAATATTTGTAAAACCTATCGAAAGTAATAAATTTTATATAACAAGACAAGTTTTCAAAAATGATCTACCAGGTGAAAATAATTTTTTAAACTCACTACTTGGGGAAGAGGTTTCACTTATAAATATGAGTTCTGGTACAAAAGATGTAACTTATGGAAAACTTCTTGGAGTAAACAATGGCTATGTTATCGAATCAAAAAACGGACTTGATGTTTTATTCGATCCAAATCAAATTAGTTTTGAAAATATTCCACAGGGAACTTATTCATACAACCCTATCGTATTGCTTGATGTAAATGCAGAAGAATCAGGAAGTTATGGATTTAGAACATCATATCTCACAAATGATTTTTCATGGTCAGCAAGCTACATAGCAGAGCTTGATGGTGAAAATCTAAATTTAACAGGTTGGGCAAATATAATAAATAATTCAAAAATTTCTTACCCAAAAGCAAAAATTACATTGGTTTCAGGAGAACCAAATGTAAATACAAATAACCCAACTTTAAAAGTAATGGAATCTGAGCCAACACAAAATTTTGAATATCAATTATATTCTCTAAAAGATCCTTTAGATATTGATAAATCAAACTCTCAAAGATTAGCTTTTATGTATAAACCAAATATTAAAACTTCAAAAATGTATATTTATGAAGGAGGGTTTAAAGAAAAAAAACCTTTATCTGTAAAACTTAAAATAAAAAATGACAAAGAAAATGGTCTTGGAATGAGTATACCAAAAGGAATAATAAGATTTTATTCTGAAACTTCGGAAGGATCTTTATTTATAGGGGAGGCAAATATCGATCAATTCAATGTCGGAGATGAAAAAGAACTATTTATAGGCCAAGCCATGGATGTTATAGGCCAAAAAATCATAAAAGAACGTCAACTCAAACCAAAAATAATTTCTCTAGGAAAGCAATGTGTTATCGAAAAAATTGAAATAACTATCACAAATAAGTCTAACGGAAAAAAAGATGTAATGATCAGAGATTATCTACAAGGAACTGAAGCTATCATAAAAAATATAAATATCGAAAAATATTCGAGAATTGATTCAAATACAATCGAAATTCCAATAACTGTAGAAGCATCAAAAGACTTTTCTCTAAGCTATGAATTAGAATATTGTTATGAATTCTTTAAATAATTAAATATGTTTGACCACGAGGAAATAAATAAACTCCATGAAGTAAAAGAAACTTATTCTTGGATTCCTGATTTCGTATATGGAGGCATAGATGGTGCTGTAACAACTTTTGCAGTTGTTGCAGGAGTCAAAGGAGCAGACCTTTCAATTTCGACTATTTTAATACTTGGATTTGCAAATCTCTTTGCAGATGGTCTTTCTATGTCTATCGGAAAATATTTAAGCGACAAAGCAGAAATCGACGAATTTAACCGAATCAAAAAAATAGAATATGACCATTTAAAAACGAAGAGAGATCATGAAATAAATGAAGTAAAAGAAATTCTTGAAAATTATAACTTAAGTGGAGAAACTTTAGAAAATGCTACAAAACAAATTATTAAAAACGATGACGCATGGGTCGACCTCATGATGAGAAACGAATTTAATATGACTCTCGAAAATGTAAATCCTCTAAAAGGAGGCCTTGCAACTTTTGTATCATTCATATTTATAGGGTTTATACCTCTTTTAGGGTATGTTCTAAATCCATTTTTTGGTTTTGGATCAAACGAAATCTTCATAATAACCTGTATTTTTACATTAATAGCACTTTTTATAGTAGGAACTATTCAATCAAGATTTTCAACAAAAAATTGGTTTGTTGCAGGACTACAAACTATGTCTATAGGTGCAGTAGCTGCAATTGTTGCATATCTAGTAGGATATTTTTTACAAGGACTTGCTTAAGAAATTATTTATAATATCTAATAAAAATACGTAAAGTTGTGAATTACCTGAACTAAACTAAAATCATTATAAAATAAAAACATATGTTATTAACAAATAAAATTTACCAAAAATTCTTTTTGATAGCATTTATAATCATTTTTGGTTTTTTCCAAAATGCACAAATTTCTTTAGCATCAAAAGAAAACCAACTTTTATACCGAGGTTATCTTAAAAATATAGCAGGTAAGCCAATCACAGGAGTAAGAAATATAACATTAAAGATATATGACTCTCCCAGCGAAGGTAATATGGTTTGGGAACAATTTTATCCTAATACAAATATAAATAATGGTTTCTTCTCTGTATATATGGGAAACAGTGAAAACAATATATCATCAATTGATTTTAGTAATAATGATTATTATGTGGGACTAAAAGTAGAAGATACTGAGTTATCTCAAAGAATGAGAATAAACGATAGTGCTTTTTCTTTTTATGCAAAAAATATATCCGATGGAGCAATAAATAGTCCACTGAAAATACTAGATGGAATAATAACTGGAACAAAACTCGCAACCGACATAATTATACAAACAACCCAAACTATTACAGCAAACATAATCAAAGCATTATCTTCAATAATACTTGAAGATCCAGGAATTGGAGAAAATACTATAACAATAAAAGCTCCTGAAAATCTAAATGAAAATCTAACCATCATATTGCCAAATACAACAGGTTCAAATGGTTCTATATTAACAAGTACAAGTAGTGGTTCAACTTCTTTACTTTCATGGCTAAATCCAATTAATGCTCCTTTCATATCAAGAGTGGGATCGTATGAAAGCCAAATCATATATGGAGGAGATATCAATTCACCTAATGGAAACTTAGTTTTAAGATCAACACTTAATGAAGAAAAAGGGCAGGTTATAATCGACGAAACGACTGAATCTACATCAAAAACAACTGGATCATTAGTAATAAATGGAGGTGTAGGTATAGGGAAAAATCTCAATATCGGAAATGATTTTTCAATAGATGATGGGAATGATAATTATAAAATAGAGCAAATATCAGGTATTACAACAAATGCTACAGCTACAAATATAGCTGTATTAGAAGTTCCTAACAATTCTGTAGTTCTTTATCAAATGAGACTCACAGCATATGGTGTTTCAAATACTACTCAAACTTTTTCATCATCTGCGGTATATTCTTATTTAATTAGAGCCAAAAAAGTAAACGGCGTACTTACAATTGGTGCAGTTGGTGCTGATTATGCAAGTGAAGAAATAACAGCATGGGCAGCCGTATTCGCTATATCCAATAACAACTTAGCTATAAGAGTTACTGGGGATGCCACCAATACCATAAAATGGAAAGGAACTATAATAAGTCAAGTAAATAACGGAACGTAAAACAGATAATTATGAAATTTTTATCTATATTATTACTAATAATTCTTATCCCAAAAATCATCTTTGCTTC
>CAZOKC010000014.1:11487-14166 GCA_964580335.1 uncultured Candidatus Peribacteria bacterium
ATTTTAGATGAAAATCTTTCAAAGTTCATATTAGATGATACTACCAACAGTACTGATAGAGATGATCTTTCAGAATTTTTTGAAAATATTCCTACAGAACCAAATATTGAAACAAACGATGGTGTAAGAAGGTTCGATGAAACAAATACTGAAACCACAAAAGAGACACCATCAAAAACTTCATCATCTTCAGGAGGAGGAGGTGGTGGTGGTGGAATTAGTAATATAAATTCTTACAAAAAAAACAACCCCGTCCTTATAAATACCATAACCCCAATTTTTGTCGAAGAATCAGATGAATCTTCGCCTGACTTTAAACCCACAACCCTCATTTACTTCGATGATATACAAGATCATTGGGCATTAGCTGATATAAATTATCTTCATCAAATAGGCATAATAAACGGATTTAAAATAGAAGATAAAATAATTTTTGCTCCAAATCAAAATATAAAAAGAGAGGAAGCTTTAAAAGTTGTTATGGAAGCTTTTGAAATCAAAACAAGCCAAAACAAATCAAATACAATTTTCAAAGATCAAGTAAAAGAAGAATGGTACAATCCATATATAAACACAGCTTTTAGAGAAAAAATAATACAAGGTATATCAAAAGAATTTTTTGGTATAGGAAAAGATATAACAAGAGCAGAAGCTCTTAAAATTATATTTTTATCTTCAGGAATTAAATCAAAAAATGTTAATAATCAATCTTTCACAGATGTAAATAAAAATGACTGGTTTTTTGATTATGTAATGTCCGCAAAGTCATTAAACATCATCAAAGGATTTAATGATAATTCATTTAGACCAAATCAAAAAATCACTCGAGCTGAAATGGCAAAAATCATAACTTCTATATTGAAAACTCCTATGGATACTGCTTCAAACTAATTTTAATATGCAAAGAAATGCTATTTCTATTATCAAAACTCTCCGAAAAAATGGTTTTGAAGCCTATCTTGCCGGAGGTTGCGTTCGAGATATTTTACTTGGACTAGAACCAAAAGACTACGATATAGCAACTTCCGCAAAACCTGAAGATATAGAAAGAATATTCAAAAAAACTTATGCTATTGGACGAGCTTTTGGTGTAATGCACGTACACGAAGGGAAATATCACTACGAAGTTGCAACATTTAGAGAAGACAGAGGTTATGAAGACAAAAGAAGACCAAATAAAGTATTTTTCAAAAGCCCAAAAGAAGATGCCTTACGTCGAGACTTTACCATAAATGCAATGTTTATGGATCCTCTTAAAAAAAATATAGATAAAAACGTCAATTCATTCTTCAAAGTAATCGATTTCACAGGAGGATTAGTTGATCTTAAAGAAAAACTCGTAAAATTCGTCGGAAATCCCGAAACTAGACTTGAAGAAGATAGTCTCAGACTACTTCGAGCTGTACGATTTGTACATCAAATCGAAGGGCAATATCATCCTGATACTTACAATGCTCTCAAAAAATATTCTCATGAGATCAAACATATTTCCTTCGAGAGAATAGCAGATGAACTAAATAAAATTCTTTCTCTTAAAACACGTGCAAAGGCACTTGAAGACCTTTATGAAATAGGTATTTTAGAAAATATTTTTCCTGAACTCTGCGATCTCAAAGGAGTTGCTCAACCTTCAATTTATCATAAAGAAGGAGATGTCTGGACACATACTATGAAAGCTCTTTCGAGTATAAAAGGTAAGCCAAAATTAGAATTTTTTTGGACAGTTTTACTTCACGATATTGCCAAACCAAAAACTTATAAGTTTGATGGAGAAAGAATAAGGTTTGACCATCATGCAGAGATAGGATCGGATTTAGCTAAAAATATCCTTAAAAGATTCAAATTTTCAAATAAATTTATAGAAAAAGTTTCATGGCTCGTCGGTCATCATATGATGCTTCACGATATTCTAGAAATGCCAAAAGCTCGCCAAATACACTGGCTCACTCACCCATGGTTCAAGGATCTTTTGAATCTCGAAAAAGCTGATTCTATGGGTACAAAACCAACTCGCCTTGATATGTACAAAAAAATAAAAAAATTATATTTGAAGATAAAAAAAGAAACTCCTAAAAAACCAAAACCTCTATTTTCAGGAGATGATATTATAAAAATCACTGGTATAAGTCAGGGTAAAAAAATAGGAAAACTGAAAGAAGAACTTTATGATTTACAACTTGAAAGTAAAATAAAAACAAAAAATGAAGGTAAAAAATATTTAAAAACTCTAACTAAATAACCATTCATAATTCATGTCCGAATCAATCTCTCAAATTTTCTCAGGATCTTCAGGTAAAAAAATACCTGACCCAAAACGTATAAAGAAAATACAAGAAGGTGTTAAAAAAGCAGATAAATTATTTGAAGACAATGAAAAATTCAGAATGCAAATCGAGTCTCCAAGCGCCGAAAAAGAACTTGAAGATTTTCTAAATCAAAATCTTTAACATTTCTTGACTTCAAGTCAAAAAGAGATATTCTTATTTTTAGTCAATTCTAGCGCAAAACAGTTTGCATAAAATGCAACAAGTGATAAAGTTTTAAAACCCTAACTAACAAAATACCATATGTCTACTCAAGTTACACTCCAAAACAGTGCTTTCGGTGGGGTAATTACAAGTACAGGTAAAGCAAATTTTGAACTTCCCCTATCTAAGATCCTCGAGGATCTTTTTATAG
>CAZOKC010000014.1:14187-15361 GCA_964580335.1 uncultured Candidatus Peribacteria bacterium
ATCCGAAAAAGAAAAACAAGTCATTATAGCTAGATATTCACTAGACAATAAAAATAAAAGAACTTTAGAAAGTATTGGACAAAAATTTAACGTAACCAGAGAAAGAATAAGACAAATTGAAAATATTGGACTTTCTAAACTAAGAAGAGTTTTCCAAAATACCAAACTTAGACTTCTTTCAGACTTTGCGAAAGAATATCTTAAATCAAGCGGTGGAGTAGCAAAAGAAGATAGTTTAATAGATTATATATTCGGAAAGATAGAAAATGCAGACGAGGTTGATAAAAATATTATAGGTCTTGCACTAAAAGTTGATCCTGAACTTGTTAAACAAGATAAAAGTGATCAATTTGCTCCTTTTTGGAGATTTATTGATATTTCTATGCAAGAAATCAAAAGTGTTCTTCAAGAAGTTGTAAATTGTATACGACAAAAAAAAGATACTGTAGAAGAAGATATGATAATACGTAAAGTAATTGAAAAATTAAGTATAGGAGAAGAAAGAACAACAATGATAAGATCTTTACTTGCTGTAGATAAAAGACTTAAAAAAATCCCTGAAGGATGGGGCCTTATGTCGATGAGATGGGTAAACCCAAAAAGTATAAGAGATAAAGCACTTATTGTACTTAGAAAAGAAAATAAACCTCTTCATTTCAAAGACTTGGCAGATAAAATCAAAGATTATAGTTTCGACAGTAAAGATGTAACAACTCAAGCGGTTCATAATGAACTTATAAGATATGATCAATTTGTACTCATGGGACGAGGCTTATATGCCCTTAAAGAATGGGGTTATGATCATGGTACAGTTGCAGATGTTCTTAAATCAGTTTTGAAAAAATCAGGTCGCCCAATGACAAAACAGGAAATTATAAACGATGTACTTAAACAAAGAAAAGTGAAACTTGGTACAATATCTCTAAATTTACAAAATACAAAGATATTTAAAAGACTTGATAGAGCAGTTTATACTCTTCAAGATGGTGTAATATAGTATAAAAAGATTCGAATTAAAATTAATCCGGATTTATAAACCAAATCCAATAATGATTTCAAAATTCGAAAAAAGATCAAACATACAAGCTGTATATTTTGAATTTAACACATACTAAAAAACCAAACTTTAACTATTCTTAAGTGTGGGAAAGAAGGATCAAACTGTAATTGAAAT
>CAZOKC010000015.1:0-335 GCA_964580335.1 uncultured Candidatus Peribacteria bacterium
ATATCACAAGAAGGAATTATTTCTAATTGAAAAGATCCTGTAGATGGACCTGATCTTTGTTGTGTAGATGATGAATTTTCACTAAAAAGAGGGTTTCCGGATACTCCTTGATAACCTAATCTTCCGTATAGTTTGAAATAATCTTTAAATCTGTGTTCCAGTCCTATATCTGCATTGTATACTTCAGCTCTTTGTTTTAGTTTATAGGGTATATTTTCTTGTGTATTTGGTAGTTGATTATATAAATCCACTGCCCATTTTTTGTCTGCAAATCTTGTATCAGTTATCAATTCATAAGATCCTCTTATTTTTAAGTAACCTCTGTCTATAGGTAT
>CAZOKC010000015.1:349-14944 GCA_964580335.1 uncultured Candidatus Peribacteria bacterium
CGATTGCAATGTTTGGAGCAAATCTCGATGTATTAAGTTTTGGATATTCAACATTTTGTATAATATTTGTTCCAGGAAAAAATGCAGTTTCATATGGATTATTATTCTGGTAAAATTTATCTGCTTTGTATAATGCACCTTCTCCTCCTACTTCAAACATTATCGTATTTCTGTCCCAAAAAGATTCAGGAACTCTTTCGTATCCTCCTCTTCCTGGTGCTTCAAGGGCATTTGAATTAGTTGGATTTATTGATTCTGTTGCCATTATAGATCCTACTATAGCTACAACTCTTGCAGCAAAACTATTTCGTAATTTTGCAAGAAAACTTGTTTTAACAGCATTATTTTCAGGATTCGAAAAATGTTCTGTATGTTCCGAAGGTCTAAATAAAGACATATTTATTTAAAATTCTTCCGGATTATACATAAACACTATTATATGTCAATATGTTTTACAACTTGTCAAAGGTGTTTCTTTGAGAATGATTAAAATATTTCATCATTGTTTAGATCAAGGCTTGAATCAAGCTCTGTACGAGGTCTTAAGACAATATGACGTTTTCTGTCCTCACCTTGGCTTTCACATACTATTGCTGAATATTTTGGATCTTTGAAATGGTTGTGGATTATTTTTCTTTTGTAGCTATTCATTGGTTGTAAATGTATAGGTTTTTTGAATTTCAAAACTCTTTCAACTTTTTCGTCTATAGATGTGAACATCTTTTCTTCCTGTCTTTCTTTATAATTTTCCACATCAACTACTATGTGTATCTTTTCGTCATAGTGATCTTTTGAATACATTATTGCGTTTACAACTGCTTGAAGTGCTCCAAGTGTTTTTCCGTGTGTTCCGATAAGTCCTGGTGCATCTTCTTCTGTTTTGATATTGAATTTGACTATATTATCTTCGAAACGAATAACTTCGATATCAGTGTAGAAAATTCCCATCATATCGAGGATTTTTTCCAGAGTTACTTTTGTAGCGGTTTCCATAGAATAAAATTAGGTGTAAATGATAAAATATTTAAAATCATAATATTAATATATTTCATGTGAATTTTATGTTATCCCATTTGAGTTTGTTTTTCTCTATTAACTAAAAGTTGTTGTCCTATACCAAATATAGTTGAAATTCCCCAGTATAAACTAAGACCTGCTGGGAATGTTGCAGACATGACACCGATCATAACTGGCATAACATACACCATAGTTTTCATAGGATCTGGCATGTCAGAGTTTTCTATTTGAGGTCTTTTTATATTAGCAAGTTTTAGTTGGAAATATTGAAGAATCATAAGTGTTATAGGCAAGAAAATCCACTCAGGTTTATCTAAAGGTAATATTCCAAGGAAATTGCTATCAATAATACCGATGTCTATATTTTGGATAGGTGGGTATAAGAAAACGGTTTTTGTATATAAAAGTCCGTCTTGGATAACGTAATATAATGCTATCAGTATAGGTAGTTGAATTAAGATAGGTAGACAACTTCCGAAAGGATTTACTTTGTGTTTTTTCCAAAGTTCCATAGTTTCCTGTGAAAGTTTTACTTTGTCATCGGCATATTTTTTTTGTAATTCTTGTATGATAGGTTGGAGTTTTTGAAGTTTTTTCTGAGATTCTAAGGCTCTTTGATTTGGTATTAGAAGGATAATTCTTATAAGAACTGTAAGAATTATAATCCCCCAACCAAGTGATTTATCTGGAAGAGTTGTTGTCACATATATAAGTACGTTGTAGATAGGTCTATATAAAAGTGTATTCCATATATGTCCCAGAAAACCTCTTTCTTTTATAGTGATTTCTGTAGATATTTTTTCTTCATTTATAGATTGGGACAATAAAGAAATTGTGTATATACCTGATTTACTGAAGATTTGATTGTTCCATCTGTCTAGTGAGAATCTATAAGTTTCGTTTGGAGCTATTTCTTTTGGCCAAAATGGAGTTATGTTTATGTCTTCAAAAGTTATTTTTTCGTTTTGGAAAGTGATTTCAAATGGGGGAGTGTTTTCATTTCCAAGTATTAGTGGTTTATCTGATTTATTTTGTATATCTACATAAACTACATTTCCTTTTTTGATAGTATTTTTTGGATAGGCTTGTAAAGATGCTATTTGTGATACGATTTCTTTTTGTAAATTTTCTTGTCTATATGAAGAAAATAAAAGAAAAAATCCTAAAAAAAGTAATATATACAGGCCTACAGTCTTCATAATCTAGTTTAATTTTGAAAATAACTTTATAAAATCATCTTTGATAATCTGAAATTCACTCTTTAAATAATGTGGGGAAGGATAGATTATAAGCCAACCTTTCGGTTTGCTTTCAATCTTTGATATCGCAGAATAAATTCGCCTACGTAGTCTATTTCTATCTACTGCTTTTTTCAAGGTTTTCTTGGGAACAACTATGGACGTTTTGAAGGAATTATCTTTTGACAATAAAAAGATCATCTTTGGATTGGATGATACTTTTTTGCCTTTCTTTGAAACTAATTTAAACAGCAATTTATTTAGGCGATTTGCTTTTGGTAGCATAGAATCCTAAATTTTATATAATTTGAATATAGACGATAGAACTATTTTACAGCAATAACTTTTCTTCCTATAGATCTTCTTCTACTAAGAACAGCTCTTCCTCCAGGAGTTCTCATTCTCGCAAGGAATCCATGTACTTTGAATCTTGCTTTTACTTTTCTTGGTTTTCCAAAATTTTTCATAAATTCTTTAGGCTTGCGCCATGCTATAAGTTAATATGACTTTTGTCAATAAAAACTATCTTGTTTTGATATAATTCTTAAGTAAAATGTTTTCCGATGTGTAATTTTAAGTTTTTAAATAAAACATCTAATGATTAAAACTAAGGTGATTGCCGTAACTTTATTGATTACTATTACGGTGACAAATCTAAATGTTTTTTTGAAAAAGGATGTTTCTTTGAATTTGGCTTCTGCTTCTTCATTTGAAAAAAAATTTTTAGTTTCAGCTTATTATTCTCCTTTGCCTGGACAGAAATATTATATGACTGGTGATCTTGCAGGAGATCTTAGACTCAATGGGGGAGGTGTAAATGGGGCGTCAGGAAGTTCAGTGAGGGTTGGAATGATTGCTGCTCCTTCGAAGTATCCATTTGGAACAAAAATAGAATTAAAAGGTTTGGGTATAGGAGAAGTTTTGGATAGAGGAGGAGCAATAGTAGAGGCAGGTAATAGAGGTCATGTGTATGATAGACTTGATATTTGGATGGGTTATGGGGAACTAGGACTTAAAAGGGCTATTATTTGGGGTAAAAGAGTTGTAGAAGCTAATGTTCTTGGTGTAAATAGTAAAATAAAAGATACTTTATCTATTGAACATCTTGTACCTTATGCAGGTGAAAATTTTCTTTCTTTGCTTAAATTTGAAGGACCACTTAGAAAGGGTGATAGTGGAATACAAGTCGATATTCTTCATACTATGCTTCGAGATCTTGGATGGATAAGATCAAATTTTGATAGTCCGAGAATAACTTTGGAAACTATGGGTGCTTTAACTAAATTTTTGAAACATAAAAATCTTTATTGGACAAAGGCTTCATATATAGATTTGCACGTGATTGATGAACTTATAATGTCATGGGTAAGGTTTGAACAAAATCCAGATAGTGTAAGTGGGGTTATATTAGAAAAATTTGATATAAAATCGGGTCTTGGAAGAAATGCAAAAGGAGATGATGTCATAAAACTTCAAGATGTGTTATCAAAATTGGGTTATCCTTTAAATAAAACTGGGGTTTATGATAATCAAACTATTGATGCTGTTTTTTCTTTTCAAGTAGATCATGGGATCATAAAAAATGATAAAGATAATGCTGCAGGCTTTTTTGGTCTAAAGACCAAAAAAGCATTACTTGATATGTATTTTGATTTAGCAAGTGTAAAAGAAGAGGTTTTACGTGTTTCGAAAGAAGAATCTAGAAAAAATATAATAAGTATATTACAGTCGGATGATCTTAAATGGAAAGGTAAGATGGGGGAAAGAAGTGGTGGTGTTTATACTTTGCAACAATTTCTTAAGATGCTTGGATTTTTCCCTGAAAAACCTACTGGATTATTTGGAAGTGTAACTCGTAATGCAATTATTGATTTTCAGATAAATAAAGGAATTATCAAAAATAAAAATAGTGAGGGAGCAGGAAATATTGGTCCAACTACCACAAAAGTTTTATGGGAATCTGTTACAGATTATTTAATTTCCAATTATTTACCTTCGGAAATTATGTCACAAGGTGAAAGAGGAGAATCAGTTGAAATACTACAAAAAGGACTTGGTTTTCTTGGATGGTATCAAGATGCTTCAAATGGAATATATGGCGATAAAACAAAACAGGCAGTTGCTGACTTTCAGGTGAGTATGGGGATTTTAGATGGACCAGAAGATAAGGGTTACGGTGTATTTGGTCCATTTACTAAAGAATCTTATGAACTTGCATTTTTATTTTATCCGGGAGTGTATTTAGGGCTTCCAAATGAGTGGTGTAAGGCGGAGATATGTGAGTGAGTTTCTAGTATATTTTTTATGGTCTTTTATATATCGAATAACATTGATTGTTCTTTTGAAGGTTCACGTTTTTCATTTTCATCACGCATTTGTTCAATTCTTTTTTCAAGATATTCATCTAAACTTTCTTCGATTTTTTCTTCAGGTATTAGATAAGCTGATTTTGGTATTTGGTTTGGTTTTTCATAAACATTTAAAGCAACTATTTCGATAAATAGAGCTAGTGAAAAAAGTAAACTTATAAATACACCTACTAGAGGTCTTGCATCTTGTGTCAGAGAATAATTGATATTGTGACTTATGGAAAATCCTATTACACAAAGTATAAAAACTTCAAAACTTGCAAAAAGCATCCATTTATAAATATTTTCTTTGGCTATTTTTGTTTTTATTTCAGCAAGTTCTGTTATGAAGAAATATAAAATAGAAAAATTGAAAAAATATATAAGTATACCAATGAAACTGACTATTCCATCTGTGGAATAAAAACTTTCTTCTCCTATTGCAAACCATGGAGATAACCAATTTGTAAATATAAGAAGAGTTAATGATATAAAAGTAGCTTTTTTAAGGTTGCTCCATTTTTGGAATTCTAAAGAAACTGTTTTAAGAAGTCCTTTTTTGGGATATTCAAGTTTTGGTATATAATAGGTAAATTTTGACATAAGTTTATAATTTTCGATTTGCATTATACTATTTTTTTAAAGATGAAAATAGTAACAACACTTTCATTTATTGACATATGTTGTCTAAAATAGGAGTATAAATTGCAATTTTAAAAATTGATTTTATGAAAAAAATAGTTCTTGTAGGCAACTATGGGGCAGGTAATACAGGAGATGAACTTTTGATGCTAGGTGCTTTGATGAAACTAAAAAAAGAATTTAATGATTTTGAAGTTTATATAGTTACAGCAAGTCATAGAGAATCTCGAAATTCTATTAAAATATTTTTTGAAAATCAAAATTCAAATATTCAATTTTCTGGAAGTAATTCTAAAATGAATCCAATATATTTTTTAAGTCGACTTCCATCGGGAGTTAGATCTTTTATAAATCTCTCTTGGATAAGAACTTTGTGGACAATATTTAGATCCGATATGGTTGTTTTTGGAGGAGGAGGGCTTTTTGATAATAAATCTCCATTTTCTTATTTTATATGGGGTCAATATGCATTTTTTGGATTATTTTTTAAAAAAGATATTATTTTTTATGGTCAAAGTGTAAATACTCCTTCTACACTCGCTCAAATAAGAGATCTTAAAAAATTCTTTGGTAGTGCAAAATATATTTCAGTGAGGGATGTGGAATCTAAAAATGTTTTAAATAAATTGGATATAGATAATGTTCAGATTGAGGAAGATTTAGCTTTGTTACTATTGAAAAATATTGAAATTAAAAATGCAAAAAATAATGTTGAAACTATTCTCATTTCGGTTCGTGGAGCAACTTTGTGGGAAGATAAAAATTTTCAGGATAGATTTGCTTTGGAACTTTCAAAGAAACTATCTAAATCTCATGAAGAAGTAAAAATTATATTGATACCTTTTCAAATTGGAGCAGGAAGTCAGGATGATTTACATATTTGTAGAATGCTTCATGTTGCTTTAGAAAAAAATTTAACTTGTAATGTTAATATTCAGATTATTATTGGTTCAAATGATGTAATAGAAGTTATAAATTCTTATAAAGAAGCGACATTCGTATTTGCATGTAGACTTCATTCTGTGATTATAGCTCATGCTTTTTTAAAAGAATTTGTTTGTCTTAATTATCATGATAAAGTCAAAAATTATTTATCTTCAAACAATATTTTAGGTAGAGACTTTGAAATGAGTTATAATGGAATAACTAAGATGTTTGAATTGTTTGATATCGATAAATAAAAATTATTTCCATTTATTTTGATTTAATCCTGTACATATAGCTATAGCAAGTGCGTCTGTGATGTCATCAGGATGAGGTGCTTCTGAAAGATTTAATATTTGACATACAGCTCTTGCCACTTCTTGTTTTGAAGCGGTTCCGTTTCCTGTGATAGTTGATTTTATTTCGTTTGGAGTAAATGTTTCAAATTTGATTCCTTGTTTGTGGCAAAGTAATGAAATAACTCCACGTGCTTCTGCTACATTCATGGCTGTTTTTTGATTTGATGTGAAAAAAAGTTCCTCGATTCCTATTATATCTGGATGAAATCTCATAAGAAGTTCTTTGAGATCTCGGTCTAGAGTTTCTAATCTTTCTACATGAGAATTTCTTTTGTCTGTAGTTATAAGTCCGTACCAAATAGGATGTATCTCATTTGGCCCATCATATTCTATTACTCCTATACCTGTTCTTTCTATTCCTGGGTCTATGCCGAGTGCAATCATAATTTTTTATTTTATTTGATAATATCATGGAAATTGAATTTTTTGAAATTTGAAAAAATATTGACAAAAGTTGATTAGAGAATATACTGATCGCTTATTTTTAAATAATTCAATAATTTTTTATGGGTTTATTTCATGGAGAATATAAGGGTTCAGGTGAAGAAGAAAAAGGTAATTATCTAAAAGAAATTGGTAATCCGATTGATAGAAGATCTTTTTTAAAAGCATTGGGTGTTTTGGGAATAGGTATGATTTTAAATCCAACGGTAGTTTTGGGTTCAGATGAATCAGATAAAAACCATGAGAACACTTCAAATGATCTTGTAGATAAACATTTGAATCATTTAGAAAGTGACTTACCAGAGTGGCTTGATTATTCAACTGCATTTGCGGTTACAGCTGATTTTGTCAGATTGGTTATTTACAAAGGTATGCTTAAGCCAGAAGTTCATAAATTCTTTAAACTATATGATGAAAATGAAACTGATCTTGAATTGAGAGCCAGAAATAAAGAAAGAGCTCAAGCAGAAAGTTTAGGGATATATAGTGCTATTGAAATGAATACTACAGCTTTTGCGAGGATTTTCTTGCTTAAATATTTTGGAGGAAATGAAGGTAAACATTTGGCAGAACATGAGATTGCAGAGCTTTATGAAGGACTTAAGCCTTTACCTGTATTGGTTGCTCTTTCAGATATTACATCGGAACACATGGAGGTAAATGAAAAGAAAATATTTGAAGCAATGGAAGAAATAAATGAACAAGAAAGATTTAGTGTTAGAAGACCAGATATGGGTCAAGGAAGAGAAGTTTGGTTAAACTATTTAAGAAATGTGAATGCATCAATTTCAAAGAAAGTTACTCAAATAGCTTCACTTACTTTTATTTTAGCTCCTTTGGGGACGACTTATATGTCTTCTGCGATTGCTAATAAAATGAAGATGGATGTTATGAAATTACTTTATGAACAATCGTATTCAAAAGCAGTTTTAGGTAGAGTTTATTTAAAAAATGGAGAAATTAAAGAAGCTATACCTGAATCTGAAATTAGAAGTTATGCAAAAAAAAGAACTGATACGTATTTTAATGGTGTTTTTGGTTTTTCAAAAATGATGTTGGCTTTGACAGCTAATACCAATGGTGGATTTGGAGCAGGTGATCCTCCACAACTTTATTTTTATTTGAGGAACTATAATAAACCAATGACTTTGGCTATGGGGGAGGGTATTGGTCTTGCTTCTTCAGTATTTTATACGGCTACATGTAATTTCGGATGGCTTGTTTCTATAGGGGCTTTGAATTCGAATACTTTTAGTGATTTTAAAGAATCTTTACAATTATCAATATCTAGTGTTACAAGGTTATTCACAGACAAAGAAAATCTTAGAGATGTTTCTTTTATGGATGCTTCGGCTTACTCTCAAAGGGTATATGAGGCAATAAAATATCATGATAGTAAAAATTCTGAAAATCTTGAAGAGATACTTGCTTCTATACCAAAAGCGGATTATAGATTTTCTTTTAGATCATATTTGAAAGAAAAAGGAGATACTTTAAGAAGGGTGATTTTGGGGATGCCAAGATTGACTCAATCACAACTTAGTAAAACTCTTTTAGTTGAAGGAGATGACGAGATGATGGATTCTCATGGAAATAGATTTCAAGAATATTCAGATTTTCATGTTTCAGGTCAATTAGATGAACTTAGAAATTGTTTTAAAAAAGGTGATTTCTTTTCTGTCCAAAGAGCTCTTTCAATACTTAGAACACTTGAAAGGCAGTTTCAGAATCATAAATCTTCTGAAATATCTGAAGTATTTGAACAAATGATTTCAGATGTTAAAAATCAAAAACAACCTGAAAGAAATAGAACTACAGAAGCTTCTAGTCCAATAGATTCAAAAAATCAAATTACACCTGAAGATAAAAAGACTGCACTGAGAGCAAAATTGTTTGGAGAATTAATCGGGGATTTTACGAAGCTTGACCACTTTGGTATGGGTAAAATATCTTCACTTGGGAAAAGGCTTAGAGAAAATCCTGATCTTGATACTGATGAAATAGTGGAAAAACTTTCGCAAGTAAATATTGATACACTGGCTGAAGCTTTGAGTAAGGCTACTTCTGTAAATGGTAAATCACATCATGAAGATCATGTATCGTCTCATGATCCTGAAAAGTTAAATGATGCTATTTTAAGAAAAAAAGATTTGGAAACTAAATTGACAGAATATGAAAAAAGAAAAAATAAAATACAAATTTCTTTAGAATCTGGAGTAAGTGTTACATCTGATGAATATGAGTTAAGTCAAATTCAGGATTTGATTGATAGACTTAAACTAGAGATTCAAAGTGTTGATAAAGAAATAAATGATCTTTTACCAACTCATGGCGATTCTGATCAGGATATTGTATCTAAGGCGATAAAATATCTTGGAATAGAAAAACAAGTTGAGAGATTGTCTGAACTCACTTCTCATAGTGCTAGAGAAGTATTTTGGGCACTTTCTACACAGATACCAAGTGTAGCAGGACTTTCTAGAATGGCAAAACTTATACTTCCTTCATTTGCAGGAGTTGAAAAAGGAAATAAGCCTACACCAGAGCAACTTAAGAAAATTTGTTTTGGTATGCTTATAATGACAGCTACACTATCTGGACATGCTGATAATGTAGCAGCATACCTTTTTGCTTCTACTACTTTGAAATCATTTATACATGAAACATTTAGTGAAGATGTTTTACAAGATTATTCTACTCTTGATGCCGAAGTAGAATCTTTTGCAAGGGTACTTGCGGAACAGGCTGGAAGTTTGACAAAAGTAGGTAACGGACCTAACTTCACACAAGAATCTATCGATATATACGATGATGAAAATGATCCTCTTGGTGTTAGGTTTGAAAGAAGAGAAATGACTATGGGTGAAACTTATAAAAATGGTTATTCTTGGTATGTTAACTCTACTACAATTGCGGGTATGTATTATATGTTATCAAGAACTATAGATTCACTTGTTAAGATAGAAGAAGGTAAAAAACATGTAGGTAGTTTGGATGTAGAAACTACTAGAAGAGGGTTTTTTGGTAGAATAAGAGATTTATTTTCTGGATCTAAAACTTAGATTTTTACTCTCTTTTCTTAAGTCTCTCAATCTCATCTCTTACCTCCGCAGCTTTTTCAAAGTCTAGGTTTGCGCTGTACATGTCCATGTCTATTTCGAGTTTGGCAATTTGTCTTTTTATCTCTTCTTTGGAGAGTTTTTTCTTTTCGTTTTTTTTGGTTTTTGATTCTTGAGTGAGAGCAAGTTCTTTGATCTCGGACATTATTGTTTTTGGTGTGATTCCATGTTTTTTATTATATTCTTCTTGTATAGCTCGTCTTCTTTTAGTTTCTTCGATGGCTTCTTTCATAGCTGGAGTTTCTTTGTCTGCGTACATAACTACGTGACCGTTAGCATTTCTAGCAGCACGTCCAATAGTTTGGATAAGTGCTGGAGCTGACCGGAGGAAACCTTGTTTGTCAGCATCAAGTATCGCGATAAGTGATACTTCAGGTAAATCCAATCCTTCTCTAAGAAGATTGATACCAATAAGTACATCAAATTTTCCAAGACGCAAGTCACGAAGGATTTGAAGTCTTTCTATTGTTTCTATTTCACTATGAAGATAACGTACTTTGATTCCGTGTTCATCGAAGAAATCTGTGAGATCTTCGGCACTTTTTTTGGTGAGAGTTGTGATAAGGACTCTTTCTCCTTTTTCTGTTCTTTCTTTTATTTTGTTTGTGAGATCATCTATTTGATGCTCAGTTTTATGAATTTCTATAGTTGGATCAAGAAGACCTGTTGGACGTATGAGTTGTTCTACTATTTCACCTTCTGATTTTATAAGTTCATATTTTTCACTTGGTGTTGCTGAGACAAAAACAGTGGATTTCATAAAATTTTCAAATTCATCAAATTGCAACGGTCTATTATCAAGAGCGCTTGGAAGTCTAAATCCGTGTTCTATGAGATTTACTTTTCTTGCCCTGTCTCCGGCAAACATTCCTCCAATTTGTGGTATGGTCATGTGAGATTCATCAACAAAAAGTAGAAAGTCATCTGGGAAATAATCAAGAAGTACAGTAGGTCTTGAACCTTCTTGTCTTCCAGATAGATATCTTGAGTAATTTTCTATACCTGAACAATAACCTGTTTCTTTCATCATTTCTATATCAAACTCAGTTCTTTGTCTGATCCTATAAGCTTCAATAGGTTTACCTATACTTTTTAGATATTCTTCTCTTTCATCGAGTTCTTTTTTGATAAGATCATATACTTTTTCGAGTTTCCATTCTGGAGTGGCGTTGTGTTTTGCTGGGAAAAATAAAATTTTATCAAGTTCTTCTACTACTTCTCCTGTGATATGATCTGCTTTGACTATTCTTTCAAGTTCATCATCAAAGAATTCAAGACGTGTAACATGGTCATCACCTGGTGCAAAAACTTCTATGATATCGCCAATCACTGTATATTGTCCTCCTTTGAAATCCATATGAGATCTTTCGTATTGCATATCTGCAAGTTTTGTGAGAAATTCATGCCTGTTATATCTTTTACCTTTTTCGATTACGATAGAAAGTTCTTTATAATCTTCTACATCTCCGATCCCATAAATACATGAAACGGATGCAACTATTATAACATCACGTCTGGTAAGTAGACTTGAAGTAGCTGCGTGACGGAATTTATCTATTTCATCATTTATAGATGCATCTTTTTCTATGTAAGTATCGGTTTGTGGGATGTATGCTTCAGGTTGATAATAATCATAGTAACTCACGAAGTAATGAACTGCATTTTCAGGGAAGAAGCTTCGAAATTCTTGAGCAAGCTGAGCGGCAAGTGTTTTGTTGTGAGCCATGACAAGGGTTGGTCTTTGAGTGCGTTCTATGATATTTGCCATTGTGAAAGTTTTTCCTGAACCTGTTACACCGAGAAGGGTTTGGAATTGTTTTTTTTCATTTAATCCTTTTACTAAAGATTCTATTGCTTGAGGCTGATCTCCGGTTGGTTTATAATTTGCGACTAATTTGAATTTTTTCATATAAATTAATTCTAATTCTTATGATCTAAACTATTTAGAATAAAATAATCGATAGATATTTAACTCGATTAATTCTACAAAAAAATTGACTTTTTGCAAAGAATTAATCATTATATCTGAGCGTTTACGCTATAATTAGAAATTAATATGTATCAAAGTTCTTATTCAAGCAGGAAGAAGTCTTCCAATATCAATCTTAAAGGTCTTTTTAATGTTGTTTTGGTTTTGATTGTTTTGTTTATATTTATTTGGGTTGTTAGAGGAATTTATAATTGGTTATTTACTGATAGTTCACCTAAAGCTGTTGCTACTGCTACTTTAATACAAGGTAGTGCCACAATGGTTTTAAAGGATGGGGTAGAATATAAGCTTTTACAAGATAAAGATGAAAGTATTTTTACAAAAGAATCGGTTACAACTGCTCCAGATTCTTTTATAATTGTAAGAATAGATGGAGGATCTATAGCAAGAGTAGATGAATCTACAAAATTTTCTATTACTAATAATGTTGTTACAGACGAATCGGTAAGATCTACATATGAAATTGCTCAAGGGCAAGTTTGGTTCGATGTAAAACCTACAAATAATACTGAAAAAACTTTTGATACTCTTATAAATCTTAAAAGACTTATAGTTGCAACATCTGATGCAAGACTTGCTGTATCTACAGATAATTCTATAGATGCTGTAAGGGTTTTTGGAGGTGAAGCTACGGTATCAGTTCTAGATGATACTCAAAATAAAGTTACAGAGACATATACTGTTGGAGTTGGACAACAAATTTTTGTTACAAGTCAGGTTCAAAAATCTCTTAAGATTGGGCAAAATCCAAGTCTTATAACAGCAATAGATGACGAATATAAATTGGGAACTTTTTATAAATGGAATGCTGGATTTTACAGTGATAGTATAAATATTCCAGTAACAGTTGCTGGTGAAGATACAACAGCTATAAAAGGAGTAGATGAAGGTCTTGTGTCTGTAATTTCTCCAAAAGAAGGACAAAAAATATCATCTAGTCTTATAGATGTTTCAGGTACATTTCTTCGGGGTAAAGTAGTTGAAGTAAATGTAAATGGTAAGCAAGCTACTTTTGATGGTGAAATGTGGAAAGTTACAGGAGTTCCAGTTCCGAAGGATGGTGAGAATATACTTGCCATTGAAGGTAAAAATCCACTTGGAAACGTTGTTTATAGAAATACTATAAAAATAAATAAAGATTTGACTCCATTACCTGCTCCTACTGTTACTTTTCCTCAAAGTGATAAAGCTATTTGGGCAGATCCAAGACTTGATATAAAAGGTAATGTAACTCCTGAAACAGTCAAAGTTCAGGTTAATGATTTTGTTCTTACAAAATTTAAACCAGGAGATACAGAATGGTCTTATATTGCAAATCTTTATGGTGGGAACATGAAATATGGTCTTAATACTTTTACTATTTATGCTTTAGATGAGGCTGGAAATAAAAGTTTACCTAAAGTTATTAACGTATATTTAAGAAGAGCTGATGAAGATATAACTTTGGAACAGGCTTTTGGTGGTATTGTTCTTGCTCCACAAGAAGGTGATTTAGGGGCTACCCTTACTGCCCCAATTATTTTAGAACCAAATGGTGGTAGAAGTTTTGAAACAAGTGATCCAAAAAATACTTTGAAAGGAGTGGCGCCTGATGGAGCTTCTAAGATTCAGGTAAATGAATTTGTTTTGAAACAATTTAAACCAGGTGATAAAACATGGCAGTATTTTGCGTGGGCTGAATATGATACATTAAAACCAGGAAAGAATACTTATAATGTTTGGGCTATAGATGCAAATGGTAAAAAAAGTCCAGCTGCAACTATAGAAATAACTTACTTACCTGGTGGTGTACCAGTACCTCAAACTCCAGAGGGATCTAGTTTAGAACCTTCTAGTCTTCCTGAACCTTCGAACGAACAATAATTTATCCTTTGAAACCAAGGAACGCGTCTTCTGAATAAGGATGAGGAATTGTAAGCATTGCTTTGGAAACTTTATCTACAAGGATTATCGGATCTTCTTCTATAAATAATCCAGGTCTTTCTTCTGCATTTTTGTCTACCATTTTAAGTATTTCAGGTATGTGTTCAGAAAGTCCACCTGTACCTTTCAGTATTCCTAAGATTTTACCTTCTTCATAAGCTACTGTAAATTCATTAAGTGTTCCAACTCCTCCTCCTAGGAAAATTACTGCGTCGCATGATCTTATATTTAAAATATCTCTTTCCATAAGTCCAAGTCCAGAATAACAAATCATGTCATAGTGAGATACTGGTGATTTGTAAGTTTTGATATGTTCTGCAAGAGAGAAAGCAGGGGACATTCCAAATACAAACCCCCCATTTTTTTTAGCACCTTTTGCGGCCTCATCAGGAAGTCCTGGGCAAGCTCCAGTAACTGTTATAAATCCTCTGTAAGCAATTTCTTCACCTACTTTTCTACATTTTTCTACATTTCCTGGTTTTTTGAGAGTTGGGCCAGATGCAGATCCCATACATCCTATTTTTAGAAGAGGCATAAATTTGAGGTTAGATTCGGAATTTCCATCATAATATTATATCACAGAGTTGGTTT
>CAZOKC010000015.1:14959-15185 GCA_964580335.1 uncultured Candidatus Peribacteria bacterium
AAGCAAAAGCTCTATGATTTTACTAGAAATTATTTCAACTTTTCTTCATCAATTATCATCACTCCAAGTTCCTTAGCTTTTTCATATTTACTTCCTGGATTTTCACCAAGGAGTAGATAATCGGTTTTTGATGATACTCCAGTTGCCGCTATTCCACCTTGAGATTCAATGATACTTGTTGCTTCTTCGCGAGAGTAGTTTGGGAGTTCTCCTGTTAGTACAACGG
>CAZOKC010000016.1:0-3234 GCA_964580335.1 uncultured Candidatus Peribacteria bacterium
GGTTTCCATTCAAGATCTTTTAATTGTTTAGCTATTCTTTCGAAAGAAGCTGGAGTTTGTCCGTTCATAAATAATGCATCCGGATTAGTATATTTTAGTTTTGTTAGAGTTGTTCTAAAATCACTTTCTCCAGTTTTGAATTCTTCTTTTATTACTTTTCCACCTAGTTTTTCAAATTCACTTGAAAATGAATTATATAGACCAAGAGCGTAGTCAGTTTGTTCTTGAATCATAGCTACTGTCTTCCAAGATTTATCATTGAATGCAACATTAGCTAAAACTTCTCCTTGTTTAGCGTCACTTGGATAATTTCTTGAGAAGAAAAGACTTTTGCCTGTAAGGTCTGGTGAACTTGAACTTCCTGATAATAAAACTACTTTTGATGAAGTAGCTATTGGTTCAGCGGAAAGTGATTCACTTGAACAAAATCCACCAATTACGGCTTGTACCTTATCTGTATTTACCAATTTACTCATGGCATTTGCAGCATCTTTTCCATTACATTTTCCATCTTCATAAATCATTTCTAGTGGTTTACCCATTACCCCACCGCTTTGATTGATTTCTTTTGTAGCTAAAGAAATTACCTTTGATAAAGGTTCACCATAAGAAGCAGCTTCTCCTGTAAGAGGAGCGATAATTCCTATTTTTATACTTTCTCCAGCAGGGGCTACTGTAAGACTTGGGGCAGATGTTTTATTTACTTTTGAAAAAACTAAAATTACTATACCAATAATAATAATCCAAAGGATCAGTCGCAGAGAATTTTTCATAAGAGCTTAATTATCTTTAAAATTGTCAAAACTATAGCACTGGAATGAAAATTCGCAAATTTAAATAATCGTTTGCTATTTTGATTAAAATACATAAAATTCTTTAAGCAAATGTTTGTTCTAAATATTTTTATGGATTTGAGAACCAAGCGAAGCTGTTCTTAAATCCAAGAGGAGAAGACTGCGGAGACGTTAAATGATTTCATTACGAAATCACGTTCGTCGAAGCAGAGCTTCGACGAACGGTGGGGTACTCAAGAGGCTGAAGAGGCGGGATTGCTAATCCTGTAGGAGGGTTTAGGCCCTCGCGAGGGTTCGAATCCCTCTCCCACCGCCACTTTCGCAAGATCTGTATTTCGGTTTTCGGAAATTACTTCATAATTTCTTTTAACCTTCGTGTGCTCTTACTTTTTATCTTTAAGAACAGCTAAAGCTTGGTTCTTTCGGATGTTGAAAATCCTTTATGTCTATAATTTATAGTTTAATTTCACATAGCGATCTGAAGCAAAATGAGATCGTATAATTTTTTAGCTAGAATGAAATATGAAATTTTGTTATTTTATAAAATTGTATGAAAAATTTATTTATAAAAAATTTAAAGACTGTTAATGAATTAAAAGATTTGATTTCAGTTTTTTCTTTAGCTTTTGAATCTGATTATTCAGTGAGTCATGAATATCTTGAGAGAATTTTTGAAAACAATACGATAATATTTTTAGGTGCATTTTTGGAACAAAAAATAGTGGGAGGACTTGTTGCATTTGAGATGACTCCAATTCACGGTAATAAAGAATTATATATTTATGATATTGCAGTCCATCCTGAGTATCAAAAACAGGGAATTGGAACAAGACTTATTGAAAGTCTTAAAGCTGAAGCAAAATTGCGAGGTATTTCAACAATTTTTGTAGAAGCTGAATCAAATGATGTAGATGCCGTGTCATTTTACCGTCGAATTGGTGGCGAAGAAATTTCTGTTAGTCATTTCAATTTCAATCTTTAATTCAGGTTTGCTAAATTAAAATATTTACCTTATTTATAATAGTGCATATACTATATATAGTATATTTAGTGTTTTATTATGACTCACACATACTTTGTCGAAGGAATGTCATGTGTATCTTGTGCCAAAAAAATACAAGAGGTGCTTTTGAAAGTGAAAAATATAAAAAGTGCGAAGGTTGATTTCACTTCGAAAAAAGCGGTTTTGGAAATGGTAAACCATATTGATCTTTCGCAGTTAAATAAAGCGATTTTGAAAATTGGAAATTATAAATTATCTGAAACTCAGGCAAATTCAGTGAAATCTGTAGAAGGTATTAAAAAATTTATCCCACTTATACTCGTATTATCTTTGGTTGTTTTACTTAGTCTAGTGAGACCTATTTCATCTGGAGGGTTTGATTTGATGTACTTTATGAGAGATTTTATGGCGGGATTTTTTATAATTTTTGGAGGATTTAAAGTTATAAAACTTAAAGCTTTTGCAGAAAGTTTTGCTACCTATGATATTTTGGCATATAGAAGCAAATTTTACAGCTTCATCTATCCTTTTATCGAACTTGGTCTGGGGTTTTCTTATATATTTTCAAATGATCTTTTTTATACAAACATTGCTACAATATTTATAATGTTTATTGGAAGTATCGGAGTTTATAAAGCACTTATTTCAAAAAGAAAATTTGTTTGTGCATGCCTTGGTGCTGTATTTAAAATACCTATGACATGGGTGACTTTGATTGAAGATTTAGTTATGCTTATTATGGCAATTTTGATGTTTTTTATTTAATAACTTTTTTATTTATGAAAAAATCAGTGTGGCTTCTTTTGGTTGTGATAATCATAGGAATAATTTATGTTGTCTATCCAAGGTATAAGACAAATGATATGGATCATTCATCCATGAATCATGAAATGACTGTATCAAATGATAAAGATTTTATTTTAAAAATGATACCTCATCATATGGAGGCAATAGAGACTTCTAAAATACTTCTTTCAAAAGGTGAGTATGAAGAAGATTTTAGGATGTTTCTTGAAGCAGTAGTGCAAGTACAATCTGAAGAAGTTACGAAAATGAAAACTTGGTACAAAGAGTGGTTCTCGGAAGATTTTGAAGATGATGGAAGTTATGAGCCGATGATGCCTGAAAATTTATCTGAACTTTCTATGGATGAAGCAAAAACTTCTTATATAAAAGGGATGATACTTCATCATAAAGGGGCTATAGAAATGGCAAAACAGGCACTTAAAGTAACTACAAAAAGAGAAATAAATGATATGGCAAATGATATTATTTTAGTTCAAAGTGAAGAAATCCAGATGTTAGAAGGAATGCTTAAATAAAATATAAATTATATTGTTAATTTATTTTTATTAGTGTATCAATATGGACTTTTAATTTAGAATGATAAATCAAGGTCATATAGATTCTATAAAATTAGATATTGAAGCTAGAATC
>CAZOKC010000016.1:3244-13575 GCA_964580335.1 uncultured Candidatus Peribacteria bacterium
ATTGGTTGTAATGAGCACGAATCTTCTTGGCGATGTTTCTAAATTTAATAAAACTGAAAATTTATTTTTCTTATTTGTAGTACAAAAATATAGGAAAATGATATTAGAGTTTTATAAAGATGTATTTGAAGAAGTAGATAAAATACAAAAAGGTAAGTCAGTATTGTGCAGTCATGAATATTCTGAAAGACTAAAAACTTTAATGTCATTATTTCATGAAGAAGTAATGATTGTATGTGGTCTTCTTGAAAAATATTTGCCGAAATTATATTCGGAAAATAAAATACATTCTAAGTTGACAGGAGTTTCTTTAGAGAGAAGGTTGGATATCATTCAAATAATTTATAAATTAAAAAAAGATAGTGAGGTAGGGAAACTATCTTTTTAGAAATTCGTTTTGGTGGGCGTTCAGGGATTCGAACCCCGGACCCTCTCGGTGTAAACGAGATGCTCTGGACCAGCTGAGCTAAACGCCCGCGTCGTCGTCGAAGCAAAATATACAGCTTCCGTATTTTTATATCTAAAAATAACTTCAGCTTTCATTTGCTTCTCCTCACAGATTTTAAAACAGAAACAAGTTTCTTGGTTTTAAAATCTGAGGAAAGATTTGTTTTTAAATAACGCCAAGCCAATATAGGGAATGTTTTATTTTTAGGCAAGAGTTTTTTTATACATCTAAATCACTAACACTTTTTGCGTGGGTTTGGATAAATTTTTTACGAGGAGGTACTTCATCACCCATAAGTACTGAGAAGATGTGATCTGCTTCCTGTGCATCCTCAATAGTGACTTTTAAAAAGGTTCTTGTATTTGGATCCATTGTTGTTTCAAAAAGTTGATCAGGATTCATTTCTCCAAGACCTTTGTATCTTTGAATTCCTTCATCTCCTATAGTTTCTCTTAATCTGATTTTTTCTTTTTCTTCATCTGTCATGGCATACCAGCTTTGTTTTCCTTTTGAAAGTTTATATAAAGGAGGTTGAGCAATATAAAGATGACCAGCTTCGATGATCGGTCTCATATATCTAAAGAAGAAAGTGAGTAGAAGTGTTCTAATGTGAGCACCATCGACATCCGCATCGGTCATTATTACTATTTTGTGATATCTAAGTTTAGTTAGGTCAAATTGTTCATCGATACCAGTACCAAGAGCTATAATCATAGCTTTAATTTCAGAATGTGAATAAATTCTATCCATCCTTGCTTGTTCTGTATTTAGGATTTTACCTTTTAAAGGCAAGATAGCCTGAGTATCTCTATGGCGTCCTTGTTTTGCACTACCACCCGCAGAATCTCCCTCTACTATGTAAAGTTCGCATTTTTCTGGATCTTTGTTCGAACAGTCAGCAAGTTTTCCTGGAAGAGTCATTCCTTCCAGAGCGCCTTTTCTTATAATAGTATCGCGCGCGGCACGAGCGGCTTTTCTTGCACGAGCAGCAAGGTATGCCTTATTTATTATTTCTCTAGCGGTAGCTGGTTGTTCACCCAAAAATTCGGCAAATTTTTCAGCAAATACGGCTTCCACAGCTCCTCTCATAGCTGGTGTTCCGAGTTTATTTTTTGTTTGACCTTCAAATTGAGGATCAGGAAGTTTCACTGAAATAACAGCAGTAAGTCCTTCTCTTACATCTTCAGCAGTAAGGTTTTCATCTTTTTCTTTTATCATTTCACTTTCTCTGGCGTAATTATTTATTACTCTTGTGAGTGCACTTTTGAAACCTGTAAGATGAGTTCCTCCTTCTGGTGTTGGGATGTGGTTTGCGAAAGAATAGATATTTTCTTGGAATTCTTTATTGTATTGCATACTTATTTCGATCATAAAATCATCCACTGCTTTTTCCATATAAAATATCTCTCCCATACCACCTTTATCTCTATTTAAATGATTTACATAAGATCTGATTCCTCCTTCGAAGTAGAAGGCAAATCGTTTTCCTGTTCTTTCATCATGAGCTCTTAAGTTTATTCCTTTTGTTAGATACGCTTGTCTTCTTAAGTGTTCTAAAACCCATTCAAATTCAACACTTGTAGTTTCCATGATAGATGTATCTGCTATGAATGTTACCGAAGTACCTGTTCTATCACTTTTGCCTACAACTTCTAAATTTTTCGTCGCTTTACCTTTTTTGTATGTTTGTTCCCAAAGTTTCCCATCTCTATGAACTTGTACTTTTAGATCTTCAGACAAAGCGTTTACCACACTGGCGCCTACTCCGTGAAGACCTCCTGATACCTTGTATGCTCCATCTCCGAATTTACCTCCTGCGTGAAGTACCGTCATGATAGTTTCAACAGTAGATTTACCTGTTTTAGGATGAATATCTGTAGGCATTCCTCGTCCGTAGTCGTGAACAGTTACTGAATTATCTGCATGAAGAATTACTTCTACAAGATCTCCATGACCTGCCATCGCTTCGTCTATAGAATTGTCCACGATTTCTTTCACCATGTGATGAAGTCCTGGTTGCCCGGTAGATCCGATGTACATACCAGGTCTTTTTCTTACAGCCTCAAGACCTTCAAGTACCTGAATTTTCGATGCGTCGTAATTTTGATTTTGATCACTCATAAAATTTCTCTTTTTTTAAAAGCTTAAGCATTTTAGTTTAAAACTTGTAGATTGGAAAGAAAAAAGATATATTTGATTGGCTAAATCTTTATTTATGGTATTCCCAGAAAATGTACACATAAAAAATAAGGATCAACTTCTTTTGAAGTTTGAAAAGATTCGATTAGATGGAAGTAGTAATCTTCAAATAATTTCTGATTTTGATAGGACTTTGACTTATGAGTTTATAAATGGAGTTCGTGCAAGTTCTTCGCCCGCTATTTTGCGAGATAACGGATATATGGGTGAAGATTATGTAAAAAAAGCACATGAACTTTTCGATAAGTATTATCCTTATGAAAATGATATTAATTTAGATTTGAAAGAAAAATCTGAGAAAATGTGGGAATGGTGGACGATCCATATGAAACTTATGGTTGAAAGTGGTATAAGTAAAAATATTTTTGATGATATAGCTTTTAAAAATTTAGTTCCTATGAGAGGTGGATTTAAAGAATTTTTTGAAATATTTAGTTTAAAAAATATACCATTACTTATTTTTTCCGCGGGGCTTGGTGATATCATTTTATCGTTTTTGGAAAAACATAATTTAGTTACTCCAAATGTACATTTGGTTTCAAATTTCTTTAAGTTTGGGAATGATGGAAAAGCTCTTGATTTCGATGAATCGATGGTGATTCATTCTCTTAATAAAAATGAATTTGCGATAAAGAACACTTCTTATTATGAAGTGGTAAAAAGTCGGAAAAATGTAATTTTACTTGGTGATAAACCCTCAGATCTTGGTATGAAAGAAGGTATAGAACATGAAGAATCTATAACTATTTGTTTTTTGAATGATAAAATAGATGAACTTTTAGAAAATTACCTAGATCAATTTGATGTTGTGATAACGGGAGATAGTGATTTATCATTTGTAAATAATTTGATTTGTGAGATAGTTTAGTATAATAAAAGTACTTATTGATGATAGTTTTATGCAAAATATTTTTTATCAGGATCAAAAAAGTTTGGATAATAAAGTTTCAAAAATGACAAAAGCCAATCTTGTGGTTGTTGCTGATTTTAGTAAGACATTTACTACGGCTTTTATAGATGGAGAGAAAAGTGATTCATCTTGGTCACAAGTGCGAAAACAAGGACATCTGGGTGAAGATTATAAAGATCAGTCGGAAGAACTTTTTTCTATGTATAAACCTATTGAAGATGATGACTCTGTTTCAGAACAAGTAAAAGTAGAAGCATTATCACAATGGTGGAGGGAACATCTGGAGCTTCTTGTACGTCATGGGATGAGTAAAAGTATTGCTAGCGCGATAGTAAGTAGTGGAAAGATACAGTATAGGAAAGGAGTAAAAGAGTTTTTACAAAAGTTAAATGATGAAAATATCCCTCTTATTATCTTTTCATCAGGTCTTGGAAATCTTGTAGAGGCTTCTTTGGAGCACGAGAAATTGTTTTTGCCAAATATTGAAATTGTTTCAAATTTCTTAGAATATGACGAAGACGGTGTAGCTTGTGGTTATCAGTCTCAAACTATAGTACATACTTCCAATAAGGCTCATGTAGATCTTCGAAATACTTCAAGTGGAAGATTTTTTGATGAACCAAGAGATGTATTACTTCTTGGGGATAGTCTTGATGATCTGGGTATGACTTCTAATATTGATGTAAATGAAATTATAAAAATCGGATTTTTGAATTATGACAAAGAAGAATATTTGGATGAATTCACTAAATCGTTTGATGTTGTAGTGACGGATGATGGGGATTTTTCAGTGGTGAATGAAATTATGGAAAAAATTAAATAATAATAAATATCACTATTACTACGTGATACTGTTGATAGTTAATTTGGTGGAGATGGTGGGAGTCGAACCCACGTGCAAAGAGGAAAAAATTAGGCGTTTACATTTTTATTTCATTTTTTGATTTTCACCTGAGTAAATAGAAAGTGAACAAAAAAAGTACTCAAGATATTTCCCTTTATATTCGTATTTTAGACGAGAAAGAATCTAAAATATTATCCGATGAGTTGCGCCATATCTTTCGTATCGGAGTAAGAAAGTATGACGTTTTCCCGAAATAGGGGAAAATTATGCAGCCATAGCATAAGAAGGTGTAGCAATATTTGCTAGAGCCTTATTAACTAGTGAAGCAATAGAAGAATTTTTTGCATTTATATGCCCGAGATTGGATATACGGTCAAATCTCAGAATGACCGAAATGCGCTTATAATTTTTTCAAAGATCTCTCTGTCGAATCCTTATACATCCCCATTTCGTTACACTTTGTGTAGAATGTAAAGATAGCGAATGTATAAACCTCTTTTAATTATAGTTGCTTTTATGTAAATGTCAATCTTTATGAATGTGTGAAAAACGTCTTATATACAAAGAAAATCCTTTATCTGTCTTGTAATATTAGGATAAAAAAATTGTTCACTAAGTTATATACGAAATTATAAAGATTTTGTTACAAGAAATTTTTGTGGCCTGTCTCTTGAAAATGATTTTTAAATGCCATATGTTGTGTATTGGAAATGAAAGAGACACTATATATTGTGTTTTTGCATTTTTACCCCTTGTTTTAATTTCTAACCTGTTATTATGCAGTACGTGAGGAAAAGAGATGGCTCTGTTGTTCCATTCGATACTCAGAAAATAGTTGAGGCTATCTGGAAGGCCGCAAAATCTGTAGACGATGGTAAGCCAAAGGATAAGAGCATATCCGAAAAAATTGCTCGACATGTTGAATTTGTGGTTAATGCCTTTTTTAAAGGAAAGGAAATGATTCCTTCGGTGGAACAAATACAAGATTTTGTTGAAAAGGTTCTTATAGAGGAAGGTCATGCTTCTACTGCAAAGTCTTATATTCTTTATAGAGCAAAAAGACAGGAACAACGAGATGAGAGATCTCAAATACTTGGAGGTAAGACAACATATTTACCTTTTACTACAAATGCGCTTCGTGTACTTGCAAAAAGATATTTAGTAACAGATGAGGAAGGAAATATAACAGAATCACCTGAAGAAATGTATAGGAGAGTTGCAAAAGGTCTTTCGAAAGTAGAAATGAATTATGGTAAAAATGCAGAACAAGTTGAAGAGCTTGAAAAAGAATTTTATGAAGTACTTACAAGTTTTGAATTTGTGCCAGCAGGGAGAACACTTACAAACGTAGGTGCTCCAACAAGACTTATTCCAAATTGTATAGTTTTACATCCTATAGATAGTATGGAAGGAATATTCGAAATTCTAAAAGAAGCAGCTTTGCTTCAACAGGCTGGATCAGGACTTGGTTTCCCTTTTCATATGCTTAGACCTGCTGGAACTAAAGCAAAATTATCAAGAGGGGTGGCTTCAGGACCTGTATCTTTCCTTCAAGTTTATAACCAGGCCTTTGGGGTTATTAAACAAAAAGGTAGACATGGAGCTAATATGGGAATTTTAAGAGTTGATCATCCTGATATTTTAGAATTTGTACATGCAAAAGATAAAGAAGGAGATATTGCTAATTTCAATATATCAGTAGGGATTACAGATGAATTTATGAGACAAGTTAAAGAAGATAGTAGGGAACCTTGGATGTGTGAATGGAAAGGAGTAAAAATGAAACCAAGAGATGTATATAGAAATGAAAGAGGAATAGTTGATAGAATAGAAGAAAGAACAATGACTGCAAAAGAACTCTTTATGGAAATTATTTCTTGTGCATGGAAAACAGGTGAACCAGGAGTTGTATTCCTTGATAGGGTAAATGATACAAATCCAGTTCCGGGACTTGGAAGACTTGAATGTTGTAATCCATGTGGAGAACAATTTTTGCATGATCATGATGTTTGTAATCTTGGTTCTTTGAATCTTGAAAAATTTGTAACTGCTGATAGAAAAATAGATTGGGATAGACTTGAATATGTAACAAAAACATCAATCAGAATGCTTGATAATGTTGTAGATATTACTGATTGTCCTGTAGAGACTGTAAATAAAGTATTTAGAGGAAATAGAAGAATAGGACTTGGTATAATGGGATTTGCAGATATGCTTTATATGCTTGGTATTGGATATAATACCGAAGAAGGTTTTGCTACAGGGCAAAAAGTTATGCAAGCAATACAAACAGCGGCTGAAAAAATGAGTGAAGAACTTGCAGAAGAAAAAGGAGTTTTCCCAAATTGGGATAAATCAATTTTTTATGCAAAAGGAATAAAAAGAAGAAACGCAGCACTTACTACTATTGCTCCAACAGGTTCTATTTCCATGCTTGTTGATGTATCAAGTGGAGTTGAGCCATATTTTGCACTTTCATATATAAAAGAAAACATCATGGGAGGTATGAAACTTTTTTATAATAATAAACATCTTGAAAGAGTTCTTAAAGAAAGAGGAATTTATTCAAATGAAATAATGGAAAAAATAGTTAAACATGGAAGTCTTCAACATATAGATGAAATACCTTCAGATATTAAAAAAGTATTTGTGGTTGCTATGGATATATCTGCAGAAGATCATATAAAAATGCAGGCGGCGTTCCAAAAACATGTTGATAATAGTATTTCAAAAACTATAAATTTCCCATACAGTGCTTCAAAACAGAATGTGATGGATGGGTATGTTCTTGCTTGGAGTCTTGGTTGTAAAGGATGTACTGTTTATCGTGATGGAAGTAGAGAAATTCAAATCCTTTCAACTCATTCTACCGATGAACTTAGAAAGAAAGCAAAAGATGGAGAAGGGATGTCTGAAAAAGATGCTATAGAGATTCCATCTGAAATTTCAGTATCTGATATAGTAAGAAAAGTAAAAGAAGAGGAACAAAAAACCGTATTTCATGAAGTAAAAAAAGAAGAAATTTATGAAGGTCAGGGCATGGGTTTTATGGCAAATACAAAAACTATTGCTCATAATAAAAAAGAAGTTATAAAAGCTGGGGTTTGTCCTGAATGCAATTTCAAACTTGAAATAAGTGAAGGATGTTATACATGTAAATCTTGTGGAAGTAGTGCTTGCAGTATCTAATTTATTCTTAAATATTTTTTATGTCTGGATGTGGAAGTTGTGGTTGTGGGAGTGATATGAAAAAAACTCCTTCTAAACCAAAAAAACCTGTGAAGAAGAAATAAATTTCGAAAAAAGGTATAAAATTAAAAAGAGGCCTGATCTTTAAAAAGACTAGCCTCTTTTTAAATAATTTTTAATTTATTATAGGAATTTCATGATTTACGAAACATAGGGCGCAAATAGCTGTTCCATAATTTTTCTTTGGGACTATACTTGATGATACACTTTTAATATCACGAAGGTCGTATTTTTTATCATATCCTCCGTTTGTATAAAGTTCATTGATACTTGATTTTAGACTTTCTATAGCATCTTTTTCTTCTAAATGTCCATTGTATTCACATACAAATCCTCCGAACTTTTCATTAGTTTGTTTATCATATAGCCATCCCCAAACTATTGCTGCAGTTGCTCTTTCTCCTTTTTCTGCGTTTGCTACAGCATTTATTACTTCCATGACTGCTCCGTGAGTTAATGGTTCCAAATCATCAATATTATTTGGTTTTTCTATTTCACGAGCTATTTTTGGAAGTACAGAAGAATAAGCCATTATGTTGAATCTTTCTATTCCGGCATCGAGAAGTGCAAGGTGATATGAACCTGCATGAATTGTTATGTTACTTTCTCCTATTCCTTTTGTTACGAAAAAGTCTTTTGGTATGCGTAATCCTATAGTTACATTTTTTGTGGGGTGGTCTGGCATAATTTATATTAAAAATAAAGAAACAAATGTGATTTTAGAAAAAAATGTAAGAAATCAAAATATTTTTTTAATTAAGATATAATCAAAGTTTCAAATGATTGTGAAATGTAAAATCTTTGGCTCGTTTTGGGTAAATCATTCAGACAAATATATCAGAAAATAAGGATTATAATGAAAACTCTCTTCCTTCTTTAATAATTTTCGGAAGAATTTTGATTACTGTTTCAAGTTCTTTTTTGGTTGTTTGTTTTCCGAGAGATATTCGAAGTGTTCCTTTTGCATAAGATTTTTCTACTCCAAGTGCTTGTATAACATAAGGAGGTTCGGATGTGGAAGCTGCACATGCTGCGCCGGAGGCGCAGCATATATTTTGTTCATCAAGTTTGAGAAGTAGTTCTTCTCGTAGCACATTTTTAAAAGATATATTTATATTATTCGGTATTCTGTTTTCTATGTTTCCGTTTAATTTTGAGTCAGGAATTTTTAAGAGATTTTCTATTAAATAATCTCGAAGTGTTATGAGTCTTTTTGATTCATCGAGTTTAGATTTTTGTACTAATTCCAAAGCTTTTGCAAAACCAATTATATTTGCAATATTTTCTGTACCTGGTCGTATACCAAATTCTTGTCCTCCACCATACATTAAAGGTTCTAGATCAATTTTTTCTTTTTTAAATAAAATGCCAATTCCTTTTGGTCCATATATTTTACTTCCGTTTAAAGTCATCATATCAATTCCAATATTTTCTACATCAAGATCAAGATAATTTCCAGCTTGGCAAGCATCTGTATGGAAAATAATATCGTTTTTTTTACTGATTTTTGAAAGTTCTTTTAGATTTTGAATAGTTCCTATTTCATTGTGAGCATAGATAATTGAAACAAAAAAGGTTTCATGTCTGATGGCTTTTTTTAAAGTTTCTGGATGTATAATTCCAAATTCGTCAGGTTCTAAATATGTAACTTCAATACCTTCTTTTTCTAGTGCTTCAAAAGCATAAAGTACGGCATGGTGTTCGATTTTAGTTGTTATGATATGATTTTTCTTATCTGATTTATTTCTTCTTACGTATCCTAGTATCGCTAGATTACAACTTTCAGTCCCACTTCCTGTAAATATAATTTCTGAAGGGCGACAATTTAAAATATGAGCTACATTATTTCTTGCACTTTCTATATCATTTCTTCTTTCTCGAGCTTCTTTATAAAAATTTGCACTTGGATTTTCAAATTTTTCTTTAAGATATGGAAGCATTACTTCCAGTACTTTAGGATCAAGTGGAGTTGTGGCTGCGTAATCGAGGTAAATCATTTTAAAATTTAATCTTCGCCAAAAAGCATATATCGGATATCTTCATTTATCAAATGTTTATCCCACATTGGTTCCCAAACTATTTCAACATAGGCTTCTTCGATTCCAGGATAATTCATCATTGTTGTTTCTACTTGTTCTACAAGTTGTGGAGCAGAAGGACAAGCTGGAGTTGTAAAAGTCATGTAGATTGTTGCAATGTTTTCTTCTATTTTTACATCATAAATAAGTCCAAGATCTACTATACCGTAGCCAACATCGGGATCGATGATTTCATTCAAAACTTGCCAGTAGTCTTCAGTTCTTTCAGAAAGAGTTTTGGGGATTATTTTATTTTCCATATAGATCAATTAGGGAGCCATACTTCCTCCAAGTAACAACATAAACATTGAGCCTCCTATGATCATGATTAGTCCAAAAAATACTACATAAAATAATAGAGACAATCCAGATGAAACAGTCATTACTAAGAAAGATTTCCAAAGAGTTGGTATTTTTAAGTATGTCACACCTAGTTTGAGACCAGCGTATACGATCGCAATAAATATGAGTAAATTTATAATAAGATCAGTTATTTGATTGTACCCAATTATTAAACCAAGACTCATTACTAGAAGAGATCCGACAAGGCTTGCTAATATTGATAACGCAAGAACTATCAAATTGTATAAAAATGATTTTTTG
>CAZOKC010000016.1:13593-14998 GCA_964580335.1 uncultured Candidatus Peribacteria bacterium
GAAAGTGATTTGTTTATATTTGAAAAATGTGTTTCCTGAAAGCCATACAAATAATGAAGAGACAAGTAAACTTACTGAAAATAATACAATGTAAAATACAACCATCATTATTATCGTACCGATTCCAAAATTCATTCCCATGTCCATAGGCATATCAGTTCCTAGAGTATCCATTGGCATATTTTCCATCATTGTTGTTACTTCTTCCATAAAAGAAATTTAAATTTTAAAACAATAAGATTATATCTACCTTATTTGGTGAAGAAATATTAATTATTATTTATAAGTATTTCAGGTATTGACTTTGAAGCTTTTTAGTGAGAACAAGATATATGATTTTGTGTACTATTATTAAGATTTGGATTTTCAAAAATCAAGATAGCTTTTTTTGTTGAGACTAAACTAAGTAGGGCGCATTTTACACGACCTGGCGAGATCTCTATTCCAAGCATTTGGTATATATCTTCATTTGTTATTTTTTTGATGTCTGAGATTTTCATACCTAGTAGCCTTTCACTTAAGATAGACATACTTGCACTACAAATAGCACAACCTTTTGTTATCTGGTATACATTTTCAACTACATTATTTTCTATCTTAAGTTCTAAATGTATTTCATCTCCACATACTGGATTTGATTCATCAACTTTTACAGATGGATTTTTTATGGGATTTGTATTTTGGGGATTTTTGTAGTGAAAAAGAAGTTCATCTGTGTAATCCATATTTATTTATGTTTATATATAGTTTATAGTATTTTCGATTTATTACATTATGGAAAATTTGGTTTCAACAATTTTAGATTTTTTGGGAAGTCATAAAGATTTTGGATATATTTTGACGTTTATTTTCGCCGCAATTGAATCAACTCCATTCATAGGAGTTGTATCACCTGGTACCGCTATTATGCTTACCATTGGTTTATTTGTTTCACAAGATATTTTTAATATTTATTTGATTATTTTAGTAGCAAGTTTGGGGTCCATTTTTGGAGATCTTGTAACTTATTTTATTGGAAATAAACTTGGAGATAAATTTGGAAAAAAAATACTTGTAGAGTTTACTAAAACTTCAGGAGAATTTTTTGAAAAACACGGAGACAAAAGTATTTTGCTGGGCAAATTTATAGGACCTATTCGGGCGATGTTACCTTTCTTTGCGGGTTATACTAAAATGAAATTTTGGAAGTTTTTTATATTCACATCGTTTGGTTCTTTTGTGTGGGCAACGACTTATTTGGTACTTGGATATTTGTTTGGAAATGCTATTTCGCAAATAGAGGAAATAATGTCAGGAGTGAGTAAAATATTGTTAGTTGTTTTTGTAATTTTGATCGTGGTGTATGTTGTGAGGAATCAGGTAATACGTCAAGATAAAAAAATGATTAGCTCATTTGTGAATTATT
>CAZOKC010000017.1:0-1523 GCA_964580335.1 uncultured Candidatus Peribacteria bacterium
AGCGGTACGCGAGCTGGGTTCAGAACGTCGTGAGACAGTTCGGTCCCTATCTGCCATGACCGCATAGAAATTTGAGAAGATCTGCTCCTAGTACGAGAGGACCGGAGTGGACGAACCTCTAGTGTACCGGTTGTCCCTGTCAAGGGCATTGCCGGGTAGCTACGTTCGGAAGGGATAACCGCTGAAAGCATCTAAGCGGGAAACCCACTTCAAGATTAGATTTCTCGTCACTTCGGTGACATAAGTCCGCATCTAGACTAGGTGTTTGATAGGTTGCAAGTGTACGCACAGTGATGTGTTCAGCTGAGCAATACTAATGGACGAACGAACTTTTTCTTTATCAATGTTAATTTATATTCTTAGCTTCAAATAGGGGAATAAGTAAAAACTCTATCTAAGAGTCTCTTGTGTTCATGGTTATACTGAAAGGGGTACACCTGATCCCATTTCGAACTCAGAAGTTAAGACTTTCAAGGCCGATGGTACTGGTGGCGTCGCCGCTGGGAGAGTAGGTAGCCGTGAACACAAGGGACTTTTTTTGTATTTAAATAATTAAATTTAATTTTTCCTCTTGTAATATTCCTAAAGTATAGAGTATGTACAAATGTTGAAAATTGGTTGGATCAAATTTCCCTATATTAAATAACTCAGTGATATTCTCGATATTGGTTCTATTTTCCTTTATAAATCTTGCAATTCTTAGTCTTCCTTCCACATAAGAGGCATCTTTTGAAAAACAAATACCTTTATCTTTGCAATTTGTCCCACGAAATATTCTGATGGTATTGTTATATGCGATCTCTTTTGATTTAGTTAAATCATTACTTGTTGTTATTAAATTATAATCGGTAAGTATATCAAAGATTTCTCTGAAATTTCTTTTTTTCCCATCCATTCCTAATGCTAAAACTATACCTAAATATAATCCAATTTTTCCTATAACATCAAATTCATCTTCTTTCATAGACATTTCTCTTAAAGTTGCTATACCTTCTTCCGCGTCTAAATATCTGTGTAAACCGATACCCAAAAGTTTAAGTTGTGTTTTTTCTCCATTTTCTCTTCTAAGCACATGAGTGAATATTTCATGAGCAGTAAGACCTAAGACTTCGTCTATAGACTTTATCTTTTTATCTTTAGGGATTCTAATGATTCTGGACTCCTGATCGGCACTTATGGATTTTACTTTATCTGATATTTCTAATTTCCAACTATTTATCTCTAAAAATTCAAGAACTTTTTGAAATATTTGAGTGATTTTATTTGGATCGAATTCATTAGTATTTTTATAATCTTTCTTTATTTCTTCTAAAAGTCTTAAAAATCCGGTTGATAATGTGGTTTTAAAAAATGTTTTTAGATCTTCTGAGTTTTTTAATTTAGGAGGAACAGAAGAAAAATTGATAGTTTTAAATAATCTGTCACAAGCTTGTTTTTGTTCACTTGAACCTTCAGGTTTAGTTTTTTCAATGATTTCTTTTAAATTGCCTAAAACCAGATTAAAATTTTTTTGATCTGGTTTT
>CAZOKC010000017.1:1579-11458 GCA_964580335.1 uncultured Candidatus Peribacteria bacterium
CTGCAAGCTAAAAGTTGATTTATTTGTGCGTAAATATCATACATTCTGAAGTAATATGAGTTTATTACCGCGCATTCTTTCAGTGTTTCTTTATCCATTTCTTTACCACTTAATTCATTGATTGTTCTTTCTATTACTTTAATCCATTCTTCTAGTTTATTTTTCCTTTCTTGTAGCTCTTCATAATATTCATTGACCTTTGGATAATCAAGTGTTGGATTTTCTATTTCACCTCTTAAAAAAAGATCTTTTTGAGATTCACGATAATTTTTGTCTCCATCAAGATATGTATAACTTTCAAAATTTACTAATTCTAAAATTTCTTCAAAATTGATATTGAATTTACTCATTAATTTTGTTTCGTATTGAATCCTTTCCATATTTTGTAGATTAAAATAGACCCTCATCATGGGTATGTGAGGGTCTTTTGTGAAATCCTCAATTTGTATTGCATCTGAACTTGTGGGAATAGATGCCTGAGGATCTCGTCTTATGTGACCGACATAAGTTATAATATTTCCTAACCATATTTTGGTACTTCGTTATGTGGTCCATTACCACGCCCAGTTTACCAGTGGGTGTTTTGGTAGATTCGGCGATTGCATCAACCTGACGCTATTCAATAAATTGGATAGGGGGAGCAAAAGAACGAATCAAACGTTCTTAGATGGGGTTATCGAGGTCAAGGATAACCTACTTACACAGTAAGGAATCTCTAGTAAGTTTGATTTATATAAGTTACAATTAGAACTTATCAGAGATTCCCTACCGAACTGTTGTGAAAGAAACAAAACTTAAATTAAGTTTTCATAACATCTTACCAAGTAGATATTATAAAGTCAAACAATATATACTTGATACATTTTAATATTTATTGCATGATGTATAGTTATGTGGTTGGAAGTAGCTTTGTATAAGAGTCGTGACTTTTATACAATTAATTAAAAAAATAGTTTTTTATATAAAATAAGTAGTTAATCATATACTTTATGATAATTAAATTTTTTCTAAAGTTGTCTACTTAAACGATATTTACAAGATATTTATATACATTAATTTCAAAATAATAATTTTAAAAGGGGGATATGATAAAAAATATTATTAAGTTATTGGGGGTAATTATATTGCTTATACTGCCTGGAAGTTTGGTTTTGGGCAAAGTTATTGTTTCTGAGATATCTTGGATGGGTACGGTAGCAAGTAGTTTTGATGAATGGATAGAGCTTGCCAATGTAGGAAATGAAGATGTTAATTTAAGTTCTGGATCAGGATGGACACTTTCTTTTGGAGGGAATTTAATAAAACTTTCAGGTATTATAAAGAAAGGAGAAACTTTTTTACTTGAAAGAACGGATCAAACGACTTTACCTGGATTTATAGGTCAACTTTATACAGGTGCTTTGAGTAATACTGGGGACAATATGATATTGATGGATGAATTTGGAGAAATTCAGGATAGTTTGAGTTATTTACTGGCGTGGTGTGCTGGAAGTAATACTACAAAATCAACAATGGAGAGAATTTCTTTAGATACTGATTGTAGTGCATGGCGAACTTTTTTTGGGCAAGGTACTAGTTTGGATGTTAATGGAAATATTATTTTAGGCTCACCAGGGTTTATGAGTCAGGCTTTACAAAATATTTTCAATTTAAATAATACTGAAATAAATTCAGGTACAGGTTCAGATATTTTATCTGGGTCTGGGGGATTAAATTCGGGTACTGGAAGTACTACCGGATCTGGTTCAGATTTATCGGGTTCTGGTTCTTTAAATTCTGGAACAGGGAATATTTTGGATTCAGGATCAGGTTCACTTGAAACGGGAACTGGGACTATTCTTACAGGTTCAGGTGCTTATACTGGATCTGGCTTGGATTTAGGTGGTGGATTTGGGGGTGGATCATCTTCTGGTTATATTTTACCTTTAGTTATTCAAAAAGGAGATATTCTTATAAATGAAGTAAATCCTCAAGGAGTTATAGACTTCGCAGAGCTTTATTCAACAAAAGATAATTTAGATATTAGTAAGTGTATGTTAACCGATCTTGATGGAGAAGATAGTATTCTATCTGCTTTGAAGTTTACTTTAAATAAAGGAGATTACGTTGTTATCTATTGGCAAAAAGGGATTACTGAAAATGATCTTGTTTTAGATATTAATCAAAATAGAATTCGTGAAATATATTTGGAAGATACTTCTTTAAGTTCTACTGATGATCAACTTGTTCTTATTTGTGATGAGGAAATTGTAGATGCTGTAGTTTGGACAAATAATGATGGAGAGATAGCAAATTCAGAAAAATCTGATACAGATTATCTTATTTCAAACTTTGAATGGGTTGGGTCGGGAAACCAACAAGATGCGGTTGTTATCCCTTCAAATTCTTTTCAAACAATAGGTAGGAATAGTTTGATTGATACTGATTCTAAGTATGATTTTGAAATTTTTGAAAAAGATACTTTAGGAAAAGAAAATGTACATCCGTTTTATGATCATAAAATTGTTATAAATGAAATTTATGCAAATCCTCCAAGTTATGATACTGGTCGTGAATGGATTGAGTTACGTAATCTTGAAGAAAATGAAGTCGATTTATCTGGTTGGATGATAAAAGATTCTTCAAATGCATATGTTTTTCCATCATTTTTTTCTTCAAAAATAAAAGCCAGAGATCATATAGTTATTTTTTCTATAGATTCTGGGATAAGTCTTAGTAATTCTGAAGCTGAAATTATTTCACTTATTAGGCCTGATGGGGTTATACAAGATGAAGTAACTTTGCCTTCAGGAGAGAAAAAAGAAACAGAAAGTTTTGCAAGGCGCGAAAATTTGAAATTTGATTTTACTACTATTATTACACCCGGAGAGATAAATATGTTTTTAGATGAATTGCGTGCATCTTCAAATATGCCAAGTCCAAGTTTTGAAGAGAGAGATGCTTTTAATAAAAGATCATGTGATAAGCTTTTTTTAAATTCATGGAATATAATAATTTCGGAAGTTTATTCAAATCCTAAAGGCGATGAATCTAGTCAAGAATTTATAGAACTTATGAATATTGGTAAGTCCGATATTCCTTTAGTTTGTTTTAGTTTGGAAGATTTTTCTGGAAGCAAAAAGATTTATCCGCTTCCCAATAAATGGTTATATCCAAGTCTGCCACAAGCTTTTTACAAAGAAGATACAAATATAACTCTTAACAATGGAGAAGAGAAAGTATTTTTAAAATTTTCGCTTGATGATGAGATAATTGATTTGTGGGAGGGGGTTTCTTCAAAAGATGGATTTTCGTTTTCAAAGATTTTTACGCAAACAGGATCTTTGTATGCAAATAAGTTTTTTGAAGGATTGCCTACTCCGAATCAAATATCTTATTATACGGATTTGAGTAATATAAAAGTACGTATAAATGAAATATTAGTTGCACCTGAAAACTTTAAAAATTTCACTGAATTTATAGAAATTTATAATTTTGGAGATGAAAGTTATAATTTACAAGATCTATTTTTAGAGGATAAGGCAGGGGGTAGATTATCACTTTTAGAAAATATTATTTATCCTCAAGAGTTTATTGTTTTTGATGATCTTCCTTTCGCTTTAAATGATTCAGGTGAGACTATATATTTGAAATCATCTTTTGATGAAATCTTAGATATCGTAGAAATTCCAAAAATGTCTAAAGATGAGAGTTTTTCTTTTGATACAGGTTCTGGAAGTTTTCTTAAAACATCAAAAATTACAAAAGGAGAAGAAAATATTATTGAGCAAACTATATCAACCAGTTCAATTAAAGAATCAATTAATATCAAAGAAACATCCTCTGGTAGTGTTTATCAAAATACATCGAGGCTTTCTTTTTCTGAGATTTATATAAATCCAGAAGGAAGTGATAAAAATAATGAATGGATCGAGCTTGAAGTAACTCAAACTGGAAGTCTTATTGGGTGGGAAATAAATATAAATGGAGTACGTAAAAAATTAGATAAAATTTCAAAAGAGGTAAATAAAAATATTATGATTGTGCCAATTTCGTCTATCCGAAATAGTGGTGGAGAAATATATCTTGTTTTAAATGATAAAATTATAGAATCATTTATTTATAAAAATGCCCTAGAAGGAGTTTCTTATATAAAAATCGATAATATATGGAATATGACTTCAAATGTCACTAAGCTTTCAGAAAATATATTTACTGAAGTTTTGGATGTAGATTCAAATTCAAATAAAAAATTAAAAAATTCTTCTAAAGATGGATACTTAATTTTTGGTAAGTCATTTGATGTTCCTTCTTTTTTTGAGGGTGGAGGGATGTTTAATTTGGGTTTATTTGACGATGTTCGTAAATTTGGTAATAACACTATTTTTTATAATATACTTATTATTTTAGGTATTATTTTTGTTATTATATACTTTATCTTAAAGCCAAGAGTATAATTAGCTTATATTTGTATAGTCTTCATATTTCTTGTATTGTGGTAAAACCTAATATTTATATGACAGTTTTGAATTTAGAATTTATATTTGCATACGGAACTATAAGCTTTTTAATAACTCTTTTATTTTTTCCTCTTTATATAAAATTTCTTCATAATCTTGGACTTAAAAATAATATAAGGGAAACGAGTGTAAGTGGAACAGAAACTCCAGTATACAATAAATTTCATTCACATAAGGTTGGTGTTCCAAGACTTGGTGGATTTGGAGTAGTTATCGCAGTATTATCACTTGTTTTGATATCGAGAATTTTATCTTTGAATGGATTTATTGAAAAATCTTTGCTTCAAAGAAGTGAAACATATTTACCTATATTCACTTTAGCTACATGTGGATTTGTAGGATTCTTGGATGATATATTAAATACTATGGGCATAGGAAAAAAGAAAGGTCTTGATACTCTTCCAAAATTTATTTGGCTTCTTATTTTTTCAATACTTGGTTCTTATTGGTTTTATTATAAACTTGGGATCGATACTGTACATATTCCTTTTTATGGGGATTTATTTATTGGGATATGGTATATACCACTTTTTATATTGGTTTTAAATACATCAATGCATTGGGTCAATATAACAGATGGCCTTGATGGTCTTGCTCCTGGACTTCTTAATATGGCTTTTGGAGTTTTTGCTGCAGTTGCTTATTTTGAAGGGTTATATTTTCTTTCAGCTTTTTCAGTGACTATAATGGGAGCTTTGCTAGCGTTTTTATGGTTCAATGTTTGGCCTGCAAAAATTATAATGGGAGATGCTGGATCACTTGGTTTAGGTGCCACTTTGGCCATAATAGCAATGCTTACCGATACAGTTTTATTGTATCCTTTGATCGGACTTATTTTTGTTATTGAGGGACTTTCAAGTTCAATACAAATTTTTTCAAGGAAATTTTTTAAAAGAAAGATTTTCTTGGCAACACCTTATCATCTTACTCTTCAAGCCAAAGGTTATGCTGAGCAAAATATAGTTATGAGGGCATGGATTGTTGGATCTATAGTTTCTGTTATTGGACTTATACTTGTTATGGTAAGTTAATATAGTTGATAAGTTTTGTATTCTATTTATTATACTGATATTAATTGGATGCTTTGATATTAAATTATGGATGAAGTTTCTCAAATCAGGATGAGGCTTTCTATATTGGATCTTGTAAGGCAATATGTTCCCGGTCTTAAAAAAGTAGGAAGACAATGGAAAGCATGTTGTCCTTTTCATAAAGAAAAAACGCCTTCTTTTTTAGTCAGTGAAGATAAGGGACTTGCTTATTGTTTTGGTTGTCACAAAGGAGGTGATATTTTTGCATTTTATCAAGAGATCGAAGGAGTTGATTTTAGACAAGCAGTAAAAGAACTTGGAGAAAAAGTTGGAATAGATATTGTGGATTTGGGTGTTTCAAATATTACAAAAAATGAGAAGAAAACGTTATATGATCTTTTGGATGATGTTACTTCATTTTATGAAAACTTACTTTGGAACGATGGAACTTTAGCTTATTCATATCTGAAAAATGAAAGAGGGTTTTCAGATGAAATTATAAAAAAATTTAGACTTGGATATAGCCCAGATAGTTTTTCAAAAACCACAGAATATTTACTTAAAAAAGGATATTCAAAAGAAGAGATGATGGATGCAGGAATTATAGGATCAAAAGATACTGGAATGAATGAAACATTTGATAGATTTAGACATAGAATAATGATTCCAATAAGGGATTCTCAGGGTCGTGTAATTGGGTTTTCATCAAGAATTCTTGATACATCAAGGCAAGAGGGTAAATATGTAAATAGCCCTGAAACAAAGGTATATAACAAATCAAATATATTTTATGGTATTTTTGAATCAAAAGACGGAATTCGTGAAAATCATAGAATACTTATAGTCGAAGGCAATTTAGATGTTATAGCATGTCACAGTGCAAAAGTAGATTTTTCCTTAGGTATAAGTGGAACTGCATTTACAGACAATCACGCTGAAATTTTGAGGCGTAAATCTATGCCTATATATTTGGCTCTGGATCGTGATAATGCTGGATTAAACGCTCTTAAAATGTCTTTACTTAAAATTGTTTCACTTGGTCTTGATATATTTGTTGTAAATTATGCAGGTAAAGATCCTGATGAAGCTATAAAAACAAATAGTGCTGTATTTCTTGAAGATATAGATGGTGCGGTAGATTTTGTTGAAGGGTATTTTAATTTATATAAAGAAGTGAAAAAAGATGACTATAATCTTTCAGACGTTACAAAAGATATTCTTGAGATAATTTCTTATGTTCCGGATTTTATTAAAAGAGATGATTTGCTTAAAATTTTAGTGAAACTTTCAGGTAAGAGTTTGGTTATTCTTGAAAGAGAGCTTGAATCTTTTATAAATAATACAAAAAATAAAGATCATAAATTGACCGATCAGATTGTTGAATCATCTATGAATCCTATAGAGAAAGAAATTCTTGAGATTGTTTTATTTGATCCTGAACTTAAAAATACTCAAGACTTTAAAGAAAGAATATTTAGACTTACAAAGAATTCTAATTTATGGACGGTAGTTTTTGATGGAAGTGATAGTTTAAGTCAGTCTCAGAAGATTTTTTTAAATAAACATACATTTGTAGGAGAACAAATATTTGGAGACTGGAGTGAAGATAAAAGAAAAAAAACTTTAGATGAACTTATTACGAAATGGGAAAAAGATTTTAAGTTGGTTGAATTAAAATCGAAACTTTCTGAAACTACTTCTGAATCAGATAAAAGAGATTTAATGAATCAGATCGTTTTACTTATAGGGAAAAAATGATTTACTCTACAAGTTGTTTTGCATAAGTAAACAATTTTTTTGCATCAGAATATCTATCGTCGCTTCCTAAAATAATAGCAAGAATTGTTTCACCTTTTTCTGTAGTTGCTGTTGTTATAAGACATTGTCCTGCTTCAGGAGTTGTTCCTGTTTTAAGTCCTTCTATCGTTAAAAATCCAGGAATCTTTGACCAAAGTAATTTATTTGTAGCTTCAATTGTATATTTTTTACCATTTGCAAGTTTTATATTTTTTTCTTTTTCTTTTGTCACTGAATACATAAGAGGATGTCTAATTGAGTATAGTGCAAGTTTTCTAAGATCAGAAGCGGTTGAATATTGTTTTTCATCATCGAATCCTGTGCTATTTACAAAATTTGAATTTTCCATTCCAAGTATTTTAGCCAATTTATTCATTTCATTTACAAACTTAGATTCACTTCCACTGAAATTTATAGCTAATGTATAAATAGCCTGGTTAGAAGATTCTATAAGTGATATCGCAACTAAGTCTCTTACTTTTACTTTTTGTCCAGGGACAAAATGATTTTTTGATCCATTTATTTCATGTATATCAGATGGAACAATATATATTTTATTAAGATCTTCATTTTTAAGTATCACAAGAGCTCCCAGTAGTTTGGTAAGGCTTGCAGGAGATCTTTTATCATCTGCATTTTTATGAAATAAAGTTTCTCCAGATTCTATATCTATAAGTAATGCACTTTCTGCTTTTATATTTATATTTTTAAAATCTTTTGTTTGTTTTTTTTCACTTACACTTACTATATTCACAGGAATATTAGGGGTTCCTTTTGATAGTTCAGAAGGAATCAGTAAAGAGAATAAAGATGTTAAAAAATGTTCAAACATTTATGTTAATTAATTTTTGACTCAACTATGTTTTTAAATTCCTCTATGGTTTTAAAATCTTGATATACACTTGCAAAACGTACATATGCTATTTCGTCCATTTTTCTGAGTTTATCCATTACATCTTTTCCTATTCTTGAAGAGCTCACTTCTTTTTGATTCGATGCCCATTTAAGCTCGAGCTCTTGTACCATGTCTTCGATCATTTGTTCTGTGACAGGTCTTTTAGTGCAGGCTGCCCAGATACCTCTTTCAAGTTTTTCTCTTGAGTATGGTTCTCTTGTTCCATCTTTTTTAACAACGATAAAACTTGTAAATTCTAATTTTTCATAAGTGGTAAATCTTTTTTCACATTTTTCACATTCACGTCTTCTTCTTATGGATAATCCATCATCAGTTGTTCTGGAATCAAGAACTTTTGAATCAGCATTCTTGCATTTTGGGCATCTCATATGGAAATATAAAATCGATTAGCAATATAGCTAAAAATATTCAAATTGGAAATCGAAAAATTATTCACCGAGTAAAAAATTTCTAGCGTTTTCTAGATTGGTTGTTGTTTGTAGAAAACCACCTGATACTATTATATTTGCTCCTTTTTCTAAAATTATATTTGAATTTTCAGGATTTGCACCTCCATCAAATATTATATCCACTTCTTCTCTTTGTTCTCTTATAAACTGAAGTGTATTTAGTGTATGTGGGATCATTTTTTGACCTGATTTCCCAGGAGTGACTCCAAGTATTAAAATACAATCTGCATCGAAAATATATGGTTCTAAAATTTCAGGGTTACTTTCTGGATTTATGGCGATTCCTCCTCTCCATCCGTAGCTTCTGCATGTATCTATAAAATCTCTTGGATCATCAAGCACTTCTATTTGCCCAATTACAATATCAATTTTATGATTATCTGTTTTATCGATTTCTTTTAAATACTTGTATGGATCATCGACCATGAGATGAATATCTACTGGAATTTCTTGTAACTCAGGTTTTTTAAGATCAAATATCGGTAGACCTTTAAAAGGTACAAAAGTATTGTCCATAAAATCCCAATGTATTCTATCTATGTGAGGTATTATTTTTTTAATAATATTCGATCTTTGATTTTCTGGAGTCCCCAGTACTGAAAATGCAAGTTGATTCATATTTAAAAATTATCTAATTTTTCTGTACGTCTTTTATATTTTGGATCTTTTGTGTTAAATTCGGTAGTTAAGAATGTGTCAATTATTTCTTTTACATGATCTATATGATTTTCTGGCCATAAAGTCTTATCTTTTAAATTTTCTGTATTTTTAAGAGGAGGAAGCCTTTTTCCATCAAGGCAAAGTACATTTATATCATCATCAAGTCTTGCAAAATAACTTTCCGAAACATTATTTATGAGTCCAGCTCTAAGTCCTTTATGTCTGTTTACCGCAATACAGATACCTATACCACTTGTACATATTGCTATTCCTTTGCTGTCTGGATTTTTTTGAATATTTTTTGCAAGATGATGTCCAAAATCAGGATAATCATCTGTAGGTGTATTTTCATCAACTAAATCAATTACATTAATCTTTTTTGATTTAAGGTATTCGTAAATTTCTTTACGAAGAGATTCTCCTCCATGATCTGATGTTATAAATATTTTTATCATAATTTATGTATATATTTATAAAAACATAAATAATATTTCTGGCAAAAAATTTACTTATTAATGGAAAGCCAG
>CAZOKC010000017.1:11468-14957 GCA_964580335.1 uncultured Candidatus Peribacteria bacterium
AAAACATAAACTTTAAAAATATTGCAGTTTACAAACCAGATAAAGATCGTCCAATTATAACTATTTTATAGATTAGCTATTTCTTCAAGTACTGCATTTTCTTCTTCTTTCTCAACTTGTTCTATATTTTCTTCTGCTTCTTTTATAGAAGCGACCTTTTGTTGTCTCATTACAATTTTTGCTTCATCAATTTTACTATCTTGTACGAGTTTGGTTGCTTCATTTTTGGTTTGTTCTATTTGTATAAGTCTTTTTTTCTCACGAACCAGAATGTCTCTAAGGTTATTAACCTGTTCGTCGGTCATTATAAGAAGCATATTAAACCAATATTTTTTTTCATTATTATCCATGCTTTTTGATCCTAATATAAGTTCCACAAGATCAGGATGTTTTTCTTTAACTTTTGGATTTACTATTATGTTAGACATTTATTAAATTTTTATATTTCAGATAATTATATCATAAATTATAAATCATTGACAATTTATAAGCCGAGGTCTAAAATTTCGAGGGCAAAAACTATACATTTTATTAAATTAAATAGGTAAGAAAAATTGTTTTGGTGTAAAACCTGGCTCTAGCTTGCCTTCTATAATATTAACCAACTTTAAAATATGGCTCGTGGAAAGAGAATTCAGACTTCTTTTAAAGATGATCGTATTGCAAATCTTCCTGAACATATAAAAGAGCTTGTAATAAAAGGACAAAAGCAAAAGTTTATAACATATCAAGAACTTCTTAAAGCTATACCAAATATTGAAGAAGATATGAACCTTTTGGATGAGGTTTATACTATTTTCATGGAATTTGATATTGAAGTTTTAGATGCGAAAGATTCGATTTTTGATATGGATGAGGATGAAATAGAAGGTGAAAAAGTTAAAGAGGTTGATCTTTCTAATATTTCAGATGATAGCGTTAGAATGTATTTAAGTGAGATTGGTAAGTATCCTTTGCTTACAGCTAAGCAAGAAGTTGATATTGCTAGAAAGATTGCAGATAATGATAAAAATGCAAAAAAACAACTTACGGAGTGTAATCTTAGACTTGTTGTGAGTATTGCAAAAAAATATATTGGTAGAGGACTTTCTTTCCTTGATCTAATACAAGAAGGGAATATTGGGCTTTTCCGTGCGGTAGAAAAATTTGATCCGGAAAGAGGATTTAAATTTTCAACTTATGCTACATGGTGGATCAGGCAAGCAATAACACGTGCTATAGCTGATCAGGCGAGAACTATTAGGATCCCTGTGCATATGGTTGAAACTATAAATAAATTTACTCAAACTCATAGACGTCTTACACAAGAGCTTGGTCGTGAACCACTTGCGGAAGAAGTTGCTGTAGAAATGGAACTTGATGTAAAAAAGGTACGTCATATTATGAAGATTTCTCAAGATATAGTTTCTTTGGAAGCTCCTGTTGGTTCAGAAGAAGATAGTAAGTTAGGAGACTTTATAGAAGATTCAGATAGGGATAGTCCAGATGAGGCTACAAATAAAAAAATACTTGAAGAAAATATAAGAGAAATGCTTCAGTTCTTATCTCCAAGAGAAAAGAAAATTATAAAGATGAGGTTTGGGTTAGGTGGGGGTAGAAGTCATACACTTGAGGAGGTAGGACAAGAATTTGGTGTTACTCGTGAACGTATAAGACAAATTGAAGCAAAAGTTCTTCAAAAGCTCAGGGATCATCCAACAAGTGTGAAGATTAAAGAAATACCAAATATACGACCCGATAGAACATTTAATATGGGAGGAGTTGATTTTAAAGATGGTGCTTGAAAAATAAAAAATAGATGTTAAAATCCTTTTGCAATTAATACTTTTAAAAATATGGTTACAAAGAAAAAATCTTCTACTGCTTCACAGGATAATAATACTAAAAAACTTCTTCTTACCGAAGAAGGTCTTAAAAAACTTCAAGATGAATTAGAAAATTTAAAAGGACCTGCCCGAAAAGAGATTTCTGAAAGACTTAAGAAATCTTTAACTTATGGAGATCTTAAAGAAAATTTTGAGTACCAGGAAGCAAAAGAATCTCAAGCACTTAATGAATCAAGAATTCTTGAAATTGAAGAGATGCTTAAAAATGTTGAGATAGTTGATGAAAATAAAGTAAATAAGACTACTGTAGAGATTGGAAATAAAGTTAAGATTAGAAATGTTACAGAAAATGATAAACCTGAAGAATTTACAATAGTTGGAACAATGGAAGCTGATCCTTTTAATGGTAAGATATCAAATGAATCTCCTATAGGATCAAGTGTTATTGATAAGAAAGTTGGAGATGTGTTTAAAGTTCATACACCTGCAGGAGATATAGAATACGAATTAGTTTCATTTAGTTAGTATAAAATCTTCATTTTTGTAAGATTTTATAAATCCAAATAAGTTTAGGCTTAGTGTAAATATTGAAAGTGGGTAAGAAAGAGGTGATGGAAGTATTAAAGTTATTAGAAACGTGACTAGTATAAAAGTACTTTGCTTTGCATGAAATTTTAGATTTGGATTGTTTTCATTTAGCTTAGATATCAAAAAAAGTGGACCTAAAAATAGATAACATATCATTATATTTCCAAATTGATTTTCTAAAGAATTTTTGATTGGTGGATTTAGAATTATTTTGTATAAATTATTAAAATGAGATTTAATTTTTGAAAATACATTTTTGAGATATTTTATTTTTTCTTCTTTGAAATTTATTTGTGGGAATTTAAGTCCTTGTATACTAAGTAAAAATCCCATTACACTTAAAATTATTATAGTGAAGAATAATACATCTTTTAAACTTGGAAATAATAGGAAAAAAAGAGATGTATAAAATATAGATAATCCAATTTTGGAATGATAATTTATAAATTCAGATTTATTTCCATAAAATTCGTAAATAGGTATAGAAAAAACCCAAAGATAAGAAAGTGAAGCTATAAATTTGATATTGTCATTATTTTCATTTTTAATATTTGTATTATCGATTTCAAATAGATTTTTAATACCATTTATAAAAAACTGAAAGTTTAGGTTTGAAATACTAAATTTAGAAGGGATAATTTTGATAGGATATTCTTTACCATTTTGTGAACTATAAATACCGAGAGAAATTAGTATTAAATATATTATGAGTCCGTATGGAGTAATACTTGGAATAAGTATTACAGGAATAGATAAAAGAAAAAATACAATTCCATGATTTAAGTGATTTTTCAAAAATACATTTTCTTTTGATCTAGCTTCTTTTGTAAATAACACAAATAAACACACTACCCATATATATGATAATATAGATAGTTTTTTTTCTATTTCATTTGGATTGATGTTTTTTATATTATTCATAGATTTTAAATCATATCATTATAACATTTTTCATATAAATAAATCTAGAATTACCAGAGTAAGTTGAAATTGTATTGATTTATAAAAAAGAATTGGCATTATCCGTGCGTTTCTTAATTTTATAAATTTATGAAAAATTCTCATAATCATCTGA
>CAZOKC010000018.1:0-1360 GCA_964580335.1 uncultured Candidatus Peribacteria bacterium
AATTTATGATTGTCGCACTCCATAGGCTACGTTCTTTCACCTACAAAAGTATAAATCCCAATCTAATTTTCACCTCATTTCATAAAAGAACAACACCATCATGATAATTTTGTGAAGATTTATCCAGTTATCCTCTCCCAATCGTCTATACTTAAATCTTCTGGTCTTTTTTGAGCAAGTTCAAATGGAACTTTAAATTTTGAACCTTTGGCAATACTCGAAAGCATTTTACGTCTTTTTTTAAAAAAGAAATTCACAATCTCAAGATATTTTTTACGATCTCTCATATCGGGAATATTGGATTTTTTTATAAGTTTAATAACCGATGATTCTACTTTAGGAGGAGGTGAAAAACAACTTTTAGAAACATCACAAACTCTCTTTACATCATACAAATACTGAATAGCCACTCCCAAAATATTTGATTTTTCTCTATTCATCAAAATTCTCTCCGCTACCTCTTTTTGTATCATACAAACAAAAGAATCAGGAACATTTTCATTCATACATAAAACGTATAAAAATTCTTGAAGCTATATTGTATGGAAGATTTCCCACTAAAGAATACCTCATTTTCATAAAAGGAGGTTCTATTTCCAAAACATCTTCTTCCAATATTTTAAAATATTTATCGTATTCTTTTGATCTTAAAAATGCGATACAACGAGAATCTTTTTCTACCAAAATCACATTTTTGTCTCTGGGAAGAAGTTTTGTTAAAGCACCAATTCCCGGTCCTACTTCCAATATATTTTGAACATCTTTATCTATAGCTTCGACTATTTTATTTGTAATATTTTCATCCAAAAGAAAGTGTTGTCCCAAAGATTTCTTTGTGAGTCCAAACATTGAATAAAAGCTATTTATATCTGAAATAAGAGACATATATGAAGAGGTCAAAAAAACCACAAAGAAAGAAATTTTTACTTTTTTAGTATATTGTCCTTTACTCCAAAAATCTATATACTTTGAATATAAAACAATTTTATGCCAGATTATTTTTTATATTTTCAAATACTTTTTACAATTTTTTGGGGTATATTAGTTTTTTTAATTTTTAGTAATACTTATAAATTTTACTATATATCGAGAAACTTGAGATATGGTACTTATATTTTTATAATTTTAAGTATTTCAATACTAGTTTATGTTTGGATTATGACTCTGTTTTAGAATCCATTGAAATTGAGATTGTAAACAAAAACAATACAAAAGATAAAAGAGATAAACTAAAAAAAGATCCTAAAGTAAGAAGTCTTACAAATGAAAGAATCACAAGAATTATTCCATATAATCCAAAAATAAATCCACTTAACACACGACCTGTAATTGCATGAGCAAAATTTCCAACTAAAAATGC
>CAZOKC010000018.1:1386-14580 GCA_964580335.1 uncultured Candidatus Peribacteria bacterium
GAACAATACACTAAAAGCAAATATTGAAAAACCTGGATCTTCATAGGGATCTTTTGATATCACAAGCAAAATAATCACAAATAATGATATCAAACTAACCCACAAAGAATTTTTATTTTTCATAGATTTATGATTTAAAAAAACTTATGATTTATTTCTTTTTCTTTGGAAAAAAGTTTTCAAATTCTTCTCTATTTAAAACTTCTTTTTCAAGAAGTACTAAAGTAATCTCATCAAGAAGCTTTTTATTTTTTGAAAGCAATTCTTTTGAAGTTTTATACGCACTATCAACTATAGATTTAACTTCTTCATCTATAAGAAGAGCTGTTTTATCACTATAATTTCTAGAATCATGGATTTCTCTTCCAAGGAATACACTTCCATGTTTATCACCATAAGCCAAAGTTCCAAGTTTTTCACTCATTCCATATTCTGTCACCATTTTTCTTGCTATTTCAGTAACTTTTTCAAGGTCATTTGAAGCTCCTGTTGTTATTTTTTCTTTTCCAAAAACGATCTCTTCAGCAACACGCCCTCCCAAAAGAGATGCAAGTTCATCTTCGAAATGAGCCTTGGTCTGAAGATGTGTATCTCTTTCAGGCAAAAACCATGTAACACCTAACGCCCTACCTCTTGAAACTATAGAAACCTTGTGAACTGGGTCACAATTTGGAAGTAAATGACCTACTATAGCATGACCCACTTCATGATAAGCTGTGATTTTCTTTTCATCATCGGAAAGTAATCTCGATCTCTTTTCAGGACCCATAAGAACTTTTTCTATAGATTTTTCTATATCATCTTGAGATATTGTTTTTTTATTTTCACGAGCTGCTTTTATAGCGGCTTCGTTGAGTAAATTTTCTAAATCGGCACCAACAAACCCAGCTGTGTGACTAGCTATTTTCCTAAGATCTACGTTTTTTTCCATAGGTTTTTTCTTGGCATGTACCTCCAAAATAGCAAATCTGTCTTCCAAACTTGGTCTATCTATAAGAACTTGTCTATCAAACCTACCAGGACGAAGAAGTGCAGGATCAAGTACATCTGGTCTGTTTGTAGCAGCTACAACTATCACACTCGAATCTTTTTCAAAACCATCCATCTCACTTAATATTTGATTCAAAGTTTGTTCCCTTTCATCATTTCCTCCACCAAGTCCTGCTCCTCTTTGACGACCTACTGCATCTATTTCATCTATAAATATAATTGATGGAGCATCGGCTTTGGCTCTTTGGAAAAGATCTCTTACACGTGAAGCTCCGACACCTACAAACATTTCAACAAATTCCGATCCAGATATAGAATAATAAGGAACTTTTGCTTCCCCTGCTACAGCTCTAGCTAGAAGTGTCTTACCAGTTCCTGGAGGTCCCATAAGAAGAACTCCTTTAGGAATTTTCGCTCCCATATCAAGGTATTTCTTTGGATTTTTTAGAAAATCAACTATCTCTACAAGCTCTTCTTTTACTTCTTCTCCACCCGCAACATCTTTAAAACTTATATCTTGTTTTTTTGCCTCATAAAGTTTAGCTTTAGATTTACCAAATGAAAAAGCATTATTTGCATGACCTTGAGCCTGTCTAAACATATACATGAGAAAAAACCCGATAATAAATAACGGAATTATCCCCGTCAAAATATCTGCCCATAATTTTGAAGAACTATCATCTTGTATGTTTACCTTTGTACCGATAGAAAAATTATCAAAACCAAGATCTTTAACACCATCTGTAACTATTCTTTGTGTTTCAAATACTTTTCCTTCTTTATCTTTTGAAGTTATTTTAGTTCCTTTTATATTAATTTCTTCAAGCTTATTCTCACTATACATTTTTTGAATCTCAGAAAGAGGAACTTTTGTAGATGAAACAGTACTCGTCTGACCATACATGAATGTATAAATACTGCTTATTATAAGTGCTATCATGACCAAGTATGCCAAAGGATGTGGACCTTTGCTTTTATTCGAAGAAGATTTTGGTATCTTTGGGGGTTTGTACATATAAGAGATAATTATCGGTATAAAACAATTCCTTCACAAAAAACAAAACACAATTTTCTTCTCACTGCGCTGGATCATCTTTGAACCAGTTGGCTTTTTTGCTCATGAATTTTTTATACCTTTGAAATACTTGGCTATATTATCTATGAAAACATCGGAAAAATAAAGATTATTCAACTATATCTATTTTAAAAGTTTTATTTTCTTTATTTATATATTTAGAATCGATAAAAGACGAATCTTTTTTGGTAAATGAAATAGATTCCATATCTACAGAAAATGTAAGGGGAGCATAATAATTTTTCATATCAATAAATAAATTGACTGTATAATTGTGACCTTTGGTTAAGCTTATCGGCTCATCTGAAAACGAAAATGACATAGCATTTCTTGTAGATGTTCTTGGAAGTTCTTTTTGTTTTACCACAGTTCCCGTATCTTTATCTATAATCTGAAGTTTGTTTCCATAATACCAATCTTGCGCATCTTCACTTCCAGAAATTCGCCCACTTGATCTTCTTATAATAAATCCTACACCTTGCAGATTTATATCTTCTACTGCTTCTATATCAAATTTAAGAAGCTTCGTAAGTTCTCTATCGAACTTAAATTCTTGTTCATAAACTCCTTTTATATTCACATAAGGTTCAGTTCTTTGTTCCACTTTTTCGGTTTCAGGAACATATTTTTCAAGATTTATTTGTTCTACAGGACCCATTGTAACTTTGTATTCAAGAATCGAAATTGATTTTATCGTTACAGGTTCAAGAGGTTTATTTTTAGAATCCACAGGAAATTTTGATATACTATCTAATGTACTCATACCATCATATACTTGCCCAAAAACTGCGAATTTGTATGATGTTGGTTTTTTGTCAGCATCAAAAAATAAATTATCTTTTGTGTTTATAAAAAATTGACTCCCTACAGTATCTCCCGGCATTGTAAGAAAAGATACAGCACCTTTTATATTTGATATTTTGGTATTGTAATAAGCTTTTAAATCTTTACTTCTGCCAAGATACGAATAACCACCATATCCTGTCTCTGTAGGATCACCCCCTTGTATGAGAAGATCTGTGATTCTATGAAAAGTAAGCCCATTATAAAAACCTGATCTAGCAAGTTCTACAAAGTTTGTCATCATAGTACCTGATTCAGGAAAAAGTAAGATTCTAAATTTCCCATAATTTGTATCGATTTCGGCAATAAGATCTTTATTTTGAGGCTTTCTTTTTTGATCAAAAGGAAGATCCTGTATTTTAGAAGAATCTGTTTTAGACTCAACAATGGTTTGTTTTGTTAGAAATCCTTTTACAATAAATAAATCTGAAATCTTCGGAGCACCTACTTCACCTGGTGAATTTACACTGAAAACCTCATTGAATATTTTTCTTGGTACAGGACGAAATCTCATTTTAGATTCATAATCCACACCCAAAATCTCTGCCATACATTTTAGATTTTCTTCTGTGAGAGGAGATTTTTCTTCTAAATTTATACAACCTGCTTTCCCCTCAATAACAAATCTGGAAAGAATATAATGACCATAAGAAAATGGCATACGAAGGTATCTTTCTTTGAGTTTTGGAAGGTCATATTTTAAATTCCCTCCATGAAACTTGTATGAAAAAGCTTCCCAAATATCCTTTTGCGTAGTTTGTGCATTTACATTTTTCGGATACAAAAACACAAACGAAGTAAGTACGAGAAGCAAAATAAAAAGAATATTTATAAACTTTTTCATAATATATTTTAATTAACTTCAATTTTATAGAAAACAAAGTTTAAAAAAAGACAAAATGAAAATCCCCCTCTTCACACCCTTGGAATTTCTTCCGTAAGTATGAGAGGGGGATTTCTTTATAATTCATTTATCTAATGAACTTTTCAAACTCTTTTAACAAAACCTATTATCTAAATCTTGTGTATGGAGTTGTTGGAAGACCAGGTATCTGGAATCCATTGAAGAAGTCAGCAGAAGATGAAGTATGTTGAGGATTAGATTGGTCAGACCATACGAAATTGTAATCACCAGTCAAGTTAGCACTTGTATCTGGACCGATTGGACCATCTGAATCATCAGATAGAAGAGATACACTTAGAGTGTCTCCTGATGTTCCTCCTACGTCATCTATATTACTCAAGAATAGAGCAAAAGTCTTAGAAGATCCTGCAGATACTTCTAGAACTTGACTCATTTCTATTTCAATAACTTGTGTTGAATTGAATGTAGTATATTCAGTAGAACCGAATGTAAATGCAGTTCCAGTATTTACAACACCATTTTTCACTTCATAAAGTACTGCTGTTCCTGTTCCAGTATTAACATCACCAGCTCCTATTTCAAGACCTGATGGAGATACTTGGAATGAAAGTTTAGTAAGTTCTATATCATCTCTAGCATCAGCAGATACAGAGAATCTAAGAACTTCTGCAGTACCACCTACAAGTACATCACCAGAAGCTTGAGAAGCTTTTGGAAGTACTGTGATAGTAGGTTGAGTATTTACAGTGAAGAATGTATCACTCACTACAGGAGAACCAGAATGAGAGTATTCAAGTGTAGCACTTGTAGAAACACTTACCGCCTCAACTCCGTCTGTTGTACTTGTTACAGAAGATACAGCTTCATTTGTATCTACAGCAAGTCTAACTGTAAGACCTGTATCCCCAGTATCTTTTATGTCATTTAAACTTACTTTTACCATAGCAAGAGCTTGACCGTCTTTTGGAACCAAAATTCCTTTAGATCCCATATCAAATCTTACAAAAGTTTCAGCTGACGAAGCGGTTCCATCTCTTACTGGAGATTCACTATCAAGAAGGTTACCTGCTTTGTCATAGATAGATATAGATTTAACTTGATCTACAAATTTTTCAGCTGCTGTATCTGTAAGAACATCTCCATCTGCGTCAACAGCAACAAGTACAAGTTCACTGATTCTGATTGGATCATCTTCAGCTTGGAACTTGATATTAAATACATGTTGATCAGATACACCTCCTAGAAGAAGTGAAGTATCTGGAGTATTTGCATCAGTTGTTACATTAAGCGTACCACCTGATGAGAAAGCAATAATACCTCCATAAAGTAATGGTTGACTACCAGTCAAATCTCCATCTACTTGAAGGATTTCAACTGTATCACCAGATACATCGTAAGCAGTAACAGAAGAAACAGCAAGTTGTAAGTAAGCGGTATCTGTCAAAGATTGACTTAGAGTACCTTTTACTTCTACTTCAACCGAACTTCCTGCAGGTACCACGAAATTTACATCACTAAAGTTTGCATTGTTCAAATCTTTAGTATCTCCTTGCAATACTCCTTTTATGTAAATTCCTAGATTTGTAACAAGATTATCTTCACTGTTATCAACTCCTGTAAATACTTGAGAAACTTGTGTTCCAGAATTTTCAGCAGTTGTAAGATTAATATTTGTTACAGTAAGATCAGAAGAGTTGTTAGCATTAAGAACGAATCTTATAAGAACAATATCTTCAGCACCTACTACGATAGTTTCAGCACCACCTATAGTAGAACCGTAACCGTCATTTCTCGTAAGAGTAAGAGCAGAAGTTTGTATTTCTACTTTATTACCTGTAGCAGAACCAGTTCTTCTAGCTGGTGGTATAGTATCTCCAGTAGAGATATATTGAGGATCTTCAAAATCAGCTGAAGAAGCTAAAAATTTAAATGAAAGACCATCGTATGCTCTTATGTTATTTTTAATATCTGCCCTTACAGTAAGAGTAGATGTTTTTTCGATTTCGAAAGTAGTATCAAATTCATAGTAGTTACCAGCAGAACCGATTCCTGTACCAGTTCCTTCTGTAACAGTATTTGAAGCAGTGTCGATAAGTTCACCATTTAGGTAAAGTTCAACATTTTCAAATACAGCTTCCATGAAATCTGCATTTTCACTAGCAGTATCTATAAGAGTAGAAGTTGTACCAGTCAATCCAGCAAGTCTTACTTTAAGTCCATCAAGTTCGATAGGACTTCCTACAAGTACAGTAGCTTCAAGAAGAGTAACATCATCTGTATCAGATGAATATTCTGCATCAGCTACGTGACCTGATTTCTTTGTAACAGTAAGGTCACCTACGTTGATATTGTAAGCACCCATTCTTGTTGCATCATATCCTTCAGCAACTGTAGATCCGTTTTCCAATAAAAGAGGTACACCAAACATAGTTCCATCTTCATAAGCTACGAAATCTTCTTGATCGTCGATATAGAAGTTAAGAGCTTCATTTGTATTTCCTGATCCAAGTACATCAGCTAAGATAGTATAAAGCCTTGATTTACCATCTTCAAGTTTTGTACCATCAGCAAAAACTAGAGTAAGGTAATCACCACTTACATAGTAAGATTTTAGAAGATCTTTTCCTTCAGCTCTTACTTGTACATTATCAAGTACTTCTGTAAGAGTTGGTTTAGAAGAATTAGCACCTGTATAACCAGATGGTGATCCTGTCTTAACAGTAAATGATTTTATAACTACATCTTTATCATTTTGACCTGAGTTTTGAAGTTTGAATCTTCCGATTTCTTCTTGAGTATCACCTGCATCAACAGTAGATACAACATTTGATAATTGTGCTGTATATTTTACTGTAGTTACAGTGTAACCAGAAGTAACCATTTCATTACCTCTCAAAGGAGCGTCCATTACAACAGTCTGAGCTGAAGATGTAATATCATCTAAAGCTTTAAATCCTAGAGTAAATGTACTATTTGATTGAAGAGTAGCTGTATCTTTAAGAGACATGTTCAATGTAAGAGTTCTTGTAGATCCAGCTCTTACAACTATTGGAGTTGTGTTGAACACAAGGTTAGCATTGTTATTTGTAGTAAGACTTCTTGTATTACCGATTCTTTGACCATCTTCATCTGTTACCCAAACTTGGTTAACATTTGAATTTGATATAAGACCAAATAACCATGTTTTCATACCTTTAATAACTATATCTCCATGATTTGAAGCTGTAAGCTCAAGCTTAACAGTTGGGATAGATATAGCATTTCTTGGTACATTTGTTCCTTTTGGAGTATCAGAAGCAACTCTTACTTCAAGAGTTCCTACTTTTGGCATACTCGCATCTGGAGTTTCATCTGTTGGCTCTTCTTCACTTGGTGTAGAAGTTTCTTCACCGAAGTATTCAGCAAGAGTTTGTCCAGTTGTATAGAAAATGTAAGCACCAGTCATGATTTTTGCAACAGCACCTCTTGTGATGTTGTCCCCAGCACCAAATTTACCACCACCTATACCAGCAACGATACCAGCATTGTAAAGATTGTGTACTGCGTCAAATGCCCATTCTGGAAGATCTGAGAATACAGAAGATCCAGTATAGTCATCATCATAACCGTATACATTAGCTACAAGTTGAGCAGCTTCAGCTCTGTTTATTGGCTCATTTGGTCTGAATTCAGACTTAGCAGCAAGGAAACCTTGGCTTCTTAGTCCAACAACATATTCAAATTGCCAGTTAAGTGTACCATTAGCATTGTACTTTGGTACATCTGCAAATAGAGTTTCATCAAGATCATCTACGCTAACTTCTGTAACGATACCAGCAGCAACTCCTGTAGTGTAAACCATTTTAGCAAATTCTGCTCTTGTTATAAGGTTTCCACCGTAGAAAGCACCTGTGTTAACGAATTCGTTTTCCTGAAGGAATTCAACGTAATCCGTAGCCCAGTCTGGTGTATTATCAGCAGCCAGAGTAACGCTTGATACTGCAGGGAATACAGAGAAAACCGCAACGAAAGTTACGATTGCCGATGTAACTCCTGCGACAAAACGTCTTAGAGATTCCATAATTTTGTATGGATAAAAATATAAAAGATTTTGAGTCTCTCGACTACACACCTTTCAGTCCCAAGTGTGCCCGGGGTTATTCGTCCTTGAAATGTATTCATTTACATAAGGACATTATTGAATATAACTATCCAATGATTTCGAAAATAAAACGCAAAAGATTTATTCAAATTATATAGGCTCTCCGTCCATATATAACCCCTGATTTTCAAAGAACAATCTAAATCGCATGTATACATCTATAAATGATAACTGCTGTGCACCTTGCGCACAGCGTATTATCTTTATTTCAAGTTATCTGTTTGTCTACAAGAGCGATTTGACTACACAACAATATACGGAAAGTTTGTGAAAATGTTACAGAATATTTACAAAAAATACTCTATTTATATTGACACATCCGTAAATATATTATTTATACAATAAATTGCAAATGATTTATCGTTTTTGTAAAGTTTTACACTGTCTTTATTTTGCTTTACAAAAGTTTATCAAAACGGCTTCTTTTCCAACCAAGAAGATCAAGACAAAGATTTAGATATATCTTTTCAATATTTACTTCACCAACTTCATGTAAAGATACTTCAAAGTGATTTTTCTCTGAAAAATTACAATTTTTGCACAAAATTTCTTCATTTCCGAACACTTTTTGTGTCCCATGACATCCTTCACAATTTTCACTCAAATCAACAAATCCAAGTTTACTTAAAATATCACCTATTTTACAAACTATACTTTCACTATCTGTCCCATATTGAGAATCCAATATTTGCCATATCCCATCTACATTTTGATCAGGTTTTATAAGCGAAGCAAATATTTTCCCCCAAAGCGAAAGTCTTAGATTTTCTGAAGAAGAATCAGAACGATTAACAATAGATATATCATTTATAAAAAAATATGTATTTCCCCTATTTAGATCTATTTTAACTTTCTGTATAAGAGGAAGTACAGATGAAATATTAGTTTTCAAAACCACATCTGAATTTTTCAAATAAGCACTTACAACTCCTAATTCTTTTGTGAAAAAATGATAAATTAAGGCGTCTGACGGATGTAACGTTTTTGAAAGTAAAAATGCATTAACAGTTATTTTTTTCATGTTTAAATTTTTATTTTCTTAAATAATCAAAAATAAATAATCCCATAGAAACAAAAAATAATATAATTCCAAATATAAAAAGCCTAAACTTGATAAGCGCAAGCTCATACATAAAAGCAAAGTCTTTTTCATAAACAACTTGATTTGTATCCAAGATTTTCTTCAAATCAAAAATATCCCACATATCAAAAGGATTTTGCGAAGTTATATAATAATCTTTCACAATATCAGAAGTTTCAAGTTCGAGAAAATCTATAACTTCCTTAGAAACACCATCTAGTATTGTTGCTTGCATATCAAACCCCCTAGAATTTAAAGTGGTGGCTAAATTCTCGGTTATATTTATATCAGGCGACATTATATGAAGTTTTTGTGTATCAAATCTTATAGAAAAAGAAAAATACAAAATAAGGAAAGACGAAATAACAAGAGTTAGATAACTTAAAAATGATAAATTACGTAACATGAATAAATATTTTAATAATAACACTTATAAAAATACACCAATTTCTTCAGATTCATAAAATTTAACTCATATAACCCCTGACAAAATCTTGTCCTGTTATAATATTTTTGCCTTCAAGTTGTATTCTTTTTATAAGAAGAGGATTTTTTGTGGTTTGGATATAAAGCTCGCCATTTTGAGAAAAAAACTCTCCTGGGCCAGTATTTGAAGAAATCACGGATACACCCTCCAAATCTACAAGTTTCACTATCGAACCTTGTTTTATTTTAGGTAAAGAACCCTGATACTTAAAATAAGTTCCCGGCCAGGTAAAAAATGCTTTATTTTTTCTCATTATGACAATATCGTCGTCATTCCTAAAATCTATTTCTCCCATTTCTTTTTTTATAATGTAGCAAAAAGTAGCTTTATCATGATCTTGAGAAGGTGAATTTTCATAAACTTTCAAAAGATCTTCACCTGTTTTTATATTATTTAGAAAATTATTAAACTCTACGGCACTTTCTTCTGCCAAAAAAGATAATGCATCTTTACTATTCCAATTTGGATCTATTTTATAATCTTTTGAAAAAAGAATAGGCCCATCATCAAGACCTTGAGTCATTTTTATAAAACTTATACCTGTCTCTTTTTCACCATTTAATATTGCCCACTGTACCGGACTTGCTCCTCGCAAGTGAGGAAGTTTCGAATAATGTATATTTATAATTCCATATTTTGGAACATCTAAAAGTTCTTTTTTTAAGATTTGCCCATAAGAAATCACTACAAAAAGATCTGGTTCAAGAGATTTCAAAGTCTTTATAAATTCAGGATCTGAGGCTTTTTTTGGAGTAAATACCTTGTCTTTTGGAAAAGTGTTTTTTTCTAAAATATCAGCAAATAATTCGTGATTGATTCTTGATTTTTTAAGATCTTTTTCGTTTACCTCTTGTGTAACGACCGCAACAATCTCATGAATACTTTCTTGCTTTAGTTTTTTGAAAACAGCATTTGAAACATAGTTTGTACCAAAAAAAACAATTTTCATATTTAAGAAAAAATTGAATATAAATCATCTTCAAAATATTCATCCAAAGAAATCTTTCTTTTGTAAGGCATAGATGTCGTATTTATCTTTATAGTAAAAGAATAATCTCCATCTTTTTGATCATCAAGAATTTCTTTAACTTTCAGAATTTTATCCTTCGAAACATCTACAGGAAGCACTAAAATATATTCCATATTTTGTTTTGAAAGCTCAAAAAATTCATTTGATACTTGATCTTTCGAAGGTATTTCAACTAAATTTTCAGTATCTTCAACGACGATTTCAGAACCAAGATTAGAATCAGGTTTAAAGTTAGATTCACTCTCTACTTCTAACTCTATATCTTCTTTTTCCTGTAACATTTGTTTTCTTATTTCTTTTACTTTCCATGTATCACTATAAAGTCCGTTTTCTTTTGCAGATCTATGTGCATCTTCAAGTGTTATAGAACTAAGTTCACGAACAATCAATGTATAACCTTCCTCGGCTTGCCTATATTGCAAAGTTCCTGTCGCTACACAAATTTTAGCATCTTCAAGTTTATCGGCATAAGCCTCATAAGCTTTTGAGAAAATAAGGCATGAAATTTCACCAGTTGGATCTTCCATTTTGAAACTCGCCATCATATCACCATTTTTAGTATTTATACGACGAAGTTCTCTTATCATACCTGTCATAGTAATATTTTGACCCGCCATCTTGCGTGTAAGTTTCTCAAATAAAGTCCCTTTCTTCCTTAAATAATTTTTGAGTCCATCTAATGGATGTCCCGAAATATAAAGTCCAAGTGTATTTTTTTCATAAAAAAGTTTATCCAAAAAACTTTCTTCCTTCGCCTCTTTAAGTTCAAGTGACGGAGTTTCCAAACTATCAGAAGAATCAAATAAACTGCTTTGTCCCTGGATTGCTTCTGTCTGACAAGCTTTTGAAAAACTAAGCAAAGTATCTAAATTTTGTATAAATTTATTTCTCGATCCAAATTCATCCAAGGCTCCACTATAAATAAGTGATTCCATCGATTTTTTATTTATAACATTTCCAGGAACTCTACGAAGAAAATCTATAATATCTTTGAAATTTCCATTTGTTTTTCTTTCTTTGATAATTACTTTGACAGAATCACTTCCAAGCCCTTTTATAGCACATAAACCAAACCTTATAGTTTTATCATCAAGCGCAGTAAAATTAGTGAAACTTTCATTTATATTTGGAGGTAAAATATTTACTCCCATGTTCTCACACTCCATAATATTTAAAGTCGTTTTTTCTATATCTTCAGCTTCAGCTTGAAGAAGAGCCGCCATGTATTCGATAGTAAAATTTGCTTTAAGATAAGCTGTTTGATAACAAATGAGCGAATAAGCTGCAGCATGAGCTTTATTGAAACCATATCCTGCAAAAGGCCCAACTAGATCAAAAAGTTTCTCAGCAAGACTTGCTGTATAACCATTAGATGTACATCCATTTATAAATTTATCACGTTCAGCTTGAATAACTTCGGCTACTTTCTTACCCATTCCTTTTCTAAATTTATCAGCATCAAGCCAAGTATACCCTGCCATTTTTATCGCCATAAGAAGTACATCATCCTGATATACAAGCACTCCATATGTTCTTTCCAAAATCGGTTTAAGATCAGGATGAAGATATGTAACAGGTTTTTTACCATTTTTTCGAGCAACGTATTCAGGGATATTTTCAAGAGGACCCGGTCTATATAAAGCAATCATAGCTTGAATATCAAAAATACTTGTAGGTTTTAGTTCTTTCAAATATCTAGTCATACCTGAAGATTCAAGTTGAAAAAGACCAAATGTATTTCCACTTCCTAAAAGTTCAAAGGTTTTTTTATCGTCAAGAGGTATATTTTCAATATCTACTTTTATATTTCTTCTTGCCCTAATAGCATCTATACAATCTGTGATTATACCAAGATTTCTAAGTCCCAAATAATCCATTTTCATAAGACCTTGTTCCTCAAGCATTACCATATTGTATTGCGTCACCGGCATATTTGATCTTGCATCACGAGCAAGTGGCACATAATTTGTAATTGGACTTGGAGTAATCAAAACTCCAGCAGCATGTACAGAAGTATGTCTAGGACAACCCTCAAGCACTATAGATATATCAAAAATCTTTTTATAAACAGGATCTTGCGTATACATTTTATTAAGTTCAGGAACATCTTTAAGAGCACTTTTAAGATCTGTTTTCCCCCATTTCACAGGTATAAGTTTAGTAATTTCATTAGTTTCTGAAAAAGGTCTTTTGAAAGCACGAGCAACATCTTTGATTACATTTTTTGCAGACAATGTCCCAAATGTAATAATCTGAGCAACATTCTCCTCTCCAAAAGTTTGTCTTGTCCAATTTATAACATCATCACGACGGCGAGCTTCTATATCAAGATCTATATCTGGTGCTTTGGGTCGCATGGGATTTAAGAATCTTTCAAAGGGAAGATCAAAGAAAAGGGGATTTGCACGAGTCACTCCAAGAGCAAAACTAACAAGTGAACCTGCGGCACTTCCTCTTGTGGTTGTGGCTATATTTTCTGAATGCAAATAATCAGTAATTTGCTTACAAAGAAGCATATATGTAGTAAATCCCTTATCGTGAATAATCTCAAGTTCATAATTGAGTCTATCTATTTCTTCTTGCGTAGGTTTTCGTTTCATACGATCTTCAATACCTTCAAAGGAAATTTTATTTAACATATCCACCTCATCTTTTGTATCTTCTCGAAGTTTAATTTTGGGG
>CAZOKC010000019.1:0-248 GCA_964580335.1 uncultured Candidatus Peribacteria bacterium
GACGATGTATTTGACCTGACTGCATCAGTGACTTTAAGTGCGATGTAAGCATAAAGTGCAAGTTCAGCTTGAGAAGGATTTGTCTCTGCGTCTTTTATATCATCTCTCAAAGCAGGAAGTGAATTTCTAACTTTTTCTAAAACTTGAGAATTTATAAGTGTCGTATTGTATTCAGGTAATCTAGATATTTCACTAAATAAATTATCTATTTTTGTACCAATATCATTAACAGGAATTATCTCAATACC
>CAZOKC010000019.1:274-11642 GCA_964580335.1 uncultured Candidatus Peribacteria bacterium
TTAGATAAGGATATCGAAGAGCCTTATTTGAATTTACATCTAGTTTTGTATATTTAGTTAATTCGCCAATTCGTTTCTGTATAAGAGTTTGATCAAAGACATTAGTTGAAGGATTTTTTAAAACATCTATCGAATTACCTTTTGTATCAAGTATAAATGCCCTATTTGGTTGTGTATCATTCTTTATATCTTGATCTTGAGTGAATTCTTTTACGACAGTATAAGTATTTCTATCTAAAGTAACTTTAGCAAATTGTCTAAATACAAGTCCCTTAGTAGTAAGAGAAGCTTCCCATATTGGATTAACTGAAATTACGAGTTTAGAACCTTTATCCTCTTCTTTGAAGAATTTTATATTTTTAAGATCAGGTATATTTTGTAAAACTTGTGTCAGATAATTTATAGGATTTGTTTGTGCATCAGGAACAACATCATAATCTGATATCAAAATAGATTTACCATCAATCTTAGGTTCTGTAATTTCTATTTTCACTTTACCATCGACATCCTTCGTAACTATCACATTATTGATACCAAGAGCTGTAAATTCTTGTACAAATGCTTTTTCAGGTTTTGGTGGTTCTACTTTCTCAAATATCCTAAAGTTTCAAGTTTATCCAAAAGTGGTTTCAAAGAAGTTGGAGTCTCTACCCATTTTCCATCTCTATCTTTCTTACGTGGATAATGTATTTCGTTTCCAGCAGGATATCTCGTTATATTTCCAAGATTTGAATTTTGTCCGTCATGATGTTTTACAAAAATCTTATAAAATTCTTCTCTGGTAAGTCCGTCCTTTATCTCACCAAACCCAAAATTTAGAGGGAAACTTGCCTCTATACCTACTTGATCCTTACCTCCTTCCAAATAAGATCCCAAAAGATAATATTTCACGACTGTTGCTATTTCAGGATTTTTTGCAAGTGCGAATAAATCATGAGATTTTGTAGTTTGAGGATTAGGCCATGCAGTAAGATCTAAAGGACCTCCTTTCTTACTCAAATGATCATAAGCTTGTGTATAATATGATCTCCATGTTTCTTCAGTAAACTGATAAAGACCTGTAGCGGACGAATCTGGATTTTTTACATCAAATTTTCCTCGTGATTCTACAAACATTATCGCGCGGAATAGATTTTGTATATTTGGTTCTGTTAAGTCATCTATGCCGTACTTAGTTGCAATACCTTCAAAGAAAGTTTGATTAAAATTAGTTTCTATATTTGTTTTAGCATCTTCTTCTGTCTTTACAACTTCAGCTAAAGCTCCTTCTTGTCTCCAAGATGGTGGTTCTTCTTTTGAAATATATGAACTATCAAGATATCTTTGTATAGTATCAAGAGTCACTCCTTTTGAAGTAAGATTTCTTTCTATCCAAGGCATAAGATCTTTTTCGTGATAATTTCGTACAGTCTCTGCAAGAGATATCGAAGGATCACCTCTTTTTGCAGTCTCCAAAAGCTCTATACCTCGGTGGAAGAAATTTTCACCTCCTACTGACATCTCTGAAAGAAGAGAACCTCTTCTTTTCATAAATTCGGAAGGATCTTTGGCGAAACTTGGATCTTTCTCTACTTGATCTCTTAGGAAACCATATTTACCTACATTTTCTATCATCTCATTCAAACTTCCTGCTATTTCTCCATCTGAAAGAGGTAGAATATTTTGATCTGTGAAGACTCTAGTAAGCTCTTTTTTATCTTTGAAAATAGTTTCTACATCATCTGACTCTATAGACATAAAAGTCCTTCCGTCAGGTGATTTTTTACATTTTTCTTTTAATTCAGAGAAAGACATTTTATAAACTCTTTCAACGGCCAGAGCCTTTCTTGTTGAACTTCCTCCTCCTGAATCATACATGAAAAATTTACAAGCTTGGAACTCTGGACCTTTTAGTGTTTCTGCTGTTTTCTCTGCTGACCAACCTGCAAGTCGTCCCATAGCTTCTACTACTCCACTTACCTCACCTTTTGTAAGATAAGAGATCGCTGCTCCAGCTACTCCAAGTTTTACTGCAAGTTCTTTATTTTTTATAAGTAAGTACACAAATGCTATAGCACATGCAAGTACTTGGAATGGACCTGCGTAAGTCAAGAAATCAAGAGGATTTTTAGTGAAATCTTCAAATCTTAAAAGTGAATCAACCAATGTATTCACAGGCATAAGACCTCCTTGAATTTCTGGAGGGACTATATTGAGTTGTGCTTGTCTCAAAAGTCCTTCTGTATCTATAGATGGTCCATTTACCATAGTCAATTCTGGACTCATAAGTGAACCAACAAGCATCTTTTGAGCAAGAAAAGGTTCTCCTGTCGGATTATCGATAAGGAAATTTTCAAGCTTGCTCATGATATGTGCATGCATTTCTGACTCAAGATTATCTGGTTGAGTTGTCTTAAATCTTCTTGAAAGATCAAGGTATTCGTAGATATCTATTACGTTATCATTTTCAATTATTGTTTTTAAATATTCCATTTCCTTTGTAGATAACTCTGTTCCTAAATATTTGAATAATTCGACTTGATCGACTTTTTCAAGTACCAAGGCAAGTGCTCCAAAATCTTTTTGGACAGAAGCAAGTTTATCGTATTCTGTAAATTCTAGTGGAGGTGGGGTGTTGTCTCTTTGCAATTTAAATGCCTCTAATTTGTTTTTATACCCACTTACAACATATTGAGCCAAAGTTTTTTCACTTTCATATGTTCTTACACCATGGTTATTATTCCTTTCCAAATAATATTTATATTCATCGAAATTTTTTGGAGAAAACCAAATTTCCTGACCTGTACTTGTATAACCTATCTTAAAACTTATAAGACTTTTAGCGAATATGTCTTTATTTAAAGCTCTTATGTATTTTTGTTCCGCTGGTCCTTGACTGCCAATCAATATATCTTTGTTCAGCACCTCCAAGATTGGATTTACCAATTAATAAATTAAATACAGTATCAGCAGATTCTTTAGTACCATCTACATCTATTGTATAATAAGAAGGATAATCTACTTTGATAAATCCTGATGAAATAATATTTTCTTTAGTTTCTATATCACCACCTGTAAACCAAAGAGAATAAGACGATTCATTTTCCAATTTATATACTTGATTTGACCGCATCTTCTCCAATGATCTCGGATTTGTATTTGAAATATTTTGATCAATGACAAGAGGTCTAAATTGTAAGTTAAAATAGAGTTTATTGATTGATTCCTGTCTATCAACAATTGTATCAATTGATTCTGCTTTTAATATGTCATCGAGATCTGTTGCAGAATGTACTTTCTCAACAAATAAACGTCCTGTCATCCAAGGGAAATTTGAATCAAAAACATCATAAATATCATCCTGAATAACATTGAGTAAACCTCTTTGATCTATTGTATATCCTTGTCTTGTAACAGCTTGCCTTAAATATTCTTTAGTAACATCATAACCTCTCCTTACAAGAAGTTGCCTTTCTTGTGGTGTAAGATGTGGAGCTTCAAGAACCAAAAAATTGGTAAGATGTTCTATAATAGTTTTTGGGTTATCTTTATTGTCTTGCCAATATTTATTTATTCGGAAATTGTAATCTTCATAACCTGCAGGTAATTTTGTAGCACCACCAATTCCTGCTTCCCAGAAATTTTCTATATGAGGTTTAAATATATTTGATACTTTTACTACATCGCCATTAGCACCAGTGATATCTTGTAAAGTATGTAAAGAAGAAGATGATAAATGAGGATAAAGTCTTGTATAAACACCAAAATCTATCATTTCTTTCACTTTTGTTTCTACTTTTAAATCTAAGTCCTGACCTGGATTATTTTTTTTCCAATCCAAGTATTTTTCGTATAGAAATGAAACTACAAGAGATGACGAAGGTTGCCATAATGAAGAATAAAGTACTGCTGAAAAATCATTTAAAACTAGTTTTATTATATTTTGAAATATCTTTTTCAAATCTTATAATATTATATGTGGTAGCTGTTGTTTCAACAAGTTTCCACATCCTCTCATCATACATATCCAAAACTTCTTTCTTTTCACCATCTAGTGCAGTACCTTCAAGGTATAGATTCAAGAAAGATGCAAGTTCAGGATATTTTTCAAATTTTTTCCAGAATTCATCTTTTTTTATCTCAAAAGATCCATTTGGGTTATAACTTCCTGCGGTTATTTTTCTATATTCCCCACGCAAGAAAGCTCCTGCATCATCATCTTTATCCCCTTTCAGATATTTTCTTAAAAATTGATTTTTCAAATAATGGAAATACGTATCAATACTACTAACCCCACCCACATTTGCTAAATCAAATCCTCCAAGTGTAGCTAAAGCAGACATTACTGTATCAATTTCAGTTTTCCCAGCAATACACAAAGCCCTCCATGTCATAAGAGGATAAGTTTCACCATTTATAGTGATCTTACTTGTATCTTTCATTTTTCCTTTATCATCCGCAAAGATTGTTCGCAAAAATATAGCTTCAGCTACATCGCTTGCTTCAAATTCTGATCTTTGTATTTCCGGAGCAAGAAAGTTTTTAAGAGTATTTGATTGTTCATAAGACTTATTTCCTTCTTCACCGAAAGTACTTATTACTACATTTGAAAGTGCTTCCAAATCATTTAGATTTGTCTTATAAGGTTGATCTTTAGAATCTTTCTCTGGGAAAACCTCAGTCTTCTTACCTCCAATATCCAATTTATAATCTTTTCCATCAAAAACTATACCTTTACCACCATTTGCGATAGCGTATCTATGCATTCTCTTTAGTACTATCGCTTTCGAAAGAACATTCATTTTTTCTCTCATGCTCTCGTAAACTTTAGTGAAATTCACATCTGAAGAATTATCTGCCCATTCTTTCAATGCTGTCATCCCAAGCCCAAATTCTGTTGTAAGTTTACTAAAATATACATCCTCCGAAGTTTTAGAATTATCTTCAAGAAGATTTAAAAATTTATCAAAATATGTCCCTGGACTCTTAAGTCCTAGACCATCATAAAATCCTTGAACCAAACCTTCTCCCATCTTATAAAGAGACATAGCACCAAGCTCCAAAGAGACTTTAGTAACTACAGTACCTGCATAAGTAAGACCATAAGTAAGGTTTGCAGGAAGATCTACAAGAACAGTTTCAATTATGCCTTTATCACGAACACTTGTATCTGGAGAAGTACTTTTAAAGTTCTCCCTAGTGTAATCTCCTACTTCAAGTCTTCCTAATTCAAACTTAGCGTAAAGTTTTTGATACTCTTCGATAGCTTTTTCGTGCTCGATAGATTCTTGAGCATTTCTTGCGACTTCAGGACTCCCTGCAAGATAAATCAAACTACCATGAGCTTGCCCAGAATCTTTCCAGAAAAGCATTTTATGTGTTTGTGAGCCGTTAAATCTTGTATTTGTCATAAAAATTTCCTATCTAAATAGTATAGCATAGGAGTGTATTTGTTTGGTTTGGAGTTGGTTGAGTAGGTGTAATTTGGAGGGGTTTTGGGTTGACAATTAGTCTTTTTGGTATTTAGCAAATATTTCACCACAAAGTCTAACTGCCTCATTTTGAAGGAGAGTAACAACTTCAAGTTGTTCAGGAAGAGAAAGAATATCAAAAAATTCAAAGAAATTGCCCGTAAATTGAGGGTATTTCTGATTCATTATAGTTTCAATGTTCATGAGCAAAGTCTCTTCAAATGTTTCTTGCCATCTTAAATAAGTTTCTCTTGGCATAGAATTTACATCTATACCGCAAGTCTCTAGCGCATCATCGAATATTTTTTGTATTGAAAGTGTCATAAGTATTTATAAATTAAGCAGCTTTTTTATCTTGCCCTTCTTCCTTTTTAGGTTCCGATTTTTCAGCTTTTTTGGGTGGTTCAGCCTGTTTTAGAGGAACAACATTACCTAGAGTTTCTCCTCCCGTTTCATCGAATATTGATGTTTCTTCTTGCTTGGCATCACCTCCACCAAATAATTGTAAGAAATTACCTGTCCTTGTCCCAACTCCTTTTGCAAAAGCTTTTGCTGCTGACTTTGGCACATCCATATCCGCATATCTATCTCTAAATCTTGAATTATTTAAAAGTATAGGGATCATATCTTTTACTCTTTCTTCTCTTTCAAGTTGGACTTTATATATTTCTGAAATAGCACCTGTTTCATCTTTTCGTACATTTTCTCCTGATTTTAAGTAGCCTTTTCTATACATTTCTGCTGTATCAAGTGCACAGTACATATATAGATTATTTATAAAATTATCCAAAAGTTGCATTTGGTACGGACTATTGTCACGTATAGACCCATTTATCATAAGTCTTTCTAAAAAGATTGCGGCAGCATAAGCTTTCTCATAAGTCAGTCCCCTAGTACTTGCAAGTTTTGAAGGATCACTAAGAGCTCCTGGACTCATTGTCCTAAGTCTACCAAAATCTGACATTGTAGATTTTAAACTTATCTCCTTAGGAAATCCAAATATCTCACTTACATTTTGCCATGTACCGTTGCAATCATTCTCATATAGAAAAATATTTGTATTATTTATATCTATAGATCTTCTAAACCTTGCTTTAACACTCGACCACCAATTTTTACCTTTCTCTCTATAATCTTTACCTTCAGATGTAAGCCAATTTGGTATAGCAAAAAATGGATGCATAGATATTACAGCAAGACCTATCTTTGCCGGAGTAATAAGTGATCTCAAAGATCTTGAAAGTCCCGTATCAAGTTCTGTATGAACTACTTGCTTTTGATGTCTAATACTTGACCTAAACCTTGCCATATCAAGTTCAACTTCCATATTTGCCATTAAATCTATTTGAGTATTATTCACTTGATTTCCAGTTTGTTCAGCCCGAAGTTGAGCTCGCTTCATATAAAATAGAACTTCACGTGGGTGGAGATTTTTACCTGTCACAACATTTACATTTCCAAACCTCCTTCCACTTCTTGTTTGATTTAAAATCCTCTTTGTATTATCAAAATTGTCCCTAATTTTTTCAAATTCACTAATCTTGTTCGAAACTTGTTCTTCTAATTTAACTATGGCTTCTGCTCCATTACGAATAATTCCTGGAGCAGATAATCCCGTTATTCTTGAATTCAATCTACCTATACTTCCTTCCGTTATTGCAGATTGATTTAAACCTGTTGCAGTACGTACAGCTGGATCTATAAATACATCAAAGTCATTTAAAGCACCTCTATCCAACCTGGATATATTTGTTGTTCTTGCAAAATCTTTAAACGTCTGATTAGTACCTCCATTATTTCTAATTATCCTGACTTGTGTACCAAATAATTTTTCAAGTTCAGTATCAATATTTAAAAATTCTTCAGCTTTTACTTCACCTTCATTGTTTGAAATTTCTCCTATATCGGCTACTGCCATTCTAAAATATTCTGGATGAAGAGCGATCTGTTTTTGTAAAACACTCATTTCATCACTTTCAACATTTCTGTATTCTAAAGCAACTACACTTGTCATTGCATTAAATACTTCATTTCTTCCATCTTGAAATATCTCCGGTCCACCTCCTTCTAAAGAAATAGAAAAGTCACCAATATCACAACCAATAACTCTAAGCACGGCGGCTAGTTGGTCTCGATTTAAGTTATTAAAGGCAGGTGGAGTAGCACCTGGAGGATTCCCTATTATATTATTAATTATAGGTGCTGGTGTTATAAGATATGCATTTTCTATAGCCCTAAGATCACTTCCTCCATTTACACGAGTTCTTACGTAATCTTTAAGTCTACTTTGCTGAAACTGATTAAGATCCGCATAACTTATATTATTTCCAGGATTTGAAGCTAAAGCCAGTTGTCCATCAGGAAAAGTCCAAACAAGCCTATGTTCAAGATCAAGTCCTTGGTTTACTATATTTAGATCTACCCAATTTTGTTTATATCTATTTATATAATTTTCAAGTGTATTCAATTGAGCATAAGTAAGATCTATAAAATTAGGAACTGGATTTCCAAATAAATTTCTTCTTTGTTCTTCTGTCATTCTCATATATTCATGACCCATTTGAATATTTTTCATCACCATATTTTGATCTTCTTGAGAGAGATCCGTCCAGAGTACAGGAAATCCTGAATTAGGATCGAGATTTAAAGCTCTTCTTTTCCAATCATCAAAGGCAGGATCATTCGGCCATAATATTAATTGTAATTGATTTGGAGTTAAACTTGTAATGTCTGTTGGAATACGAGTTGGAGGTAATATCCCAAGCACTCTTGCCAAATTACCTGTTGTAGTTAAATTATTAAATATCTCTGTTATGAACCTATTTCCACTAATACTATTACTTTGTGTATCTACAAGTTCTCCCGCAAAAAAATCTATTTCACCGGGAGTCAGATGCCTTTCAGGATTTCTAATATATCCCTGGTCATACATTTTATTTTTATCTATTACTTGATATTTAGCTTCAGATATTGATTCTTTAAGAGCCCTATACATTCTCCATTGTGGAGTTCTAAAAAGCTGATTTAAAAGTTTTTCACGAAGAGCTCTTGGTTCTGGAGGATGAACTTGCCCAGCTGCATCTGTATATGGAAACCTGCTTAAATTTCTTCCATCCTGCATAACCCAACTAAATCCATTTAAAAATTCTGGCATATTACCAAGCTCTTCAACATCTCCATTTATAAGACCTTGTTCTATTTCGTCTATAGATCTTACAGAATAAGCATCTATATTTTGGAAATCTATAGTAGGTCTCCAATTTGTACTACCATTTGGAGTATATGGACTATCTACAATTATATCCATAGTGTATGTTCCCATTGCCATAACTTTCTCATGAGGTGTAAGAGCATTTAATACAGCACCTACATTTACTCCACCTATAAATCCTCCATGCCTTAATTGACTTGATATAAGACCTCCACTAAAGTCTGACATATACTCCATTCCTCTATCCCAACCAAGTTTCAAACCACTAAAAAAACCTCTTACTGATGTATGACTTTTTTCTGCATTTTCATTTTGAAGATAGTGAAGCTTACCACGTAAAAGAGAATTTATCTTTGAATGCACAACTTCTTGCAATTGCTCAGGTGTTCTTATTCTTCCTTGGGCTTCTTGACTTAAATGTGAAAGTTCAGGCAAAGCCACATCACTCCATTGATCGGCTGTACCTTCTGTATGTTCATTCATAACAACATGAAGATCTTCTCTTTGACGTCTATTTGTCTGCATTCGAATATTTTGATTCAATTCTTGTGCATTTTGACCATAGTCTGTACCAAGCCTATTCATATAAATAAATTATCTTATTATTATAACACAAACCTAATGCAAAAACTCAAACTTTAAGGGAAATATCCATTGAAATTTATATAATTACAAATTGACATATTAATATAATATATCTAAATATAAGATGCCACGGTAATATATTGTTTTTTTAAATGATTTGATTAATTACCCAAATTTAATGTATAATGACAAAAAAAAAATAAAAAATATGCCAAAAGAATCATTACCTGATATTTCAAGAATGTTACCTATAAACAATCATGAAATAAATGAATTAACAAATTGTGTAAGATCATCAATAAAAGATATTTGCATAAACCCCGATAATGAATATCAACTAATATATAAAAACCACCCTAATTTTGTATTACTGCAATCAAAAGAACATCCTACGGAAGATATTTATTCTAAACTCGGATATATAAGATACGCACTAGATTGTTTGAAATTATCGGGATATGATACAAATATAAAAATTCAATTACATACAACCTCCTATAGTGGTAAAAATCCAGATGATGATGGCATTTTTCACTTAATGAGCACAAGTATAAATTCTGCTGATGATTTTATAAACTTTGTAGTAAATCATTTGAAGGAATCTTTGGATAGTTATTATTATAAATTAATTGGTGAATTTGAAGATGAAAATATAAGCTTATCTTTCAAACCAGAATATAAAGACCTAGCAAAAATGATAGGAGTAATGAAAGCAGTTTTACAAGCAGTAAAAAATTGCAAATCACAATTTCCAGAATTGATAAAAATAAAACATATCAAATTATCATTACTAAATGCAAGTGAACATAAAACAACTAGCATTGAAACTGAAAAAGAAATAAATATCTCTATATCGATCACAAATAGAGATACTATAAATTCATTTGAAACTGAAATAAAAAAGGAATTAGAAAAATATGAAACCAAAAGGAAAGAGAAAGCTGATAAGTATAAATCTGATGAGATAAAAAGGAAGAAAGAAGATGATGATAAAAAAGCAACTGAAAAAATAAAAGAAGATAAAGTAAAAAAATATCAAGAAGTCTTGGAACAAATTGGTAACCTACTTGGATCAAAAGATAAAGTAACATCATTCAAAGGCAAAATATTGGATGACAATATAGATGCGATAACTCATCAATTAGAATTGCTAAAAAATGCTCTTAGATTTTCAAGTTGGAAAACAGAATTAGATAAACTAGAAATAAGTCTTCAACTTGGTAAATCAAACGAAACTCAGCAAGAAAGTGTAATAAAATCCGGAACAAATTATTCTATCGAAATCTGTCTAGCCGAAAGTCGTTCACTACATCAATTAATTGCATCTTTAAATGATCTCAATAAAAATAAAGATGATCCTAGTGGAATGTATCAAAATAATATCAATATAAAATAAAAATTCAAATTTGATAAAACAATCTAAAGTAATGTATAATAATAAGAATTTTTTAAAAAATATGCCAAGAGGTTCACATTTATATAATAAACGAGGTGATACAGAAGGGAGGTTTAGTGAAGAAACTGGAGTAAATAGACAAACTCTCAATGAAAGAAACTCAGAGACTCAAGTAAATAGATGGCTTGGTAATCAAATAGATGATGTTCGAAGAAGAGTTTTTGAATCGATAAATCCTAATTCATCATTAATTTCTGAAGCTTATACGAACCGCCAGGAAGTAAAATGGCAAAATAGACGAGGACTTTCGGGAACAGGAAGAAATTCTTACGAAGGTGAAAGAAAGAAAAAAAATGCTACACAAGGTCAAGGAATTGTAAGGCCAAATGATAGTGGCCAAGGAACAGGTGCAAATTTAGGTGGGAGTTATGTAAAAAATAGAAGAAATACAGAAAATTTTGGCAGAAATATTGGTGAAACATCATTCGCAAAACAAGATCTAGACAATCCAAATATTACTCAAGGATCTACTCATGCTAATCCCAATCTAAGCAATCCTAGTATTATACCTTCAACTACTCATGCTAATCCCAATCTAAGCAATCCTAGTATTATACCTTCAACTACTCATGCTAATCCCAATCTAAGCAATCCTAGTATTATACCTTCAACTACTCATGCTAATCCCAATCTAAGCAATCCTAGTATTATACCTTCAACTACTCA
>CAZOKC010000020.1:0-11485 GCA_964580335.1 uncultured Candidatus Peribacteria bacterium
CAAGTTATGTAATCTTGCAAATTCTTCATATCTTTCATTTAAAATATCTTTTATGTGAACCAATTTATTTTTTATGAAAGTTTGAGTTACTTTGAAGATTTCTTGTTCAGATTTTTCTAAAATATTATTCATTTCTTCACTTTCTTCGTTTGCAAGAACACTTATGTTTCGTCCTGCTTTTAAGAGTTTTCTAAGAGTTGATTTTTCTTTTACTATATTTGCATAATAAAATATGTGACCTGATGAAGGGGTGTTTGAAGCAATGTCCATAAGGGTAATTTCTCCTCCTACAGCATCAAGTTTTCCTTCGTTTTTAAGTTCATTTGATACAGTAACTAGATCGATTGGTACATGTTTGTCATGTAGTGTTTTGCATGCTGACCATATAAATCCATTTCTTGAATCATAAAAATCATCTGAAACGAGTAAATCCCCTATTTGTATATAAGAATCTTTATCGATGAGAAGAGCGCCTACAACTCCCCTTTCGGCTTCCAGACTATGAGGTTGTTTGATTGCAATGTCAGACATTTTGTTATACGAAGTATATTTTACTTTATATTTAAAGTTGTAATAAGTAAAGTCTTGGAAACTTATTTTCTACACTATTATTTTAAAAAATATTATTTAGATTTCTTATTTATGAATAAGTCTTATTCTATTGTCTCATAAAAACTTTTCCTGTATCTTCTTAACGCAATTAAAATTATAAAATGCTTATTATAGAACTTGCAAATAGTTTAGGACTTAGTGAGAAAGAGCTTAGACAGGTTATAAAAGATTTGGATTTGCCTGTTTCCCCTAATGCAAAAGAGATAGTTGATGGATTTGCAAAAAAAGTAAAAGATTATATTGGTGAAGATGTTGTTACTGAAGAGTCGGTTCTTGCTAAAGAAAAAGAAAATATACAAGGTAAGTCTAAAGCTTTACCTGAGATTATAATTGAAGAAGATGAAACTCATGAGGAAGTAGTTGAAATAGAAAATTTTGGTACTGTTGAGGAAGAAAGAATAATGAGAAAAGCTGAAGATGAAGAGATTCAAAATATTAGAATGTCGAGAGTAAAAAAAGAATCAAGACAGGATGCTCAAAAAAGACTTGCAAAGCAAGAACAAGAAAGGATTAGAAAAGAAAAAGATAAAGAAAAAGAAATGATGGAAAAAAGAGTAGCTATGGGAAATATGATAGTTATTCCGGAAACAATATCTATTAAAGAACTTTCGGAAAAACTTGTTGTCCCTCCTTCTAAACTTATTGCTATTTTACTTAAAAATAAAATATTTGTTACCATAAATCATAAAATAGACTTTGAAACAGCTTCTATAGTTGCTTCTGAATTCGGAAAAGAACTTAAAAAAGAGGAAACAAAGATTTCGAGTGCTGATCTTATGAAAGGTAACCTTGAAGCACTTCTTTTGGAAGATAAAAATTCTCCTTCGAATGAATATAGAGCGCCTATAGTTACTATTATGGGCCACGTAGATCATGGTAAAACAAGTATTTTGGATTATATAAGAAAAACTCAGATTGCTTCAGGTGAGTCGGGAGGTATTACTCAACATATAGGAGCTTATCAAACCGATATTGAAGGTAAAATAATAACTTTTCTTGATACACCAGGTCATGAAGCTTTTGCCGCTATGAGAGCAAGAGGTGCTAAAGTTACTGATATAGCTATACTTGTAGTAGCTGCTGATGATGGTGTGAAACCTCAGACAGAAGAAGCAATAGCCCATATAAAAGAATCGGGTGTTAAAATGATAGTTGCTATAAATAAAATAGATAAAGAAACTGCTAATATAGATAGAGTAAAGGGAGATCTTGGTTCTTATGATCTAGTTCCTCTTGATTGGGGTGGTACTATACCTATGATTCCTGTGTCTGCCCTTACAGGTAAAGGAATATCAGATCTTATAGATACTATTATTTTAGTTTCTGAAGATATGAATCTTAAAGCAGACCCTCTTCGTCCGGCAGTTGGTACTGTTATAGAAAGTGTACTCGATCAGGATCTTGGACCTACTGCTACTATACTTGTAAATACCGGAACTTTGAATATATCGGATTCTTTTGTTATAGGAGAGACTTTTGGTAAGGTTAAGACAATGAAAGATTTTCTTGGGAAAAATGTTAAAATAGCTCCTCCATCGATGCCTGTGAGACTTTCTGGTATAAATGAAGTACCTGTTGTAGGAGATATATTGCAAGTTTTCCCTGATGAAAGAGAAGCAAGAAAAAGAGCAACAGAGGTTAAAGTTTTGAGACAATCAGAAAAATTTAGACAAGGTCTCGGAATGGATCTTGCAACTATGATGAGTAAGATTCAATCAGGTGAACTTAAAACTCTTAAACTTGTACTTAAAGTTGACACCAAAGGAAGTCTTGAAGCTGTTCGTGGAACTATCATGAAAATAAAATCTGATAAAGTCGCAGTTAAAATCATTTTTTCTGGAGTTGGTGATGTAACACCTACGGATGTACTTATGGCATCTGCATCAGGAGCTATTATTATTGGATTTCATGTTGGAAACTCAACTCAAGTTGATGATATTGCAAGAAGAGAAAATGTAGAAATAAGGCATTATAGTATTATTTATAAAATAGTAGAAGATTTAGAAGGTATATTGCTTGGTATACTTGATCCTGAAATAGTAGAAACAAATCTCGGTGAAGCTTTGGTACTTGCTGTGTTTTTTACCAAAAAAGGAAAAGATTCGATTATTGGTCTTCATGTCAAAAAAGGGAAACTTGAAAATAATGCTTTAATACGTATAGAAAGAGCAGGAAGTATAGTTGGAGAAGGTCAAATAGTTTCTCTTCAGCAGAATAAACAAAATGTAAATGAAGTGAAAGAAGGTTATGAAGGTGGTATTAAATATCGTGGTAAAATTGAATTACAACAAGATGATAGACTTCTTTGTTATAAGAAAGAAAAAAGAAAACAGACTAAGCTTTAGAATTATTAAAGTCTAGGCGTAAATATTATTACCTAGGCTTTTGAATGGTCAAGGATTCGAGCTCCTTTAGCTCATGGAATTAATCATCCTCATTCATACATAACGAACTCCTGGGTGAAAGGGCTTCCACTTGAAATTTAGATTAACAGTTTTATACTTTTTGTTTACACTTTCACTACTATCCCCTCTTTGCTTACATCAATTTTAGCTTCACTACCTTCTTTTATTTTTTCATGAACTATCATATCTGCAATAGCATCTTCAACAAGTTCTTGGATAGTTCGTCTTATTGGACGAGCTCCAAACTCAGGTTGGTATGACTTTTCGGCAAGATATGTTAAAGCTTTTTTGGATGCTTTAATGCTAAGTTTATTTTGTTTTAATCTTTCACTGAGTTTAGCTATTTCAAGTTTTACTATCTCTTCGAGATGTTCTCTTGTAAGTGCTTTAAATACTATAGTTTTATCTATTCTATTTAAAAGTTCTGGTTTGAATCTTTTTTTAAGTTCTTCAAGGACTTGATTTTTAATAACTTCGAAATCTTTTAAATCTTTTTCTAATGCTGATTCAGTAGTATCGAAACCTATTTGAGCAGCTTTTTTAGTAAATTTATCTGCTCCAATATTTGAAGTCATTACAACAATTGTATTTCTAAAATTTACTTTTCTTCCTTTTCCGTCAGTTAGTTCTCCTTCTTCTAGTACTTGTAATAGTATGTTTAGTGCTTCAGGATGAGCTTTTTCGACTTCATCGAAAAGTACTATAGAATAAGGTTTTCTTCTGATTTGTTCTGTAAGTTGACCTCCTTCTTCGTAGCCAACATAACCTGCGGTTGCACCTATAAGTCTTGATACATTGTGTTTTTCCATAAATTCACTCATATCAACTCGGATAAGGGCATTTTTGTCATTGAATACTTCTTTAGCAAGTTGTTTAACAAGTTCTGTTTTACCAACTCCTGTAGGTCCAAGAAATAAAAATGATCCTATAGGTCTATCAGCACTGGATATTCCAGTTCTTGATCTTTTAATAGCTTTTGAAACTTCAGAAATAGCTTCGTCTTGTCCTATGATATGTTTTTTAAGAGTTGATTCTAAATCTTTTAGTGTACTTAATTCTTCGGATATAAGTTTTTGTAAAGGAATGCCTGTAGCTTTTGATATAACTTCTGCAACGTTTTCTGGAACTATAGAGCTTCTAAGTGATCTTGGAAGATTAGATTGTTTTTTAAGAAGTTCCATTTTTTCAGTCAATGTATCAAGTTCTCCTTTTATTTTCGCTGCTTCTTCAAAATCTTGTACTGCAACAGCATTATCTCTTTTATTTGCGAGAGTTTCATATTTTGATTTCATTTTTGTAAGTTCTTTTATAGGTGCGTTATCTCTTTTTATACTATGTAGTGCAGATGCTTCGTCCATTAGATCGATTGCTTTATCTGGAAGGAATCTGTCTTGAATGTATCTTTTTGAAAGTTTTACAGCTGCTTCTAGAGTTTCATCTGGGATTTTAACATTGTGGAAATCCTCATATCTGTATCTAATTCCTTTTAAAAGTTCTAAAGTAATTTCTGCACTAGGTTCATCTACTATTACTTGTTGGAATCTTCTTTCGAAAGCACTGTCTGATTCTATATGTTTTCTATATTCTTTTATTGTGGTTGCTCCTATGACTTGAATTTTTCCTCTTGAAAGAGCTGGTTTCAGTATATTTGCGGCATCTAAACTTCCTTCTGCACTTCCGGCACCAATTATTGTGTGTATTTCATCTACAAATAAAATAACGTTGGAATCTTCACTTGATGCTTCATCTATGATTTGTTTAAGTCTTCCTTCGAATTCTCCTCTATATTTTGTACCCGCAACAAGTGTTGTCATGTCGAGAGACAAAATTCTTTTATTGTATAAATTTCCTGGCACATTTCCGTTTGCTATTCTTTGAGCTAGACCTTCCGCAATAGCAGTTTTACCAACTCCAGGTTCTCCTATCAAAATAGGATTATTTTTGGTTTTACGAGCTAGGATACTTATGGTTCTTTCTATTTCAGGTTCTCTCCCTATTATTGGTTCAAGTTTTTCTTCTTTTGCTTCTTTTACAAGATCGGTCGTAAAGAAATCGAGAGCTGGTGTTTTTGATTGTACTTGTTGTCTTTTCTTTTCTTGATCTTTTAATTGTTCTCTCATTACAGCCTCTCCCATAACACTCGATAAGAATTTTTCAAATGGTTGAAGAAGATCTTTCATTTGTTCTGAATTGGCATTTACTATATTTTTGTCATTAATTTCAGTATCTTCATCACTTACTTGGGTTCCTAGTTTTTGAGAAAATAATTCTTGAACTTTAGCTTTTATTTTTTTAGGCATTACATTTAATTTTTCTAAAATTGTTATAGCTCCAGTATCTTTTTGTGATACTAATGCAAGCAAAAGATGTTCTGTTCCTACATTTGAATGTCCGTATTTATGAGCGAGTGAATATGCTATTTCTACCACTTGTTTTGCATAAGTTGAAAGTTCTATTTCTTTTCTTGTTCTTACTCTTCTTCTTCCATCTTGAACTCTCGACATAACTGCTCTAGTTGTTTCTGTTGTTATACCAAAATGGCCAAGTATACTATTTCCAAAAGATTTATCAGATTGCAAAATACCAAGTAATATATGTTCTGTACTTATATAATTTGTACCGTCTTTTTTAGCTTCTTCTTCTGCTATAAATAGAGCTTTTTTTGCTTCAGGTGAGAATTTCTCAAATGGAGATCCGTTTGAATTGTCTGCTATACTCATATGTTTGAAGGGTTACTTTGGCAGTCTTTAGTTTAGAGTGCTAGATATAAGATGTCAAATGTTTTAAAAAGAAATAAACTTTAACAAATCATTATAACTTATTCTTACATGAAATTTCAGCTAATGCGACTTGCGTAAAGGTGTTATATGTTGTAACGAAATAATTTGGTGTAATTTTATATCAGGCTTCAGGCTATATTGATTTTCACTAAGTGTTCAAACCCGAGTCTAGCATGTACGACTCGTATCGCACAAATTGTTCAAATCAATATAGCCAGATTTTTAAATATTCTTTATAATTTTTTATAGTAAACTGTAAGTTATGAATATCAAAATAATAGACTTAAATAGATATCCGAGAGCGGATCTTCCTTTTATAACACAAGGAAGTACTTTTTATACTCAAGAAATGATAGATAGCATGGAAAATACTTTGAAAAATGGTGAGAGTGTTTTGATTTTCCATAATAGAAAAGCTTCTTTCAGGAAAGTTATTTGTGAAAATTGTGGAAATAAAGTGGTTTGTCCTTCGTGTAATTTTCCTATGACATTTTTTAAAAATAGTAATATTTGTGAATGTTCTTTTTGCAAGATAACAAGATCTTTGAAACCTTGTGAAACTTGTGGGCATGAAATATATGATTTTCAAGGTATTGGAACAGAAAAACTTGAAGACGATATGAAAAAGATTTTTGAAGGTTATAAAATAATTAGGTTTGATTCTACTACTTCAAATGAAATTGAGACTGATTTTAAGTCTGATTCTGAACCTACAATTTATATAGGAACGAGTATGGTTTCAAAAGGTCATGATTTTTCAAATCTTTCTTTGGTTGTGGTTTTAAATTTTGATCAGATGTTTTCAATGCCAGGCTTCAGATCTGTAGAAAAATCTATTAATACACTTATTCAGGTTTCGGGTCGTGCTGGTAGACGTGGTCAGGAAAAAAGCATTATTTTTCAAACATTTAATCCAGATAATATATTTCTTAAATTTATAAAAGAAGAAAATTATGAAAAATTTTTAGAGTACGAAATTTCTGAGAGAAAAAAATTTGGATATCCCCCATTTGGAAATTTTGTATTACTTTCTTTGAGAGAGAAGAATAAAGAAGTTGGTTTAAAGAAACAAGAACAAGTCTTTTCTTCTCTTCGTCAATTTGGATTTAAAGATGTTTATACTCCTGTTCCTTATAGGGAATTTTATCATGGAAAATATACTTTTCTTATTCTTATAAAAGGAGTTAAGAAAAATATTTTAAAACAATATTATAATACAAATAAAGAAATTCATGATTGGAAGTTTGACTTGGAACCATCAGATATTTTTGAAGGAATTGATTGATTTAGAATTATTCTGTCAACTTTTTACGTTTAAAAATACTTGCAAGCGATTTTTTTTATATTAAGATCGTTACCAGAAAATCATTAGGTTTATAGGAATCTAGGATTCTTTTTTTTCTAATGATATTTTTTATGAGAAAATTTATATTCGTTGTTGGGGGGGTGCTAAGTGGTGTTGGTAAAGGTGTAAGTTCGGCTTCTATCGGTGCTATTTTGAAGTCGAAGGGATTTAAAGTTACTGCTATAAAGATTGATCCATATGTGAATGTGGATGCAGGAACTATGAATCCAACTGAGCATGGAGAAGTTTTTGTGACAAATGATGGTGATGAAACGGATCAGGATATGGGAAATTATGAAAGATTTCTTGATACTGAAATAACTTCTGCAAATTACATGACGACAGGTCGTGTTTATTTGAGTGTTATAGAAAAAGAGAGAAATTTAGAATATAAAGGTAAATGTGTGGAAGTTGTTCCTCATATTCCTGAAGAAGTTATAAGGAGAATAAAAAATGCTTCAGAGATGAATGATGCAGATTTTACTATTATAGAGGTTGGTGGAACAGTTGGTGAATATCAAAATATATTATTTTTGGAAGCTGCTCGTGAAATGAAAATGGCGAATCCTGAGGATGTATGTTTTATATTGGTTAGTTATCTTCCTGTACCATCTCATCTTGGTGAAATGAAAACAAAACCAACACAAACAGCTTCAAGACAATTAAATAGTGCTGGAATACTTGCGGATTTTATTATAGCAAGAGGTCAATATGAACTTGATGAACCAAGAAAAGCAAAACTTTCTATACTTTGTGGGGTAAGGCCTGAAAATTGTATTAGTGCTCCAGACACTGAATCTATATATGATGTTCCACTCAATTTTGAAAGACAGGATTTAGGAAACAAGATTTTAAAAAGACTTTTAGTTGAGCCAAAAGAATCAAATTTATCTACTTGGACAGATATAGTGAATAAAATAAAAAGTTCGACCAAAAAACTTAAAATAGCTGTAGTTGGAAAATATTTTGGTACAGGTAATTTTGTTCTTGCAGATTCTTATATATCTGTTATTGAGTCGATAAAACATGCAGCTTTCAATAATGATGTTCGTGTAAAAATGTATTGGATAGATAGTGAGGAATTTGAAAAAGATCCCTCTAAACTTAAAGAACTTGAAGAATATCACGGTGTAATAGTTCCGGGTGGTTTTGGAACAAGGGGTATAGAAGGTATTATTATGGCCATTAAATATGCGAGAGAAAATAAAATACCTTATCTTGGATTATGTTATGGTATGCAACTTGCTTGTATAGAGTTTGTTCGAAATGTACTCGGGAAAGAAGATGCTCATACTTTGGAAGTAAATCCAAATACAAAAAATCCAGTGATTCATATAAATGAAAGACAAGCTTCAAATGTTGAAAATAAGAAGTACGGAGGAACTATGAGACTTGGTGCTTATGATTGTCGCCTTATAAAAGGAACAAAGACATTTGAAGCGTACGGAAATGAGGTCATAAGTGAAAGACATAGGCATAGATATGAGTTCAATAATGATTATCGAAATGATATTGAATCAAATGGACTTATGATATCTGGTGTAAATGATCAAGAAAATCTTGTTGAAATAGTTGAACTTAAGGATCATCCATGGTTTGTTGGATGTCAATTCCATCCTGAATTTAAGTCACGTCCGATGAGACCTCATCCATTATTCGACGGGTTTATTAAAGCTTCAAAAACAATTATTAGAGATGGTGTAGATGTGTAGTAATAAATTGTATTGTTCTTGAAAATGAGAATATTATAATAAGGTACAACTTAATTTATAAATAAGATATGTTATACGTAATTTTGGAGAAGATAATAAGATCTATAAGACATCATATTCCATGTCCACATTGTAAAAAGAAATTTAGATTGAGAGATTTTTTTATATCAGATCTTTTAGATGGTGAACTTTATATAGAACTTGATTGTGCGAATTGCAAAAGATCTTCGACTATTGCAGCTTCTATCACATCAAGTTATCAAGGAATTTCTTTTGTGAGTAATAATGAAGTTGATAATTCTGATAAAAAACAATCTAAGATGAATAAAGTTATGCCTATATCTAAAGATGAACTTAAAAAGTTTAATGATAAATTTAAATCTTTTTCTGGAGGATTTACTGAACTTTTTAAGGAGAATAAAAATAAGTAGAAATTAAATTGAGAAATATTTTTGTATTCACTAAAGCCCTCAAACCCTTGGCTAACATTTCGCTTGAGTATCGGGTAAATCGTTCATAATAAAAATATTTTTCAATCCATCTTATTTTAAACTAATTTTTTAAGTCCAATCTCTATTCTTTTTATAGTTTCTTCTTTTCCGAGTATATTTGCGATTTCATAAGCTCCAGGACTAAATGGAAGACCAGTAAGTGCTACACGAAGAGGCCAAAGAAGCTCTCCGTTTTTAAGTGAATTTTTTGTAATCTCCTCAGACAAATTGGCTTTTATGGTTTCAAGATCCCAGTTTTCGGTCTGATTTAATGTATTTAAACTAATTTCTAAAGATTTCTTAGCTTTTTCTTTGTCTACATTCATTTTTTCATGAAGGAATAAATTTGATTCGTAATTTTCGAGTATAAAGTACCATCTAGTATTTTGAGCTCCTTCTAGAAGGGTTTTCATACGTGGTTGAAGTTCTTTTACTATTTCTTCAAGCTTTTCTTTTGGAATAGGTTTATAAAATTCTTGTTTTTCTACAAATGGCATCAATCTATTTGTTAATTCTTCAATAGATAAATTTCTTATGAAATTTCCATTTACCCATTCAAATTTTGTAATATCAAAAACGGATCCTGATTTTTGGACTTTATCAAGTGAGAACTGTTCAATTAATTCATCCATTGTGAATAAATCTTGGGGAGTTCCAGGATTCCAACCGAGCATAGGTATGTATGAAATTGTAGCTTCAGGTAAAAATCCTTTTTCTATATAATCACTTACAAATGCTCCACCATCTCTTTTAGAGAGTTTTTTACCACTTCCATCGGCTCTTAGAATATTTGAAAGATGGGCATATTTAGGTCTTTCCCAGCCCATAAAATCAAATAAAAGAACTTGTCTTGGTGTACTAGGAAGCCATTCCTCCCCTCTTATTACTTGGGATATCTTCATATCATGATCATCAAGAGGTATTGCAAGTTGCGCTGTAGCAAGACCATCTGATTTGAAAATAACATGGTCATCAAGAGTATTTGAATCAAATTCAAGTTCTCCTCTTACTTCGTCTTTGAATTTTATAATTGTGTTTTTAGGAATTTTCATTCGTATTACATACTTTTCACCGCTTTTTATCTTTTCATTTACTTCATTTTCTGTTAACTCTCTGCATTTCCCATCGTATCCGGTTGGTTTACCCATTTTCTCTTGAAATGATCTGAGTTCATCCAATCTTTCTTTTGAACAAAAACATTTGTAAGCATGTCCTTTTTTGATAAGTTCTTCGGCTATTTCAAGATGTCTTTCTTTTCTCTGTGATTGTACATACGGTCCAAAATTTCCTCCTTCTTTCGGACCTTCATCAAATTTGATTCCTACCCATTTTATGCTATCATATATGGCATCAATTGCTCCTTCTACAAACCTATCCTGATCTGTATCTTCTACACGACAAACAAATTTCCCATTATTTTTTTTAGCTAAAAAATAGTTATAAAGGATGGTTCTAAGAGTTCCAATATGCATGAAACCAGTTGGACTTGGTGCTATACGTACTCGGTAGCTCATAAAATTTATTTTAAGGTAAGTATAACTTGATAATGATTTAATTCAATCTTTGATATATTTCCAGTATTTCTTCTGCCATTTTTCTCCATGAGAATTTTTTGATATGGTTATGACTGTTTTGGATCAATTTTCCTCTTAAATTGTTGTCTTGAAGTTTTAGAATTTGATTTTTGAGATCCTCTGGATTTAGAATTTCAAAGGAGAGTACATTATTTTCTCCTGAGATCTCAAGAAGCGCAGGTGTTTTTGAGATTATAACTGGACAATGTTGACTCATTGCTTCTAGTACTGGAAGTCCAAAACCTTCGATTATAGATGGTTGTATGTATGCATAAGCTTCATGAAGTAATATTTTATATTCTTCATCAGATAAAAATCCTATAAATTTCACGTTTTCTTTTAAATTAAGATTTTTGACGAGATTTATAAGGATTTCGGTATCTTTTGAAATTTTACCACCTATTATGAATTTCAGATTTGAATTTTCATTTTTAAGTAAACCAAACGCTTTAATAACTGTTTCCAGGTTTTTGTGTTCAGCGTGTCTACCAAGGTATAGACAATATTTTTGATGTTCGAGACTGAATTTTTTTAATATTTTTTGTATGGAATTTTCTTCGGGAATA
>CAZOKC010000021.1:0-2913 GCA_964580335.1 uncultured Candidatus Peribacteria bacterium
TCAAAAATAATGACTTAATACACGTTTTATGGGTTAAATTTAATAAAATCACCTCTTTCTATACTGCAAAGCTTCAGAAATATGTTTTGTTTCAATATTATCTATTGTTTCAAGATCAGCTATAGTCCTTGCAAGTTTTATTACTTTATGAATAGATCTTCCAGTAAGATTCAAAGAAACCTCACATCTTTCAAGAAGATCTTTTGACTCTTTATTTAAAATGCAAAACCTCTTTATATCAGAACTGGTCATATTTGAATTAGTTTGTATTTCATTTTTAAATCTTTCTTTTTGTATATCTCTACATACTTCAACCCTTTTCCTAAAATTTTCAGAAGTCTCATTATCTTCATTCATATCAACAAACTTCTTTATCTCTACTTTCGGTACTTCCAAAAACATATCTATTCTATCTAAAATTGGTCCAGATAATTTTCTTCTATATTTCAATATTTCACTCTGTGAACATTTACATACACTATCTTTATCTGTCAAAAATCCACAAGGACATGGATTCATGGTTGCCAAAAGTATAAAATCACACGGAAATTTTACCGACTTCTTTGCTCTAGAAATATTTATAAATTTATCCTCAAGAGGTTGTCTCAAAGTCTCAAGCACTGAAATAGGAAATTCTGGAATTTCATCCAAAAATAAAACTCCCCTATGGGCAAGACTTATCTCACCGGGAACTGGATTACTACCCCCTCCAATTATCGAAATATTTGATGCTGTATGATGAGCTGTTCTAAATGGTCTATTTTTTATAAGTGGATCCTCAGAAGATAATTTACCCACTATTGAATAAATTTTACTTACCTCCAAAGATTCTTCAAATGAAAGCTTAGGTAAAATCGAAGAAAAAGTTTTTGAAAGAAGTGTTTTTCCACAACCAGGAGGTCCGCAAAGTAAAATATTATGCCCACCACTTGCAGATATAAGAAGTGCCCTTTTTGCCTGAAATTGTCCATAAATATCTTTCATATCATATTCAAACTTATCATCGGATTCTAATCTATTTTCAAATTCCAAAGGCATTTTCTGATAATTCCCAATCAATATTTCAACCATTTCTGGAAGAGAATTTATAGGAAAAACTTTTACCCCTTCTATCACACTTGCTTCTTTAGCATTTTCACTTGGTAAAAAAATTCTTTTAAATCCATTTTCCCGTGCAAAAATAGCCGTAGTAATAGCTCCAGTTATAGGCCTAAGATTGCCTTCCAAAGAAAGTTCTCCAACTACAATCGCATCATTTAAAATATTTGGATCAAAAAGACCCCCTGATGCAAGTACGCCTAAAGCTATTGGAAAATCATAAATAGGTCCAGCTTTTCTTATATCAGCTGGCGCAAGATTTACAGTAATTCTATACGGGGGAAAATTATAACCATTATTTTTAATCGACGATCTCACTCTCTCCTTTGATTCTTGCACCGAAGTATCAGGAAGACCAACTATATTAAAAGCAGGAAGTCCACGAAGTACATCGACTTCAACTTGTACAAGTTTAGCATCAAGCCCTTCTATAACTATCGAATAAAGTTTTGAAATCATATTCCTCCCCTTAAAATACTTTCTTAAACTATATAAATCTCAATTAAATTCAAGATAGCTTGAATAGACAAACTAAAGTTATAATGTAATTATTATCTTATATCACAAAATCTATGCCTTCTAAAAACGTAAAACTCATCGTGTTTGTACCATTATCTCACACAGATATTGTAAGAAAGGCTTTAGGTGAAGCAGGTGCTGGTAAACTCGGAAATTATGACTTTTGTTCATTTTCAACAAGAGGTGTGGGAAGATATCGCGGAAATGAAAATTCAAATCCAAGTATAGGTGAAAAGTATAATCTAGAGTCAGTTGAAGAAGAAAGAATAGAGGTTTTAGTTCCAAGAAAAATATTGAAAGATGTCATCGAGAAAATGAAATCCGTCCATCCATACGAGGAAGTGGCGTTTGATATTTATAGTTTAGAAGATTTATAAACACACGAAAGAACCAAGCTCGCTGTTCTTGAGTGTGAAGAAGAAGAACGAGCGATGGCTGTATATTTAACGTATTTAAGAACCAAGAAACTTGTTTCTGTTCTTAAATACGAAGAGGAGGAGCACATACAGATTGTATATTTTGATGAATATCAAAATGGAAACCGGAATGTTGCTCCGACGAGACATGGAGCCACCGATGGGAATTGAACCCATGACCCCATCCTTACCATGGATGTGCTCTACCAACTGAGCTACGGCGGCAAACTTTAAATTTTACGAATCTTGAAACCATGGCAATTATAATTAAAAAGCCTATTTGCGAAAGTTAATTTACAAAATTTTAAATTTTTAAATCAATCTAATTTCCAAATAAATAGTTGTTAATAAATTAATAAAAACTATACAGAAAACAATCTTTAATAAATTTATGAAAACATTAAAACTAAATTTTAAATTGAACGAAAAATATTTTGAAATAAATACACCATTTGACGAAGCATATTATTACGAAAACCTGCTTAAACGATTGAGTTTCATTGCTCCTTCAAGATTATATAAAACAAAATGTAAAATGTCATCGAAAGAGCTCATATCAATATATGAAGATGTGGGAGAATTCCCTATTATATCAAAAGATATTTGGTGGGGAGATTTTGATAATACAGAAAATGGTTTGGATTATTCAAATTCAAAAGTTTTCTTCGATCAATACAAAGATTTAAAAAAAGAGCTTGTATGCCTAACCTATCACAAGTAAATTGTGAGAATTCAGAATTTACTAATGTTACATTTAATTGTAAGAATTGTTATTATATTTTTAGTAGCACAAACTGCCAAGATACTTTTTATTCTTCTGATGGTTTAAATTTAAGAGATTGTTGTGACGTATGGTGGTCAACAAATTGTGAATTATGTT
>CAZOKC010000021.1:2964-6368 GCA_964580335.1 uncultured Candidatus Peribacteria bacterium
TATGTATAACTGTATTTATTGCGAAAATTCATCTGATAGTTCAAATCTAATGTTTTGTAAAGATTGTCTAAGTTGTAATGATTGTTTTGGATGTATTTACTTAAAAAATAAACAATATTGTATTTTCAATAAACAATATTCAAAAGATGAATATTTAAATTTCATTAAAAATATAAATATTGATTCATATTCAAAACTTATAGAACTTAGAATTAAGTGTATGGAATTTATGAATCAATTTAAAAAACTAAATTTAAGGGTTTATAATAGTGAAAACTGTTCTGGTGATTTAATTTATGATTCAAAAAACTGCAGCAACTGTTTCACTTTAGCAAGTAGTGAAAAATGTGATGACTGCTTTGAATGTGCAAGAATTTTTGATTGTAATAATTGCGACTTTACATACGACAGTGAAGGTAAACTTACGTTTTGTAGTGATGTTGCCCTAGGTTACGATTCATGTTTTGTAATAAAAAGTACTAATTTTTACAATTGTTATTATTCATTTATGTTATACAACTGTAACAATTGTTTTGGATGTATAGGACTTAGAAATAAAGAATACTGTATCTTAAATAAACAATATTCAAAAGATGAATATTTTATAAAACTAGAACAAATATTAAATGACATGAAAAATCAAAATATATTAGGAAACTTTTTTCCTGATGATTGTTCACACCTATATAAAAGTTATTCGAAAAGACAACTAATGGAAAATGCCGATGAATTAAATATACTAGAATTTTATAAAGAAATTTTAAAAAAGTTAAATAATCAAGAAAATTTAGATAATTCAATGATCATAAACTGTATAAGTTCAAACAAAAAATTTTTACTTCAAAAACAAGAAATTGATTTTTACAAAAAAACAAAATTACCAATTCCGAGATTACATCCCGAAACTAGAGAATTTTTAAGATTAGCCTCAAGGAAAAAACCAATCTTTGTTAAAAAATTAACTAAATTCGGAGAAATTGTCATAAGTAAATCAGATATAGCTGATGAAGAAAAAATAATTCCAGAAAAACAATTTAAAGAATATGTTGAAAATTTAAATTAAAAAACCAATTGAAATAAAAAATAATAAATTTAAAATCAATCTATAATTAAAATATGGAAAAAGTAATAATTATAGGTTCTGGACCTTCCGGATATACTGCAGGAATTTATACAGCAAGAGCAGATCTAAAACCTCTTATAATTGCAGGTATCGAGTATGGTGGTCAACTTATGGGGACTACTGAAATAGAAAATTTCCCAGGATTTCCAGAGGGTATAGAAGGACCTCTTCTTATGATGAATATGAGAAAACAAGCTGAGAAATTTGGAGCGAGAGTAATAACAAAAAATGCTACAAAAGTTGAACTTTCAGGTGACATAAAAAAAGTTTGGGTTGGTGATGAAATGTATGAGTCACAAACAGTTATCATAGCCACAGGCGCTACCCCAAAAAGACTTGGTATACCAGGTGAAGATAAATTTTATGGAAGAGGAGTTTCGACTTGTGCCACATGCGACGCTGCATTTTATCGTGGAAAAGTCGTGGCCGTAGTTGGAGGAGGTGATAGTGCTGGAGAAGAGTCAACTTTTATAGCCAGATTTGCATCCAAAGTTTACCTTATCGTGAGACGTGATGAAATGAGAGCAAGCAAAGCTATGCAACACAGAGTTACAAATACTCCAAACCTTGAAATACTTTGGAACACTGAACCAAAAGAAATACTTGGAGATACAAAAGTAACCGGCGCAAAAATGTGGAATAACAAAGAAAATAAAGAATTTGAACTTATTTTTGATGGTTTCTTCTTAGCAATTGGACACAAACCCGCAACTGATATTTTCAAAGAATTACCTCAAAATGAAGAAGGTTATTTACTTAAAAATGAACATTGTCCAAATCCAAATTCAGATCTTTTAAAATTCCAAAATTCCACAAATATACCTGGGGTTTTCCTCGCAGGTGATGTGGAAGATCATATATACAGACAAGCCATAACTGCGGCAGCAGAAGGATGTAAAGCCGCTATAGATACAGAAAGATATTTAGAAAGTATAAAATAAAGATCATATTTCTAAAAACAAATTATTTAAATTTATACTCAAAAAAATCCAATCAAACAAATAACAAAAATACGATGATCTTTAAACAGCATTGTATTTATCCAACCATATTAAAGATTGTAAACATTTTTTATTCGATTGATTGTAGTCAAATTGGCGTTTGATGGTATTCTTTGAATTGGTAAAATATACCTTTATGCAACTTGTTTTAAACTACTGGAACCGAAAGATGATTTTACAACTTTTTATAAGTTTTATTTGCACACTTATAGGATTTTTTGTCTTTTTAATTCCTGAGGCAGGAGCTCTTTCTGTAAGCACACAAGATGGAATTGTAGGATTAAGTGTACCTCTTAGAACTTCTGTATCAACCCCAAACCAACCAATTGTTTTTCAAGTTATAAAACCTGATGGAAGTGTCGTATATTTATCAACTGTTACCGATGATTCAGGAATTGGAAAAATCGATTTAGACCACTACCATACAACTCTTTCAGGAAAATATAGAGTATCCGCAAGACTTGAAAGTAGTGTAAATTTTGGAAATGAAAATTCCTTCTCTCTTTTCCCAGGCAAAACATCAACAACAAGAAGTGAAGCAAGACTTTCTGACATAAGAATTGAAGCGAACGGAGAAAATGCATCTATACTAACGGTTGCTCTGAAAGATGATTTTGGAAACGCAATACCAAATCATCCAGTAAGTGTTATTTCATCAAGATCAGAAGATATTATTTCTCCTATAAACACAAATGTAACAAATTCCGAAGGAAGAGTTAAATTCAACATAAGATCAACTTCTCCAGGTCAATCTATACTTACAATTTCAGATATATTTTCAATAGATCCCGTAAATTCAAATAAATATGTTTTATTCGAAAGACCTTCTCTAACTTTCGTGCCCAGTACAAAAACTTCTTCATTTCTAAATACACTTACCGGAAATCTATTTGCAGACACATTTTCAAGTGGGAATATAAGTCTTAAAATCGAAGCTCCTTCTAGAGTAAAAGTAAATGAATTTTTTGACATAACAGTTAAAGCCATAACTTCTTCAGGAACTCCTGCAAGAGATTACGGAGGAACTATTCTTTTTTCTTCAGATGATCCAAATGCAGATCTTCCCCTCGAACAAACCGGTTATACTTTCACAGGTAGAGAAACAAGACCTGGAGAACATACTTTCCCAAAAGCTACAAGATTTGCAAACAAAGGATTTTATGAACTTGTAGTAACAGATGTAGATAGACCAAATATAGAAGCTAAAATTACTATAGAAGTTACAGATAACCTAAATGAAGTTCCACAAGGAACTGGAATAAAAATTTTTCATTAAAAAA
>CAZOKC010000021.1:6378-11413 GCA_964580335.1 uncultured Candidatus Peribacteria bacterium
TTTTAGCGCCTACAAGTGGAATCACAATTGGTAAAAAAGATGTTAAAATACTTGGAACAACACTTCCTAACGCTGTTGTGGGAATATTTGAAGATGGAAGTCTTGAAAGTAAACTAACAACTACTTCTGAAGGAAATTTTGAATTTTCAATAGATAATCTTTCTGAGGGAGAACATAAATTTATTATCAAGCTTCTTGACAGTAATGACATAGCTCTTATGGAAAGTTCCGAAATTGTGATAAACATAGATAGTAAACCACCTGAAATAATGAATACATCAATAAATCCTGAGGGAAGTGTTATGCCAAATACCCCCGTTACCATAACAGTAATTTCAGAAACTGGTCTTAACATGATACGTGTAAATATAGATAAACTTATTTACCCCATGGAAGAAAAAAAAGAATCTCCTGGAACATATATAGCTTCTTTCCCTGCTCCAAAAGAAGGAACATATCCTATATCATTGACATTAATCGATAAAAATGGAAACCAATCTGAAATAAATACTAATAAAAGTATTATTGTCGAAAACTTTACACAAGCAAATATAACAAACCTCTCTCTTAAAACTGTATCAAAAGATACTGCAACTATCGGATGGGAAACTTCTTTCACAAAAGAAAAACCAAAAAATATAATATTTGAAGTTGAACTTTCAAAACCCGATAACACTAAACAAAATTTTAAATCTCAAGGTGAAGTAAACGAATTTACACTTACAGGACTACTTCCAGAAAGTGAATATAACGTAATCGTAAGAGGTATAAGTGATAATAAAGAAGGTCCTTTTTCAACCCCTCTTACATTCAAAACTTCTAAACCTCTCGCTTTTGAAAATGTAAATTATTCACTTGGAGATGGTTCTTCACAAATTATATGGACAACTACAGATCCCACATCTATAGATAAAATCGTTATTTCTTACGGAATAAAAGACTTAGGATATATAGCAAGTATTGCATTAGATCCTTCATCAAAAGATTTCACAATCGATGATCTCATCGGTGGAGTCAATTATATCGTAAAAATCGAAGGGATGAAAAACAATGTTACACTCACTTCATCAAACGAAATCTCTTTCATAGCAGCAGGTCGTGGTCTTGATAATGTTTCAGGAGATATTTCAGGTAGAGGTGATTGTACACCTTTGGAAGTAAGAAACCTTCGAGTCACAGAAAATCCAGATGGATCAAAAAATGTGATCTGGGATACAATTCCAAACGTAGATTATTATGAAATCCATATTGGTTCAAATCCAGGAGAAAATGACATAGGAATATTTACAGTTGGTAATCCTCCTTTTCCTGTACCTTTTATAGACAATGATAAAAAGTTTCATTACTTCTCAGTAAAAAGTGGTTGTTCATTTAAAAAACTTGTCAGTGATAAATTGAGCCAAAGTCTCAGAGTTGAAACAGGTCCAGCTCTTATACTTCTACTTTTAATGCTCACTATCAGTTTCGTTATAGGAAATGTATATTATAGAAAAACAATCTAAATCACTCCAAAACCTTTATCCCCAATTCTTTTAATTGAGCTTCCGTTGGCACATGCGGAGATCCTGTCATAAGATCAGTGTATTTGTTTGATTTAGGAAATGCGAAAACATTTCGTATATCTTCTTCATCAAGAAGAGTCATAAAAAATCTATCAAACCCTATCGCAAAACCACCGTGTGGTGGAGCTCCATAAGTATATGCTTCTACTATATATCCAAATTTTTCTTTGATTTCTTCTTTTGTATAACCAACTATCTCAAACGCTTTCGCTATAGATTCAGGATGACTATTTCTTATTCCTCCACTCAAAATTTCGTATCCATTACAAGCCAGATCATACTGCCAAGCTTTTATAGAAAGTAATTTTTCTTTATCATTCCCAGCCGCATTGAAAGCTTCCAAACCTCCCTGAGGACTTGAAAATGGATTATGTCCAAAATCTATCTTATCAAATTCATCATTCCATTCAAAGAAAGGCATATCAAGAACCCATGCAAATCCCACACTATTTTCATCATAAAGTTTCAGATTTTTCCCCATAAAATACCTTACATAACCCAAACTTTTACTTACAACTTCTTCTCTATCCGCTACAAATACAAGACTGTCTCCATCTTTTAAATCTTGTACTTTTGAAAGTTCATTTTTCTCAGTATCATTTAAAAATTTCACAAATGACCCATCAAATTCTCCGTTTACAAAATGACAAAAAGCAAGACCACGAGCTTTTCCTCTTTTTGCCTGAGTAGCCAAATCTTCTTCAAAATATTTCTTACCAAAACTTGCACCTCCTGGAACCACCAAACATCTTATAACACCACCTGCATCCAAAGCTCCTTTGAATATTCCAAAAGCTGTATTTTTAAATATATCTGATACATCAATTATTTCATAACCAAACCTTACATCTGGTTTGTCTGAACCATATCTTCTCATGGCATCTACATAAGGAATTCTTTCAAATGGTGCTTTGGTCACTACATTTTTTTTAGTTAAATTCTCCACAATACTCACAACATATCCTTCTACAAACTTAAGTACATCTTCCTGAGTCACAAAAGCCATCTCGCAATCTATCTGATAAAATTCCCCTGGAAGTCTGTCACTCCTTGGATCTTCATCACGAAAACATGGAGCTACCTGATAATATTTATCAAATCCCCCAAGCATTAACATTTGTTTGAATTGTTGTGGAGCTTGTGGAAGTGCAAAAAATTTCCCTTTGTGTACACGACTTGGCACAAGAAAATCTCTTGCCCCCTCCGGTGATGAATTTGCCAAAATTGGAGTTTTTATATCTACAAATCCTCTCTCTTGAAAATAATTGTGTGTAAATAACATCGCCTTGGAAAGTATAGTTAAACTCTTATGAATTCTCTCTCTCCTGAGATCCAAATATCTATATTTTAGACGAAGATCTTCTGAAGGTGGATTTTTTTTATCTTCTTTCGCTATTTCAAAAGGAAGTGTCACCGCTTTATTTAAGATAACTACTTTTGTAGCATTAAGCTCTATTTCTCCGGTTTCCCAAGATTTATTTTCCTGTCCTTCCATTCTTTTTTGCACAACACCTTCTATCTGTACCACATATTCCGCTCGAAGTTCTTCTCCTATCTTGTGAGCATCGGTATTTTTAGGATCAATAATAATCTGTGTAAATCCATAATGATCTCGAAGAGTTAGAAATATAAGTCCTCCGAGATCTCGTCTTTCATGCACAAATCCAGCCAATGTTATATTTTCGCCTTCATGAGAAATTCGTAGTTCCCCACAAGTATGTGTTCGATACATAAATTATTTAATTCTAGCCAATTATATACTCTCTAACGAAGAGTTCAATTTAATAATTCTTTCAAACAAACTTCTTTGTATTCGAAGCCAATCTTTATAATTTATATTCATAGGGTTTTTTCTCTCAATTTTTCTAGTTATATGAAAAGAAAGATCTTGACCATCAATTAAAGATTTAGATTTCAAAGAAAATTGTTTACCCTCCACTAAAAAATCTATTTGTAAAACTTCACATATTTGATCCAAAGTTTTCCCTTTTACAAATTCTACCAATTTTTCAAATTCACCTTTCTCAATAGTAAAAATACCAAGATCACCCAAATCAAAAATTCTTACTCTGATAATCAATTTTTTTATGGCCAGTTTAACGTCTTCCTCTAATTTTTCAGCAAATCCTTTTTGAATTAATTTTTTTGAATCAAAACTAAAACCATGATCCAAAGAAATTTGAGGAAGTGTAACTTCTCTAAAAACAAGTACTACTTTTGATCCATTGAATTGGATCATCCAAACTTCATTATTCTCTAAAAAAACTTTTTGATTTACATTGATAAGTCTTATAGCCAAATTTTCTATTTCATCTTGTGTTGGAAATTCCTGTAAAAGTTCTTCCTCCTGAGTAATTTCTAACCCTGATTGCGACAATAATTGAATTTCTCCCATAAAACATTTTTATAAAATAAAACCCACAAATTGTGGGTGTTTGATTAAAATCTCACTAGCTGAAAATAATTCTTTAACTTTCATATCTGTAATTTTCTTATAGTAGAAACTACTATGCAAAAATCATTTTGTCAAAACTTTACTTCACCTTCCCTTATTATTTTAAAGCTTCCATCATTTTCATCTATTTCGATGATAGTGGAACTTAAACCAGAACCAATCTCTCCCTCATCGATTATAAAATCGACATTCTCAAGTTTTCTAAAATCTCCTGAAGTATCTCCAGAAATATTTGCAGATGTCGTGGCAAGAAGCCCATCATTTGCTTCTATGACTTTTAAAGCCGTCTCGTTATTGGGCATACGAAGACCAACTGTATCTTTTCCACCTGTTACAAAATAAGGTATTTCAAAATTCAAATATTTTTTAGGTATTATGATAGTGAGAGCTCCTGGCCAATATTTCCGTATCTATATTTTCAGGTAAATTTCCTAAAAGTAACTCATCTCTAATTTTTCCTGAAACTAAAACTGGCATTACTTTTTCTCTTGGTCTTTTTTTTACTTCATATATCTTGTCTATAGCTTCTTCATTATAAGGATCACATCCAATACCATAAACAGTATCTGTGGAAAAAACAATAACACCTCCTTGTTTAAAAATTTGATTTATTTTTACAGTATCAATATTCATAATAACAAAACAAATAGTTACTATTTTTTACATTTTTTATTTTCCTTTGACAACCAAAAACAAAAAGGTAATGTAAAAATCACGGACACAAAAAATATGACATTTTCTTCAAATAATAATAACAATAATATCACCTAGCGTGGCTTGTCCAACGTCCGTTTTTATGTAGCCACGCAAAGAAGCGTGGTATTTTTTTATTTTTAGCCTAAAATTTATTTACTAACTCAAAATTTATGAAAACAGACATTTCAAAACTTTCCCAATATCTAGATAAAGAAGTTTCAATAGATTGTTGGATGTATAACAAACGTGATTCGGGAAAACTTAAATTTCTAGAACTTAGAGATGGGACAGGATTCACACAAGCTGTACTTTCTGAAAGTGA
>CAZOKC010000022.1:0-11086 GCA_964580335.1 uncultured Candidatus Peribacteria bacterium
GGTATATGACATACAAACCCAACTCAAATATATTAGAAATAATTATTGAAAATAACATTAATCAAAAAATTAAACTAGATCTAAATAATAGTTACATAAAAAGTACCAATGAACCAAGTGGTATAAGAATAGAACTAGTAACAAATAAAAATACTTATGATTTATCAACAACATTTAAATTTGCAAATGATATCTTTAAGACCAAATCAAGGTTAAATAAAAGAAGAATTAAAACTGATGAATCACTTAAACTATGGCTAGATATTGATTTAATTAAAACTCCAATATGAAAGACGGCGTAAAAGTATTCATCAAAAATGAAATACTGGGGAAATATCTTTTTATACTTCGAGATGATAAACCAAATATTCCACAACCAAATACTTGGAGTCTTCCAGGAGGAGGAATAGAAATAGATGAAACACCTCTTGAAACATTAATCCGTGAAATTGAAGAAGAACTGAATATAGATATTTTCGATATAAAACACATATATTCAAAAGAAATTAAACATAATTTCGAGAATCAAGAATATAAAATTATAGGTCATTATTTTACTGCTAAAACAGACGCACTGATCTCCGATATTAATCTCACTGAAGGGCAAAAAGTGGAATTCTTCACATTGGAAGAAATAGAAAAGTATGATAATATATCATTTGGGATAAAAGAAACTCTCAAAAACTATAAGTATCTACTATGAATAACAACTACTACAGAGACAATGAACCTTTCACAAATACTTTAAAATGGGTATCAGATTTACCTGTACAATTAGTAAGGTGGGTAACTGGTTTAGATGAAAATAGTACAAACAAAAGTCTAATCGGAAAAGTGTCTGAAATAGTAGTGGGTACTTATCAAAAAATTGACCGGACATTAACTGAATTTGTAGGTGCAATCACTACAAAATTTCCTGACGAAATTTATAAAGATATCAACGGAACCAGACAGAATATAGCGAGTGCAATAGCTTGAAACCTATGAAGAAAATTCTAATAGTAGGCTGTCCAGGAAGTGGCAAATCTACATTTGCAGAGAAATTAGCTAAAGAAATAAAAGTCCCACTAATTCATTTGGATAGTATTTACTGGAAACCAAACTGGGAAAGACCAAGCAAAAAAGAATGGATAGAAATATTAAATAAAGTATTAGACAAAAAATCTTGGATAATTGATGGAAACTATGTAAGCACATTTGAGCTTCGGGCAAAAAAAGCTGATACTATTTATTTTTTCGAAACACCAAGATGGAAATGTATATTACGAGCATTAAAAAGATTTATTAAATACAAAATTGGATCTAATACAAGAAAAGATTTAGCAGAAAATTGTCATGAAAGAATAGATTTAGACTTCTTAAAATTAATCTGGAATTATAACAAAGGTATAAAACCAACTATGGAAAAAGTTATCAAAAAAATTAAATTTAAAGGAAAATTGATTCGTATAAGAAATTAATTAAAAGCACTCTCTCAAATCACATTCAATAATCACATCCCCTCCCCCACCCGTTCCAAACCACTTTATACCAAAATCATTAAATCGATCCGTCACTTCTTTATGAGGATGACCAAACCTGTTATTTTTTCCATATGAAATCATGGCGAATTTAGAATTATTAGCTTCCAAAAATTCCCATATACTACTTGTTTTACTTCCATGATGAGAAACTTTGTAATATTCAGATTTCAAATCAAAAGGAAGTTTCAAAATAGCAATTTCTGCATCTTTTTCATTATCTCCACCAAAATAAAAAGAATTATCCCCATATCTAAGGATAAAAGTCACAGATTTATTTGAAGATTTAAATGAATTCCAAGCAACTGCTGTAACACTATCTGGCATTATAAAATCTAAAATAACTCCAGGCTCTATTTCTAGATCTGAATCTGAAAAAATAGGTAAAACTGGTATTTTATTTTTCCAAATCATTCTTTCCACATCTTCTTTTACACTATCTTGTGACATTCCCATAGATCTTGGATCAATCAAAAATCTCACATTAAAATTTTCTAAAATATAAGAAAGTCCTCCTATATGATCTTTATCATGATGTGTCAAAATAAGGTAATCTATCGTGGAATCCCCCAAAGAAATATTCTTTGAAAGAGCTTGTTTAAGAATGCCAGGAGAGTATGAAGTATCTACAAGTATATTTTGACTTAGAGGTGTTTTAATAAGTATCGAATCACCTTGTCCAACATCTTGAACTATTACTTCTAAATTATGTTTCCAAAATAATGGTTTTAAAAAAATGAAACTCAAAAATAAAACCAAACTAAAACAAAAGACTTTTTTTGCAAATAGTCCAAAATCATTTGTTACTTGTTTTATCCCCCTATTTATCATACAATTTTACCTGTTTATTAGTAAGATTAACTAAATTTTAATAAATTTCAATATGTTTAGCGAAGTAATTGTAAATATCGGATCGTTAAAAGTATTTTCAATTGGTATTTTTATTTTTCTTTCTTTATCAATGGCTCATTTTCTTACCAAAAGAATGTTCGGACAAGAAAAATATTTTCATTATAGGTACCCTCAAATTATAGTCTTTTCAATATTTGCCGGTCTTTTTTTTGAATCTCTTAGAATATACATTTTTATAATGGAATCATTTAGGGATATAGGTACTCTTTTCGACAGTACATCACTTACTTCAATTATTTTACTGACATTTATTATTTATTATTACATCCAATTAAATATCAAAAAGAAAGTTGAAGAATATAACATAATACAAGTTACAAATATGTTTTTCTTTTTTATTATTTCTGGAGGATGGTTACTTTGTATAGGTCTATTTTTTGATGGTCACGGTTACGGAATACCAACAGATATTCCTTATTTAGGAGTAACTTATAACTCTATCGACAGTATAGTTCCTTATGCAGTACCAATACATCCAACACAAATTTATATGGCCCTTACTTTTTTTGTTACTTGGATTCTTATTTCTATAAAACCAAAAGAAGCTACAAACCTATTTTTTATAATAATAGTTCCAATATATTTCCTTGTGGATTTTTTAAAAGGAGACAGTCACCCTATATTACTTGGATTATCATGGACACAATATATAGCACTTATCTCTGAAATTATATATTTCTATTTTGTAATTCACAGAATAGATAAGTTCAGTAATTTGATAGAAAAAGCTAAATCTAAAATACCTAAAATTAAACCCCAGCAAAAATCCCTTTAATCAAATCATCCAAGGGCACACTTATAGTTCTTGACAATCTTTCCATTTCGAGAATTTCGCCCCATTTTTTAAAACCTTTCTTATCCCAAAAACCACTTGAAATAATCTCTTCAAGTTTTTTTCTTGCATAAGGATGCATACCTTTAAGTGGTCCTTCAAAATTTTTATTATTACCTTTTAAAAAAGCTAATTTTTCAGCACTATTTTTAAGATAACCAATAACCTCCATATTCCCTTGTTTATTAATAGTTTCGTTCCATTTGTTAATATTATACGTGCCGTCTTTAAATATATCTCCCATACCAAATACAATACTATCCGATACCAATTCAAAACTATATTTTTCTAATATTTGTTTATTTATAAATCCTTCCAAAGAAACAATAATTCCAAGATCATAAATTAACCTTCCAAAATCTCCATCTTTAGGAATCGTCTGCAAAATTTCTTGCCAAAGAGACAAACTTTCAGTTTTACCACGAAGAAAATCTAAACAAAATTGAATGAGATCATCTGAAACATTCACCACACTTATTTTGTTTTTCGAAGACAAAGAACTTTTTTCACATAAAATTATAAGATTTGTTGAATTCTTTATATCTTGATAAATTTCAGAACTAAAATTACCTTCAAAGAAAATTATTGTCATTTTCCCCTCGTCCATATCAGAAAAAAGTGAACTTTGATAAGTATTTGTAAGAACATTTTGAATATCTTTACTAGTTGCATGAAACAAATTAATACCAGAATATAATTTTGAAATTCCCAAAAATATAATCCATTGCATATATTTTGAAGGGACTTCCAAAACAACAGGATCTGGTCCAAAACTAATATTCGATTTTATAAATCGAGAGATCACATCCTCCAAAAACATATCTTTCATTGTATTTTCAACTGACATAGCTTATAATTTTACCGTCTTAAAACTTAAATTAAGTATATTTTATTATGCACGTAAAACAAAAAGTTTTGATGGTTACGCTCGAAATACTGGATACAATATTAAACATAGTTATAACTTTAGCCATAGTTTTTTTCATTAGAAGTTTCATATTTAGCCCATTTTTGATAAGTGGTGTATCAATGTTCCCAACATTAGATGATAAAGAATACATCCTAGTAAATAAAATAACATATGGAAATGTGTTTGGGAAAGAATTAGGATCACCACAAAGAGGAGATATTGTAGTAGTAAAAGCCCCTATCCCAAACAAAAGCGATCCTGTTTATTACATAAAAAGAGTGGTTGGACTTCCTGGTGAAACTATATATTTCAAAGAAAATGAAGTTTATATAAAAAACGAAGAAAATCCAAACGGTTTCAAAGTTGAAGAACCATATATCAGATGTAATCAAGAAAGAAGAGAATGTTCTGATTACAACAATACATCATACGATATACCCATGGAAAATTTTTGGGTAATGGGAGACAATAGAGATCAATCAACAGATTCAAGATCGTGTTTTTATTCATGCAATTCGGCAGGAAGTACACATTTTGTGAAAAGAGATGAAATTATAGGTAAATCTTCAGTGGTTCTCTGGCCATTTACTCATGCAAGATTTATCGAAAATAAAAGAAATGAAGAATAATTTCTAAAAAATTATGCCTCAAATTCTAAAAGGTACTCTTCTTGGACAAACAATATTAAAAAAAGTTTCTGAAGATATCCAAAGAAATAAAATAAAACCAACTTTAAACATAATAAGAATCGGTGATAATGAGTCTTCAAAAATTTATGTGCGAGAAAAAAAGAAACAACTTGAAAAAATAAATATAAAAGTAAATATTTTTGAATTTGAGAATAATATAGACGAAGAAACTATTTTCAATGAAATAAACAAAATGAATAAAGATAAAAAAGTGTCTGGAATTATAATTCAACTACCTTTACCAACACATCTCGATTGGAAAATACTTACAGAATTTATATCTCCAGAAAAAGATGTCGACGGACTAAATTCTATAAATATAGGTTTAAGAGTAAAAGAAGTTGAAACTCTTTTTCCAGCAACAGCTATAGGAATAATTGAACTTTTAAATGACTATAATATACCTGTTGAAAATAAAATAATAACAATACTTGGAAGAAGTCATATTGTAGGGAAACCTTTATTCGACTTACTTCTTTCAAAAAATGCGACCGTAAATCTTGCTCATTCAAAAACACCTATAAATATTTTAAAAGATTATTGCAAAAACTCGGATATTATAATATCCGCCGTTGGGAAACCAGGAATATTAAATCCAGATATAATTGGAAATGACAAAATATTAATCGATGTAGGTATTTCAAGAGTTGAAAAATTAGAAAATATCCCATATTACGATAAAATAGATAAAGAAACTTCAGATAAATTCAAATCTCAAATAAAAGAAAAAGGATATTTTTTGATCGGAGATTTCCACCCAACTACACTTAATATATCAAAAGCTTATTCCCCTGTACCAGGAGGTGTTGGCCCACTTACCATCGCATGTCTTGCAAGAAATACAGTTGAAGCATTCAAAAACCTATCCTCTCATTAAACCAGACTTGATTTTTGTATTTTATAGATTATATTTGACTCAAGGCTTTCGGCCCGTGGTTTATACACCACAGCTAGCGGAGAGCCTTTTTTATTTATCTTTAGGAAAAATGGAGATTAAATTTTTTTGACCTGTTTTAATATTTTCCTTGATTTGAACACAAAATAGTTCTTTCATACGAGTCATACCATAAAATCTATGTAATATTTCATTTATTTTATTTGGATTCACTTTTGAATCGGGCTTAAATCTTGAATTTTGAATAAGATCTAAAGCACAAGGATAAAATTTTATTCTCTTTAAAACTTCACTGAAATTCTTCTTCTCGTACAAATGTCCCCAAAAAATTGCCAAAAATACCTTATTATTAGAAAAATATGAGGATTTTATATAAGGTCGCCTTTTAGATTTCTTTCTAATTTGATTATAAATATAAAGCGCCTTCTTATGAACCTCTTTAAAATTAGTCCCCGCCAATTTATTAATCTTAGTTATATAAATATCCATAATCCCCCTTGTTAATACTAAAGATTATATCTATTTCACAATAAATTTAAAGATTATTTAATTATAACCACAATTTTCTTGACACTAAATGGTTCTTCCATTAAATTCTTGGGGAACTAAAAAATTCACATGACTGTTAAAATAGCAAGAAAAGGAGAAAATGACACAAACGACAGGATGATAAGTCGTTTCAAGAAATCTATTCGAGAAGCAAGATATTGGCAAGAAATGAAAACTAGCAGATATTTCAAAAAGAAACCTTCAAAAAGACTTCTGAAAGTAAAAGCTCTTGTAAGAGAAGGATTCAGAAAAGAAAATGCTAAAAAAGAACTTTACGCTGTATAATCTTTCTTTTTCTTTACTGTAAATTCAAAATCAAGGTTTACTCCCATAAATCCAAAATCATCGCGGAGTCGGTTTTCAAGATACCTTTGATATGAAAAATGCACTGAATTTTCTTTATTTATAAAAAAGACAAATTTCGGAGGAAGTATTCCTACTTGTGATGCAAAATTAATCTTAGGAGCAATAGATTTAGTTCCTGTAGGTTGTTTTTGGGCGAGTACCATTTTAAGCCATTTATTAAGTGTTGACGTATCAATTTTTTTTCTAGATTCACTATAAACATGATCTATCAAACTAAATAATTTATTTATATTCAAATTAGTTTTACTACTTGTAAAAATAACTGGCGCCCAATAAAGATAAGGAAATTTCTTCTGAATTTTCTTTACCTCACTATCCATAATTTTTTGTAAATCCCCTTTCAAAAGAGAATTTTCTTTATCCCATTTCGTCACAACTATAATACATGCTTTTTTAAGTCTTGTAATTTCTTTTGTAGCAACAAGATCTTCCGATTCTATAGGACGAGATGAATCAAGGAGTAAAAGACAAATATCTGATCTTTCTATATTATCTACAGTTTGAGTTATCGAGAGTCTTTCAATAGGTTTTTCACGAAGTTTACCACTTTTTCTAATACCTGCAGTATCTATAAAAATATATTTATTCTCACCCAATATAAGTTCACTATCAGCATTATCTCTTGTAGTTCCTGCAATATCTGAAACTATCATTCTTTCTTCACCCAAAATAGCATTGAAAAGTGATGATTTACCAACATTAGGCCTTCCTATAAGAGATATAACAGGAGGTCTTACTTCATACAAAGTCGTTTCTACAGAATCTAATCTTTCAAATTCATCGTACATTTTTGAAATCATTTTTTTAAGATCATCAATTCCTTTTCTATGAACAGCACTTGCACCTATCATTTTAGAAATTCCAAATTCAGAAAAATTCCAAATATCGTTAACGCCACCTTTATTTGAAAGCCCATCTATCTTATTTACTACAAGAATTACTTCTTTTCCAGACCTTCTTATAAGATCAGCTATTTGTTTATCCTGAGGTAAAATTCCTGAATTTCGATCAACTACAAATAATATAATATCAGCAAGATCAATTCCTTTTTGTACAACTTTTTGTAAAAATTTTGAAAATTCATTAGTTTCAATATCAAAAGCATCAAATCCAGGTGTATCTATACATTTTATAATTACACCATCTTTTTTAAGTTTAGGTAAATTCATTTCACCTATCCTCATATCACGAGTTGTTCCAGGAAGATCTCCTTCAATAGCGACTCTCCTTCCCACAAGTGCATTAAAAAGTGTAGATTTACCAACATTAGGCCTACCTATAAGAACCACATTCATCATATACTTTCAAGTCAAAAAACTATGAATAAATAAAACTAAACCTATAATAAAACAAAATTATTTTTATGAAAAAACTTTTTATCTCATTTTTAATTTTATCTCTTCCATTTATAGTGCAAGCGGAAGATAATACAAGCCCTTTTAGTGATATTGAAAAAGGTCATAAATATTTTAAAGCAGTTTCATATTTAAAAGACAAAGGCGTAATAAACGGATATGAAGACGGAACTTTCAAACCTGATCTTGACGTAAATAGAGCAGAAGCACTTAAAATAATATTTTTAGGACTTTCAAAAAATATAGAGGAAACAGGAAGTGGTACAACATTAGAACAAAATCTTTTTCCTGATACACCAAATGATGCTTGGTATATTCCCTATATAAAATATGCTAAAGAACGTGATATAGTAAAAGGATATGAAGATGGTCTTTTTAGACCAGAAAAAAATGTTACTTTGGTAGAAGCACTTAAAATAATAAGTTTGAGTCAAGACTTAGATTATCCAAATTTAGAAGATCTAGATTATTCAAAATACCCCGACATAAATATAAATGAATGGTATGGCCGATTTATTGCCTATGCTATAGAAAATAATCTCATAACCCCATACCCAAAGAACAATAGATTTTATCCAAATTTCCCACTTACTAGAGGTGAGATAATAGATATTATTTATAAACTTTCAATAAATTTGGAAACTGGGAAAGCTTATAAATATGAAGATTTTGGGCAAACATCATTTTATGGAGATGGGTTTCAAGGAAATCCAACTGCAAGTGGTGATATTTTTGATATGAATGCACATAGTGCAGCTCATCAAACACTACCTTTTGGTACATTTGTAAGAGTTACTGACCCTGATAATCCTGAAAAATCAGTAGTAGTAAAAATAAATGATAGAGGCGGATTTGAAAAATATGGGAGAATTTTGGATCTTTCTAAAGCAGCATTCGAAGCTCTAGAATCAACTCTCAAAGGAGTAACTGATGTAAATATAAAAGAAGTTGATTTTGAACCAGGAGCACACAAGAAATATCATTCTATCTCAAGTGATTTACCTGAACTTTTTAAACAAGCAATTACTTTCCCATCAATTATTCAAACTTACGAATATTATGTAATCAATCTAAATCCAGAATCTCCTACAACAATAAATCTTTTAGATAAAGATGGAAAAATAGTTTCCTCTCAAGCACTCAACCCTAAACAAAATAATAAAGTAAGTTTATTTTTTACAAAAGCTGGAACATATAGCATTGTCATAGAAGACAAACAATATGGATTATTTATTTTTGATAGACTCGAAGAAAGAAAATCTTTTCTACCAGATATTTCTGAAAATAACTTCAATCTAAAAATCTTAGAACAAGATGAAAACATAATGATTTCATGGAACCCAAGCCAAGCAGATAGGATGTATTTACTTTCTATAAAAGACGAAAGCTCACTTAAAATAGATTTCATAGTTCAAAATACAACTGAAATAACTATTAAAAAATCTATTTTTGATAAATTTTTAGGTAAAGAATTATATATAGTACTTTCTGAAAGATCATCATTCACTGGATTTTCATTAGATGAAGAAGGTCCATGGCAACCAATAGCAAAAGAAAGATTTATGATAGAATAATATGAATATAAATAAAATCAAAATTGTACTATTTAGAAATCATAAAAACTTTGAAATCGACGTAAAAGATAATTTTCTCTGGATAATAGGTGAAAATGGGAAAGGCAAAACAAACATATTAGAATCCATATATTTTTTCTTAAACGGAAAATCTCAAAGAACATCTGATTCATCTATTTGTATTCCATGGAAAAGTGAATTAAAAGGTATTTCAGGAAGCCTCTCTTTTGAGGTCTTAGGAAAACTTCATGAAATAAAATCTACTTTTTTTATAGACCAAAACAATCAAAAATCTCATAAAATTCTTCTTGATAATATTCCTAAAAAAGCTTTCCAAATTCGTAAATTGTTCCCATCACTTTACTTCTGTCCCGAAGACATAGAAATATTTTCAGGATCTCCAGGAAGTAAAAGAAATTTCCTCGATGAAATATTTGAAATACTAAATCCAAACTATAAAAAAACATTGGATGAATTCAACGCAATCCTAAAAAGACGAAATGCATTACTAAAAGATCATGAACATTTTAATTTATCACATTTAGAAATTTGGGATGAAAAAATATACCCTATAATAATAGATCTAAATTCCCTCAGGAGAGATATGACAAATCAAATAAATCACCTAATCAATACCAAACTACCAAAAGATCTTCTTGATAAATTTGAATTTTACCTTGAATTTACACCCTCTTTTGAAGGATCTTTAGATGAATGGAAAGAAAGAGCAAAAAAAGATAATTTAGCCAAAATAACCACAAAAGGTTCACATAGAGATACATTTTGTATAAAAACATCTAATAACATCGATATAAAAGACTTTGCTTCAAGAGGAGAAAGAAGACTTTTACATCTTTCTATACTACTATCAGGTGTCGATCTTATAAAAAATGAATACGGTTTTCAACCCGTTTTACTCATAGACGATGTTTTAAGTGAGCTCGATGAAAGACATTCTAAAAGTGTTATCAAACTACTTGAAAATTATAAATATGTTGCAACAGCATTACCAAATATTAAGAGTTTTATTGACTTAAAAACTAGTTTAGTTAATATACTTTAGCAAAAAAGAATGCTCTAAAAAAATTAATTGAAAATGCGGGTGTCGTATAGTGGCTATTACCTCAGCCTTCCAAGCTGATGAGAGGGGTTCGATTCCCCTCACCCGCTCCACAAAACAATTCAAACCAAATATATGTCACTTCACCCTAAAATAATCGTAGGGGCCATCGTTTTAAATAAAGACAAAATCTTTCTAGGTAAATCAAAAAAATGGTCAGATATGTGGACAATACCTGGAGGTCATGTGGAATTTGGTGAAAATCTGGAAACAGCCCTAAAAAGGGAGATAAAGGAAGAAACCAATTTGGATATCAGTAACATCAAATTTATCTCTTACTCAGAATATATCACGCAAGAAAAACATTATATTTTCTTCAATTTTAGTTGTGAATGTATAAATACAGATGTTTTGGTAAACGAAG
>CAZOKC010000023.1:0-6494 GCA_964580335.1 uncultured Candidatus Peribacteria bacterium
CATTTGTTTCTTGCCTTTCAAATAATAATTTATCACCTAGATGCCCTAACACGGTAGAGAGGTAGTTATTATTATTCTTTAAGGATTATTATTAACCTCTCTACTGATAAAGAAGAGGTATTTTTTTATTTACTAAAATTAATTTTATGAAAAACATTACACTTTATATCAAATTATCTTGCATATCAAATAGAAACCCTAATTCCCCCCCGGAGAGGTGATAGACTTTTTATTACAAAAAAGATCCTATAAATCTCTCTGGAATCTCGGAGGGATTTTTTTATAACTAATTCAAATTTATGGAAAAAATGAACATTCAAATGAAACCTATCAGTATTATTCCTGAAACGAAAATGACGTTAAGGCAAGTTTTGGAAATTACTAAACGTAAGTCCGTTATGAGTACTTATCATGTTGGTAATAAATGGGTCGAAGACATTATTTGGACAGTGCTTGGGATAAGAGTTAACCAAATTTTCACACAAAGTAGATTGGATACTCTAGATTCTCCAGATAAATTGAGATTTAATGGACAATCTTATGATTTGATTGATTTGAATCAAGGGGCTGTTTTGAGTCCTTGGCTTAAGTTTTCTGATACTATTGATCCTGTAGTATCAGAGTTAAGAGCTCGTTTCCATGCCACTTCACCTGCTCATCTTCATTTTCTTTCATCCCTTGAAATACTTGGAAGTAATCACCCTAAAAATACATTATTGAATGTAAGGGAAATTTACTTTGGTCATGGATCAGAAATTATACGTGATTTGATAACCGTATATCATGATGCCGTAGCTGGTGTCGAAGATTTTGATCATCAAATATTTACTCGTTTTATTAACGGAAATGGTGAAGTTATAAAGAGCCAGACTACTTCGCCATATTCATTTGGCGTTCATAGGTATAATGAAAGTGATTTTGGTAAAATTTCTCGTGACTATTTCGACCTTCAAGAAGCTTTATTGCATTCAGTGGAAGAAGGAGATGAAATTTTAGGTAAAGGAGGTCCGATGATGAAAAATGAATTTTCTATTTTATTGGATGTATTGATAGAAATTGCTTCATCTTTGCGAGATGGAAGTATTGAAGTTGATGAAAATGGGGCATTTCATTCATATCAAATGTCAGGTCCATCAATGATTGAATATATTACAAAGAATCAATTTATTACCCCTACCACCAAGATGTATTTGAAGTTGAAAGAGGTGGCTAAAAAATCATTGGGTATAAATTTACCAGAGAGTTTAATCATCCATGTTATCCCTGGTGCTACACTTGGTTATTTAGAACTAAATTCAGACAATGCAGAATTTATTCGTCCTTTGATAAAAGATTTTGTAGAAATTTATGGAAAGATAACTCAAATTCTTGAAGAAATAAGGGTCGTTGAAGATAAAGGATCGAAAATTGAGGAAAAAAAGAAACTACTTAAAAATCTTCGTGAAATCCAAAGCTTAGTTGCTTCGAAAGTAAAATCTATTCGACAAGGTAAGGCTCCGTATTCCCAATATGATTTTATAGATGGTAATAGAAGATTACCAAATTTTGAAAATCTTTTGGATATACCATTTGATGAACATGCGGTTATTTATGAACAAATATGAGGACAGCCAATTTTACTATTGCAGAAGGTTATGGACTTGGTAACGGGTTTGTGATTGTTGATACAAGGGATCATTTTGAAAATAATGATCCCTCTATTTTTAAAAAAGAAATTATTGGTCTCGTACAAGAAAAACGTGTAGATACAGCACTTATTCTATCTCATTCAATAAATGCAGATATTAAAATGCAGGTACTTGAAAGCGATGGTACTTTTTCTACCATGTGTGGGAATGGTATACGTGTTGTTGGTAAATTTATATATGAGACAAATGGTATTAAAGATCTTAGAGTCGAGACAGGTGCTGGAATTTTAGAAACATCAGTTCTTTCAGATGGTCGTATTTTTAGTACATTGGGAAGATTTTCACTTCATGGATCATATAGTGTTGGTGGTTATATGGTTTATGATACAGATGTAGGTGAGCCCCATGCTATAGTTATGAATCATCTGTCAGATGAAGTATCTGTATTTGATAAATTATCTGAAAATTTGGTTATAAGACCAATGTTGTTAGGTAATAGATCAATTACTCGCAATCTTAATATTGTAAAAGTAAATTCATACAAATCTTATGTGATTTCAGTAAGAACTTTTGAAAGAGGTGTAAATAGGGAAACACTTGCATGTGGTACGGGAAGTGCTTGTTCAGCGGCTATTTATGCACAAACAGTGTTGATGAAGTACAGTGCAAATATAAACGTTAAAACATTATCCGGAGATTTATTGATAGGAGTTAATGGTGATTATGTAACTCAAATAGGACCGGCCAAATTAAAATAATTAAATTGAAGTTATGTTTAGTTTTCATTATAGTGCTAAAGAAGTAATTATAATCTTATGTCATACAATTTCAAAAAAAAAAAAAAAAAATGGAGGAAGAAATGGGAAGATTCGGGAATCTATAAAACACCTACTGGAGCTACAAAAGACAATAAATATTATATCCTTCCTCAGCTTCCATATCCTTCCGGACAAGGCCTTCATACAGGTCATGCCGAAGTTTATGTAGCTTGTGATATCATGGCTCGTTATAAAAGAATGACTGGGAGCAAAGTTTTGCAAGTGATCGGGTGGGATTCATTTGGACTTCCTGCCGAAAATTACGCTATAAAAACTAATGTTCATCCAAAGATAAGTACAAACCAAAATGTTGAAAATTTTAGAAAACAAATAAAAGAATTAGGAGCTTCAGTCGATTGGGATCGTGAAGTTGGAAGCCACAATAGCGATTATTACAAATGGACTCAATGGTTTTTCAAATTATTCTACGAAAGAGGTCTTGCATACAAAAAACTTCAAAATGCAAATTGGTGTGAAAGTTGTAAAACTGTTTTGGCAAACGATCAGGTGACCAATGAAAATACTTGTGAAAGATGTAGTACAGAAATTATCCAAAAGCCAATGGATCAATGGTTTATCCGGATTACCGATTATGCAGACAGACTTTATGATGATTTGGATAAAGTCGACTGGCCTTCTGAAACTATCAAGAGGCAGAGGGATTGGATAGGAAGGAGTGAAGGGGCGGAGGTAGATTTTATAGTTGGAGATGATCAGAATTATAATGTCAAAGATTCTTTGAAATTCACACCAGAACTTACAACTCCTGTAAAACAAGGGAAGAAAACTTCAACCATTCGTTTGGAATCTAAGAACTTAGAAATAGGCGATTATGCGAAATTGATTACGAGATTTTCTAAGACTGAGACTCAATCTTTTGCTATTGCCAAGATAAACAATGTAAGAAAATTGAAATTGAAAGATATTCCGATAAATCTTGAAGGTCATGAGTCGTATGTTTCTCATGAAGAAAAACTAGCCGATTATAAGAAATATTATGGTGAATCAGTGACCAATGAAACAGAATTTACTATATATGATTTCGAGGTTGTGGCCGATATACTGACCGTTTTCACCACTCGTCCTGATACTATCTTTGGAGCTACATTTATGGTACTTGCTCCGGAACATCCTTTGGTCGGAGAGTTTTTACCACAACTTGAAAATGCAAAAGATGTTAAAAATTACATCGAAGCTACAAAGAAAAAAACTGAACTTGATCGCCAGATAGAAAAAGAAAAAACAGGTGTTGAGCTTAAAGGTATCAAGGCAGTAAATCCAGTGAATGGTAAAGAAATACCGATCTTTATAGCAGATTATGTACTTATGGGTTATGGAACAGGTGCGATTATGGCCGTGCCTGCACATGATGAGAGGGATTTTGAGTTTGCGAAGAAGTTTGGGGTGGAAATGATAAATGTAATATTACCTTCTAGTTATTTGTCCATAAATATTGCAAATGTTCATCCTGCTTTCTCTTCTAAGACTTTAGAAAATGAAACTGTTATTGAACGTAAAGAAAGGTGGCAGAAAAATGAAATTGAACTTATTAAGAAAGGTACAAGATGTTATTTAGGAGAAGGATTTATTACAAATTCTGATTTTTTAAACGGACTTTCCATCGACGAAGCCAAATCCAAAATCATTTCCCATCTCGAAGAAAAAGGTATTGGACGAAGAAAAAAAGTTTTCAAACTCCGCGACTGGTGTGTATCTCGCCAGAGATTTTGGGGTGCGCCTATTCCGATAGTTTATGATGAAAAAGGAAGTCCACATATTTTAGATACAGAGGATCTTCCGGTTCTTCTTCCCGATGATGTTGATTTTGTCCCAACAGGTAGGTCTCCACTTACTGATTCTGTAGATTTTCAAAAAGGAGTTGAAGAAAAATTTGGTAAAGGTTGGAGGAGAGAAGTCGATACTCTTGATACTTTCATGTGTTCTAGTTGGTACTATTTCCGTTATCTTGATCCAAAAAATGACAAAGCTTTCGCAAGTCCGGAAAGTCTAAAAGCTTGGATGCCTGTGGATTTTTATATAGGTGGTGCTGAGCATGTAAATGGACATCTTTTATTCTCAAGATTTTTCACAAAAGTTTTGTTTGACGCTGGATATATAGATTTCGATGAGCCGTTTTTGAAACATATTCATCAAGGTATGGTCTTGGGTGAAGATGGGCGGAAAATGAGTAAACGTTGGGGAAATGTTATAAATCCAACCGATGTGGTGGAAAAATATGGAGCTGATACGATGCGTGTTTATGAGATGTTTATGGGTCCACTTGAACAAGATAAATCTTGGAATGATAGTGCTGTACAAGGGGTTCACAGATTTATCACAAGAGTTGTAAATATAGCCGTAGTTTTCAAAGATAAAGAAACAGGAGAACTTTCAAATCAAATTCACAAACTTATCAAAAATGTTACAAAAATGACTGAAAATATTAGGTACAATACTGCAATTGCTGAATTTATGAAAACTTTAAATGATATCGAGAAAAATCCAAATAATTATAACAAATCAGATTTTGAAACATTTCTTATACTTTTTTCTCCGTACGCTCCATTTATTTGTGAAGAGCTTTGGGAGTTTTTCGGAAATAAAAATTCTATAAGTCTAGAATCTTGGCCAAAATATGATGAAGCCAAAACTATAGATGATGAAGTAGAAATCGTAGTCCAGGTAAATGGAAAATTAAGAGGAAGTTTCAAATCTTCAAAAGATGCTTCAAAAGAAGAACTTTTAAATACTGCAAAATCAACGGAAAGTGTACTTAAATTCATAGAACCAGGGATCAAGAAAGAAATAGTTGTTCCGGGCAAACTTGTTAATTTTGTGGTGTAATTTATACGAAATTTAGACAAGATGTCTATAGTCTTGAATACGAAAATTTTGTATTAAAATTACTATCCTTTAGAGTTAACAATAAGTAATTTAACCTGATTGAATTTAAGACAATCTGATACTGATAGAGAATTACTTCCCCACAGTAATGGCAAAACTCCAAAAATTTCTACATATTTGGATGGAGGGTTAAAATCACTTCAAGTTTTTTTAAGGTTAACAGGATTTGATCAGGATCCATGTAGTCCATTTGGTGAAGAAGGTAATTCATCGCAAATCTTAGGTGGTCAAATTGTTCCTTATTATCAACTTATTCATGATGATTTACGAAATCCTTGTGCATCTGAAGTGCTAATGAGGTTAGTTCATGGTGGTAGTGTTCTTCGACCGGATCAATTTTTGCCTTCGATTGTTTCATTAGGACAATCATTTAGATATGATATGGAGCTTTATCAATTGGTTTCGAGTCATATTTCATATCTTCAAAGGATTTGTAATGATGGTACTATACATTTAAATGTTTCTGTACAGACTTTATCCGATCCATCATTTGCTAATGCTTTTTTAGATTTAGTTGGTGATCATCCATCTATTTGTCTTGAGATAACAGAATTTGACTCATATCAAATACCTATTGCAATTATAAGAGAAAATATAAAAACTATTTGTTCCAAAGGAGATTTGTCTTTGAGTATTGACGATGTAGGTAAGGGTAATAGTTTGTTAAGATTTCTTTTATCTTTAGGTTTAGGCAAGCTAAAATCTTTAAAACTAGATAGAGAAATATACGCAAATCGTATTAATGATCCTATAACACATAAACGTATAAGTCATTTATTGAAAATAGCTAGGATTCTCGGATTGCAGATTATAGTTGAAGGTGTTGAAACGGAAGAACAGTTACAAGTTCTTCAGCGTTTAGGTGTTTCTTATTTTCAAGGTTATCTCTTTCATAGACCGAGCGAATTAATTATTAAATAACACATTTTTTTGATGTCACTTGAGTTTTATTTTAGCTAAATATATTCTAGATTTGTTAATAATTTAAAATATGGCAACTTTACTTGGGCTTATAGGTGTAGCAATTCTTCTTTATGCTTACTACATGACTCAGACTGAGCAATGGGAGGAGACAGAGATTAGATATGATGTACTCAATTTTGTAGGATCTTTGATACTTGTTTTTTATGCTATGATTATTGAA
>CAZOKC010000023.1:6504-11007 GCA_964580335.1 uncultured Candidatus Peribacteria bacterium
GTATTTTCTGTTTTTAAATAGATTATTGAAACGTGGCCATTTTTTATAATAAGTGGTGTTTGGGCAATCATGTCACTTCGTGATATTTTGGCTGATCTTCATGAAGATAATAAACCTCATCTTGGAAGAAGACTTAAAAGAAAAGTTATAAAAAAGAAAGAAGAACCTAAGAACAAAAAAGAGTAGTTTTAATAATTCTACTAGAGGTAATGGTTTTTGATTTTTGATCTGTTTTTATGTTATAATATTAAGATTTTAATATTATATGTCTTTTCATGGTTCAGATGATCAAATTGGACAAGAAATAGATCAGGCTTTCGACAATATGGTTACTCCTGTAGATCATCTTGTAGGTTTTAATGATTTGGATGAGCAGGTACTTGCCATACATGGTGCAATTGAAGAGACTTTGGACAATAAAAATTTGTCAGATACTAAAAGTACACAAGTAGTAGCTAGAGGTATTTTTGATGTAAGCAAGTTTGATGAATTAGGTGCACAAGATGAAGAAAGAGATAAACTAGAGATTTTAAATGTTATAAAAGAAATATCTAAAAGAAGATCCAATTATGATGATTTATTCGAATCTGGAAAGATTAAGAATATACAAAATCCACAAGAAGAATTAGAATTTGTAAGGAAGTCAAAATTCTTGATATTAGATTTGATGGGTAAATCTGTTGAGTTCAAAAAAAGAATTTTTGAAAAGTTTCAAATACATGAATATAAAGATATCTATAGTGGAGAAGCGATTTTGATAAAAGAGGCTAAAGATGATGAACTCAATGCAATATTGACTTTGCAATTCATTAATCCTTTAAATGGTTGGGAAAAAATATTTCAAAAAATTGTACTAGATCGACAACAAGAAAAAGCCGCTTAACCCAAACTTTTTTCCACCATACTTTTTACGATTGTTCCATCGGCTTTGCCTTTCAGTTCTTGCATCACTGCACCCATAAGTTTGCCTATGCCTGATTTATCCGAAATTCCAAGCTCTTCTTTTTTTGATATAACTATTTTAAATACTTCTTCTTCATTCATAAGTTTCGGAAGATACGTTTCTATTATTGTTGATTCAACTTTTTCTGGATCAGCAAGATCTTGTCTTCCTGCACTTTCGTATGATTCGATAGAATCTTTTCTTTGTTTAAGACATTTTCTAAGTACTGTCATTTCTACTTCTTCGTTATATTCTTTTCTAGGATTATCAACTTTCCATTTTTTAAGTTCGGATATAAGACTTCGAAGAGTTGTGACTTTTTCTTGTTCTCGGTTAAGCATTGCATGTTTCATATCTTCTTGTATTTTTTCAAGTAACATATTTGGGAGTTAAATATTAATTATTGATATTATAGTAAAAATTTAAAATTTTTCAAAAAATCTCTTGCGTGATTTTGATTTCCATTCTATAAATGGTTGGCAATGTGCTATTTCAAGTCGCTTATATTGTTTTAAGCTAAACTAATTTGCACTTTTATTTTAACCTTTAACATTGTTTTATGGCTGATTTTGACAGATCAAAACCACACGTCAATGTGGGAACTATCGGACACGTTGACCATGGTAAGACAACACTTACTGCAGCTATTTCAAAATATTATTCTCCTGCAGGTTCAGCAAAGGATTATTCACAAATAGATAATTCTCCTGAAGAAAGAGAAAGAGGTATTACTATTTCCGCTTCTCACGTAGAGTACGAATCTGCAAATAGACACTACGCTCACGTAGATTGTCCAGGGCATGCCGATTATATTAAAAACATGATCACTGGTGCTGCTCAAATGGATGGAGCTATTCTTGTGGTTTCTGCTGCTGACGGACCTATGCCTCAAACTAGAGAACATATTCTTTTGGCAAGACAAGTAAATGTACCATATATCGTGGTGTTTTTAAATAAAGTAGACATGGTTGATGATGCTGAGCTTGTTGACCTTGTTGAAGTAGAAGTAAGAGAACTTCTAAATAAATATGAATTCCCTGGAGATAAAACTCCAATTATAAGAGGTTCTGCTCTTAAAGCTGTAGAAACAAGTGATGAACAATGGAAAAAACCAATTGATGAACTTGTTGCTACCTTGGATTCATACATCCCACTTCCTGAAAGAGCTTTGGATAAACCATTCCTTATGCCTATTGAAGATGTATTCTCAATTAAAGGAAGAGGAACAGTTGCTACAGGTCGTATCGAACAAGGTAAAATAAAAGTGAATGATGAAGTTGAAATGGTTGGTATACATGATACAAGAAAAGTAGTTGTTACTGGAGTAGAAATGTTCAAGAAGCAACTTCAAGAAGGTATGGCTGGTGACAATGCTGGTCTGCTTTTGAGAGGTGTTGAAAGAGAAGAAGTTCTAAGAGGTATGGTTCTGGCTATATCTGGAAGTATTACTCCTCATACAAAATTTGAATCTGAAGTTTATGTTCTTAAAAAAGAAGAAGGTGGAAGACATACTCCATTCTTCAAGGGGTATAAACCACAATTCTATATGAGAACTACAGACGTAACTGGAGAAGTTGAACTTCCAGCTGGTGTAGAGATGGTGATGCCTGGAGATAATATTAAAATGGTTGTAACACTTGGTTCTAAGATTGCGATGAATGAAGGTATGAGATTTGCGATCAGAGAAGGTGGAAGAACAGTTGGTGCTGGAGTTGTTACTAAGATTATTGCGTAGTTTGAAAAAGATTATTAAAATAAAAAAAGACGTTGTAATAAAATACGACGTCTTTTTTTTGTTAAAAAACACTTGCCACATAAAACATTTTATATATAATCCCTAAAGCTTAAATAATTAAATAATCTATGCCTGCAAAGAAAAGTACAAAGAAAGTTGAAGGAGTAAGTGCTCCAAAGATCAGAATAAAAGTTTTTTCATTCGATTATAAAGTTATAGATTATTGTGTTTCAAAAATTGTTGATAATTTACAGCAAAGTGGAGCTATCGTTGCAGGACCTATTCCACTTCCTACAAGAAAAAAGATATTTACAGTAAATAGATCTACTTTCGTAAATAAAGATTCTAGAGAACAGTTTGAAATGAGAACTCATAAAAGACTTATAGATATAGTTGAAAGTACTCCAAAAACAATGGAGATGCTGAACAATCTTGATCTTCCAGCTGGGGTTGATGTTGAAGTTAAGATGGTTTAATTATTGATTTTGATTAGAAGGTATTTTCTTTCAGGGTATTTTTAATATTTGTGTCAATTTCATTTTTTTGATGTTGGTTGTATATAGGTTATAATCTTTATGTTTTATTTGTAATTATTTTTTTATGAAAGATTCTTGTTGTATGGAGGCTTCTTCTTCTCTTTCAAAGTGTTTTTGTGTTTGGAAAGAAATGTTAGCTCCTTTATTATTGCGCCTCGCTCTTGTATCTATAATGTTGCCTGCAGGGTGGATGAAAACTTTTGGTACTCCAGGTTATTTTGCTGCAGTAGAAAATATAAGGACTATGTCACTTGATGTTGTTCCTGCTTGGTTCGCTACTTTCGTAGCTTATACACTTCCTGTCGCTGAGCTTTATGTTGGGGTAGCTCTTCTTTTAGGTGTTGGTAAATATTTTACAAAGTGGATTTCTGTACTTACATTTTTTGCAGTTTTCATGTTTTGGGCTTTAAAAGATGGCGCTGAATTTACATGGCTTAAAAATATACATACATGGTATTTTATTGGTTCAGTATTATTGTTTTCTACAGGATTTGGTTCTTTGGCTTTAGATAAATGGTTATTTAAAGGTTTTTGTGGTGATAAAAAATGTGATACAAAAAAAGAAGATATGTGCTGTGGTGGTGGATGTTGTTAAAAAAATAATTGCTTTATAAAAAGACGGTCTTTTAAAAAAAGATCGTCTTTTTTTGTTTTTTCTCTTGCAAAGATTCGAAAAATTATTATTATCACCCTGCACTTACTTTAAGTAAGGTCAGTTTATTCAAGTTTATTTTTGTCCTTAGGTGATATCCAAAAGGACTTTAACCTCTGATTTTATGCCTGGATTTATTGGGCAAAAGCTAGGAATGACACGTGTACTTACACAGGAAGGTAAATTAGAACCTGTTACAGTTATTTCGTTAGTTCCAAATCATGTTCTTCAAATAAAAACTCAAGATAAGGACGGATATAGTGCTTATGTTGTTGGTGTTTGTCCTCGTGATAAATTTAAAGCTCCAGGTAAAAAATACATGGAGATAAAAGAATTTAAATTTGATGGAGATGCACCAGAAAAAGGAAAGCCTTTAAATATTGATCTATTGGTTGATTTGAAAGAAGTTTCTATAACAGGTATTTCAAAAGGTAAAGGGTTTCAAGGTGGTATTAAAAGACATAACTTTTCCGGACTTAGGGCTACTCATGGTTCTAAGTTTATAAGAGCTATTGGTTCTACAGGTACAAGAAAACCAAGAAGAACTATAAAAGGTCTTAAAATGCCGGGACACATGGGTGTTGATCAAGTTACATCTCATAAAAGACAAGTAATAAGATTGGATAAGGAAAATTCA
>CAZOKC010000024.1:0-9678 GCA_964580335.1 uncultured Candidatus Peribacteria bacterium
AATTTAGAATAATTTGTTTATTTTTAGGTATGCCTAAAATTTCTTTACTCAAAACGAATATTATTTTGTTCTTTTGAGTATTTTTATAAAAATTTAGAATTTGATCTTGAGTTTTTGGAGATCTTTCAAAAAATATTACAGGTAAACTAGGAGAGTAGTGCTTATACTTCAGACCAGGAACAATATTTGTTGAAGAATTTAAATTGTTAATAGAAACACTTGGTATTATTTCTTTTATTTTTTCAAAACTTATAATTCCTGGTCTTACGATAACAGGATTATCTTCAGAAAAATCTACTATGGTTGATTCTATACCATATGGTTTTATGTTACTATCTATTATCATAGGAACTAGTCCGTTAAGATCATCCCAAGCATGATATCCCCTTGTAGGACTGGGTCTTGTTGATTTATTAGCCGAGGGTGCTGCGATTGGTACACCGCACGCTTTCAACAATGCTTGGGCGATAGGATGACTTGGTATCCTCACGCACACTTTGTCACTTCCCGCTGTTACTATATTTCGTATTTTATCATTTTTATACAGTAGTATAGATATAGGTCCTGGCGTAAATTTATCTAACAATATTTTTGCCACTTTAGGTATTTCCTTTACATATTTTTTCATTTGTTCGATATTGTAGAAATGTACTATGAGTGGATTTTCAACAGGTCTATTCTTGATCTCATATATTTTTCTTACGGCTTTTTCATCAAGAGCATTAGCTCCCAGTCCATAAACAGTTTCAGTTGGAAAAACTATACACTCTCCTTTTATTAATAATTTAGAAGCTTTATCAATAATTTTATCGATATTTTGCTTTTCGACTTTTATAAATTCGGTTTTCATATCATTTTGATCCGTAAAAATTAACAATTAATCCCACAAGTATAAAATAATAAATTACAGTTTTAAAACACCTAAACTATAGCAACCCACTACATTGCTTACAACACTAACATTAAATATGATTAATGGCGGAACGGACGGGACTCGAACCCGCGACCTCCACAGTGACAGTGTGGCGTTCTAACCAACTGAACTACCGCTCCGCGTCGGAACGACGCGCCAGCTTACGTGAATTTATAAACAAATTCACTCCAGCCTCTGCACGTTCCTCCTTTCAGATTTAAGAACAGTCACTACATTCCTTGGTTCTTAAATCTGCTAATACCGAAAGGAAAGATCAAAATTAGCCTGCACAAATTAGCAGGGAAAAAGTCGTTTGGCAAGAAATTTATAAATTACTACTTTTAATTATTGATCAATTGACTTTTATATAACTAAATCAAAAATTTTCAAGTCGGTCTTAATGATTTGAACCTATCAGATAATGTATAATTGTAAGGTCAAATTATTAATTAATTTCTATTTTATGACTTTAGATACTCCAAAATCATTTTTAATACCTACAGTTATTGAAAAAGAGCATAACGGCGAGAGAGCTTATGATATTTATTCAAGGCTTCTTAAAGATAGAATTATTTTCTTGGGAGGAGGAATTGATGATGCTATTGCAAATACCGTTATTGCTCAAATGCTTTTCTTGGCTAAAGAAGATCCAAATAAAGATATTACTTTTTATATAAATTCACCTGGTGGTCATGTGGATGCTGGTATGGCTATTTATGATACAATGCAGCTTGTACCTTGTGATGTTTCAACTGTTGCGATAGGTCTTGCCGCTTCCATGGGATCCATGCTTCTATCTGGTGGGAAAAAAGGGAAAAGATATGTACTTCCAAATACACGTGTGATGATTCATCAACCTCTTGGAGGTTCGCAAGGACAGGCAACAGATATCCAAATCCAGGCTGAAGAAATCCTTAAAATGAAAGATTTACTTGCCGATATTTTAGCTAAAAATTGTGGAAAAACTAAAAAACAAATCCTTGAAGATTATGAAAGAGATAGATGGATGAGAGGTGAAGAAGCTGTGAAATATGGAATTGTGGATAAAGTTATTGGGGTGAAGAAAAAGTAGTTTTTCAAAATTATAAATATAATCTATAAAAATGCCTCGAAAGTTATCGAGGCATTTTTGATTTTCTATCTTGTACAAAATACAAAATATAATTAATCTGTCATATGTATTTAACCCATATGCCAAAAATTTCTCGAGAAGAAGTTATAAAACTCGCTAAATTATCTAGAATCAATTTAACTCCGGATGAAGTTGATTCTATGTCAAAAGATCTTGAGTCAATTTTAGGATATATGGATATTTTAAATGAAGCGGATGTTTCACATATTACCGATTTTGCAAAAACTACAGAAGACGGTACGATTTTTAGAGAAGATGTTTCTGGAAGTGTATTTGATGAAAATTCAAAAGTAACTCCAAAAAGACTTCAAAAAGAAGCTCCGGAAGAGGTTAGAAACTCACTTTATAAAGCCCCATCTAGTCATGAAAATTAGTAAATCTATGTCAAAAATATGAGAAAAAGCAATTTCCTCGAAAAAAACCAAAACACAAATTTCTACTCGCTGTCCGGGATGTTATTTGAAGCAGTTGGCTTTTTTTTTCAAAAATTCTTTTCCTCATCTTATTAAATCTATTTGTAACCTATGCTTCCACAATCTATCAAACAATTTCAGAACCTACGAAAAGAAGGTAAAATCACTTCAGAAAGCCTTACAAAAGAATATTTCGCAAGGATTAGAAGATCAGAGTTAAATGAATATATTTACCCATTACAACTGGAAGAAAAAGCTTTGGAACAAGCTAAAGCAAGTGACGAAAGATTCAAAAAAGGAAAACTTCTTGGCATGATGGATGGTGTTCCAATGTGTATTAAAGATTGTTTTACTTTGCTTGGTTCAAAAACTACAAATGCTTCGAAGATCTTAGAAAATTTTGATTCTCCTTTTGATGCAGAAACTGTTGCAAGACTTAGAAAAGCAGGAGCTGTATTTATTGGGAAAGGAAATACAGATCAATTCACTATGGGAGCATCTACAGAAACTTCATATTTTGGGACTTCAAAAAATCCTCATAATCCAAAAAAATCTCCAGGAGGTTCAAGTGGTGGTGTTACTGCTTCTATTGCGGGCGATACTTCTCTTTGTGGGCTTGGGACAGATACAGGGGGATCGATAAGACAGCCCGCAGCACTTTGTGGAATAGCAGGCCTCAAATGTACTTATGGAAGAAATTCTAGATACGGAGCGCTTTCTATGGCATCAAGTTTTGATACTATTGGACCTCTTGCTAAAAATTGTGAAGATCTTGCTATTATTTTAAGCACTATTGCTGGTTTCGATCCAAAAGATGCTACTACAAGTCATAATGAAGATACAGATTATTCTATCGATCATAATTTTAATCTAAAAGGCCTTAAAATAGGTGTTCCAAAAGAATATTTTGAAGAAGGTCTTGATCTTGAGATTCGATCAAAAATTGAAGAAGTGATAAAATGGTATAAGGATCAGGGTGCAATTATCAAAGATATAAGTCTTCCAAGTACCAAATATGGAATTGCTGTTTATTACATACTTTGTCCATCAGAGGTTTCAAGCAATATGTCTAGATACGACGGGATAAGATTTGGATATAGAACTAAAGAATTTGAAGGACTTTTTGATATGTATACAAAGACTCGTGGAGAAGGACTTGGCAAAGAAGTAAAAAGAAGAATAATGCTTGGAACTTATGCACTTAGTGCAGGTTATTATGATGCTTATTACAACAAGGCAAGTAAGGTAAGAAGACTTGTACAAATAGAATTTGAAAAGGCATTTGAAGATGTAGATGTGATTATAACTCCATCTACTCCAACAGTTGCTTTTGATATTGGAAGTAAGGCAAATAATCTATTGGAAATGTATTTATGTGATGTTTATACCGTGCCTGTAAATAGTGCAGGGATTCCGGGACTCAATGTTCCATGTGGATTAAATAAAGATAATCTTCCGATAGGATTCCAACTTATAGGACCAAATTTTTCAGAGAAACTTCTTTTAAATGTTGGAGCTTCATACGAAAGAAGATAAAAATACTTTCCAATATATAAAAACTATTTTATAATCCCTGTTACTTAACACGATTATGGATAGGTTTCTTACGTTCAATTATTGGTTTGCTCTTGAAACAGGCGGGACTTTTGCAGGTTGGAAATATGCTGCAATGGTGGCTTTAGTATTTTTTATATTGTCCATTGTTATATATATTGCTTATAAATTGAAATTATATAAGTCTCCATATAAGAAAATATATAGAAGTTCATCCTCATGGCTTCTTTTCTTTTCTGTTGCAACAATGGTATTTGTGTTTTTTAGATGGGAAAACGCCAAAATTCTTTCTATGAGAATCTGGTTTGTAGTTTTGGGAATAGTTTTTGTTCTTTGGGTATTATTCCTTATAAGAGCTATTTTGAAAGAAAAGAATAGAATACTTCTTCGAGAACAACTTCATGAGATAAAAACTAAAGAAAATAAAGCAAAACTTGATGATACTTTTACAAAGTATCTTCCAAAGCCAAAAAAGAAGAAGAGGAAATAAATATTAAAAAACATTTGATTTAGAAAAAATTTAATATTGTTTTTTTAATTGAAATATTAGATTACTTATAAAATATTTCTTTGTACTCTTTTATCATTTTGAAATCAAAGAATAGTATAAATATAAATTTTATAAATTCATGTATCCAGCCTGATAAAAATAAAATAATTCCATCTTTTAGATGAAGATTTTTTTTAAGTAGTTTGATGTGGTTTCTTGTGGAAAGACGTCTTTTTGATTCACTATGTGAAGATTTTCGGCTAAAAATATGTTTTATTAAGTTTGAACTAGTTCTTTTAATTGATCTATCATGCCAGGCGTAAATATTGGATAATACGTAAGCCGAAAATCCTTCATTTTGAAGTCTCCAAGCAAGATCTACATCTTCTTTGTATAGGAAAAAATTATCATCAAAATATTCTATATAATTATTTTGAAGTTTCATTATCATATTTCCATTTCCAAATTCGATCATACTAAACCTCTTACTAATACTTTCCGTATGGGCTTTTGCAATTTGTTTAAGTTTTTCTAAATCGTAAATGGCAAAAGCCCCAGTACATCCAAATATTTCATTTAAATTATCGTATTGACCAATATCTTTTTGTGTCTGTCCTATTTCAGAAAAAGAACTCCAAAAACTTCTATTTATCCCTATAGAATCAATAATATCTGTTTGTTTATTACAAATAAAATCCCAATATAAAAGTTTTGGTTGTACGCTTGCCACTTTTTTATTTTTTTCGAATATTTCTAAAAGGTTTTCAAAAGCGTTTGGTTCAAATACTATATCGTTATTCATACAAGCATAGAATCTTGAATTTGCTATATTCATCATAAAATTATGTCCTCCTGTAAATCCGATATTTTCTCTAGATTGGCAAAATCTAATACCATTTGGAAATTTTTTCGAAGATTTCTCTATTATTTCCCGGCATGAATTGTCTGGGAAATTATCTACACATAAAATCTCGATATCGTTTATTATTGTTTGTTTACAAAGGCTTTCTAAGAAGTAAGGTAAATATTTTTGGTCGTTATAAGTTATAAATCCAACTGTGAGTTTTGGCATATTAATTCTTTAAAAAATCTATCCAAAATCCTTGTAATTTGGCTGAAACCAAAATGTTATACTTTTGTCTTGCTTTAATAAATTTATCAAACTTTTTCTTATCAAAGTCATGAATTATCTTGTGCAGTAAGCTTCTAGTATGTGTTTTATTTAGGCAAATATATGCTTCATCGGTTATACAAAACACTTTGTCACAAATTTTCCCCATCTTGGAAGCTACTTCTCCGTATATTCTTTCTTTTTCTCTGCCAAGCTCGAGCATGCCTGAAAAAATACATATTTTGGGATATTTATTTTTTACTTTTGAAAAAGCATCAAGGCTTGTCATCATTCCTTCGAAAGTTGTATTATATTCGTCCCAAACTATTATACCAAAATCTTTTTCTTCTATTCTAAGAGCTGATTTTGGAGGTTTAAAATTTGATGCTGTTTTACGAATTTGTACTTGAGAAATCCCCATGTTTGAAGCTAAAGCTATAGCTGAGATTGGATTTGTAAGGTGTAATTTGTGATAAATAGGGACAAAGATATCTGAAAGATCTTTATTATTTACTTTTAGATCAAATCTAAATCCTTTTTCTTCAGATTTAATATTTGTTGGATGAATATCTCCTGATTTTGAAACAGAAAATGTTTCTATCGATAGATTTGGATTTATTTTCTTGATTTCCAGAATTGTATTTTTAAAATCATGATCGATATTTATGTATAGCTTTCCATTTTCTTTTATGTGATTTACTACTTCCAAATCTCCTTTTAATATATTTTCTCTCGAGCCATAAAGTGCCAAATGTTGAGGGCTAAATCCTGTATAAATTGCAAAATCACATTTTATTGCTTTCATTATAAAATCTACTTCTCCAAGTCTGTAAGCTCCTACTTCCAGAATACAAATATCAAATTTATTGAGATCAGTTTTAAGTAAGAATTTAAAAATTCCTATTTCGCTATTTATATTTCCAGAAGGTGAGATTACTTTATATTTACTTTTAAGAAGATCATGTAAATAAGTTTTTGTGGAGGATTTTCCAATAGCTCCAACTATTGCTATTACTTTAAGTTTTTGATGCTTTTTCATCTTTAAATAAACTCTTTTTTGTAAAAATTTAAGGTAAATTTTCTTACATAGCTCAAATACAAACCAAACTATAAATGACCAAATAATCATGAAAATTATTGATACAAGTAATAGATATAATTTTTCTTCATTTCGTAAATTTATAAATAAAAAACTGTATTGAAAGACAATAGAAGGGATAGTTATTGCTCCAAACAAAAGCACAGCTTTTTTGGTTTTAACTGGTCTATATAGCCGTCCTGATCTGTATTTCTTATTTATAGATATTAAAAAACCAATACCTAGTATTAATATAATAAGACTGAGAGAAGTATCTTTTTTTAAAGGGAGCATTCTTATGAAAATCCAAGAAAATGTGAATATTAAAAAAATGATTCTCCATTTGTCATAAAACCATTTTCTTCCTTCTATAACATTTAAGAAATCTTTGAATCTATCCCATCTATATTCACGAAATTGAAGTACGCGAACAAAGTCTATAGTATGAAAAATTATGTAGAAGCTTACCAAACTTGAATTTATGAAAAGAAGAATATTTGACATTTAAAATATAACTTAAGATTATTTTACACAGATTTTTTGATAAATTTAGCAATTTCAGTTGCTAACTCTTTTGAGTGTGTTTTGTGTATGAAATGGCTACCATTTTTTATATCTACAAGTTTTGATTTTGTTATTCTTTTATTTAAGATCTTGGCATCAGAAAAAGGTGTATATGTATCTTTTGTTCCCCATAGAATAAGAGTTGGGACTTTTATTTTATAGAGTAAATCGGAAAGATCTTCGCTTACACATTTTCTAAAAGTTTCCTTCATTATTTCACTTTGTAGTTTGTGATAATCAGGAGATCCAAGAACTTTAAAGAATATTTTTCTAAATATTTTTATTTTTGATAAAAACTTAAATGGTTTAAATAAATTTACCAATATTTTTTTCCAAAAAGCCACATCATGTTTTATAAAAGAAGGAGCTATGAGTATAAGATATTTTGGAATAATTAATCCTTCAGTGATTAGTCTAAGTGCTATTTTCCCACCATTTGAGTGACCTATTAATATATCTGGATTGAATTTTTTATTATCACATAAATTTTCGACCCAAAGTGCATAATTTTTACTGCCCCAAGGTTTTGGGGGTTCTTTTTCGTTTCCAAATCCAGGCAAATCTGGATTTAGAATATCAGTTTTGGGAGTTAGTTTATCAAGGTCTTTGAGCAAAGGCTCCATAGATTCTTTTTTTGCTCCCCAGCCATGAAGTGAGAGAATTTTCATTAAATGAAATATTATTCAGTTATATGTTATAATAGTTAGATTAAATTTAAAAATGATAATACAGTTTATACAAATATTTATTCTGGGGAGTTTATCTCTGATACCTTTGTTCGGATTACTTTTTTTATATTATCTTTGTGACAAGAAAAAAGAGAAACTAAATCTTCTTATCATTACTTTTATTTCAGGGATATTTACTGCTTTGCCACTTATTATAGTTCAGACTTTAGGATTTGATCTGAAAATTAGTTTGGGCAACGGTATTTTAGGTCTTTTTTATTCTTTGCTTTTTTATGCGTTTTTTGAGGAAATTATTAAACTTACCACTACAAAAAAGGTTTTGGACCGTTTTGATGAAGCTCGAGACGAAATTACTGATGGTATAATGTATGCGATTTCTGTAGCTTTGGGTTTTGTATTTCTAGAAAATATCTTTATCCTCACAAATCTTTTGATATCAGAGATAGATCTATATGGATTTTTGATAATATTTTCATTTCGTAGTATCGGTACAGCTCTTTCTCATACTGTATTTTCAGGGATATTTGGGTATTTTTATGCTAAAGCTTGTCTTGATATAAAAAATGATACTATAAATTCGTTAGGGAGTATATTTCATGATGAGGTCAAAAATGCTCTTTGTAGTATTAGATCTAAAATATGTCGAAAAAGATTTTTAGAAGATGCGAAGCTCATAAATACATTTTTATTTGGAGCATTTTTAAGTACGTCACTTCATGTATTTTATAATATTTCTCTTTATTACGGTATATTTGGGAAACAGCTTACTTTTATAGCATTTCCTCTTATAACACTGGGGGCATTGTATTTATTAGTGAAACTTTTACGATAGTTAACTATTTAATATAAATTCAGTCGATACAAAAAGTATATATATGAGTATAAGGAGAAGAGCTTCTTTTTTAGTTATATCTTGTTCTTTTTTCATAAATCTAAATAGTATAAACGTTGATAAAAGCATGAAAATTCCAGATGTGTATATTATTTGAGGGTTGAAGCTAAATGGAGCAATAGTTATCATGAGTCCCATTACAATTGTTGCATCTGCAATAACAGTGCCAAGTATATCTCCCATAGCAAGAGAATAATGATTTTTCTTTACGGCTTGTATTCCAAAGAAAAGCTCAGGGATTGTTGTACTTAACCCTATTATTAAAAGACCTATGAATACAGGATCAACATTGAAATCTTGGGCTATATTAATACCGTACTCTACTACAAAATTTGATCCTATTAAAAGACATGCCATACTTATAAGAAGCATAGAAAAATCTTTCAATGAAAAATATCTTTTTACTTCCATAGATTTTTCAGACTTTTTGTTTAACATGTTGTAATAAAAATAGATACCAGTGAGGATTAGAAATACTCCTTCTAGCCTTGAAAAATTACCATCAATCCCTGCTATTATTGGTATAAACATCGATAGTATATAAGTAGGAGCAGTCGATAATATTTGTCGATTTATTTTTATACTTTCTTTTGAAGTCATACAAACAAGAGCTATTATCAAAGTTAGATCAGCCACATTTGAACCTATTAATGTACCAAGCCCAAGAGAAGGACTTCCTTCAAATGCAGATTGAACTGAAATAAGTGTTTCTGGAAGTAATGATATAAATGATATTACAACCACTCCCATTATATATTTTGATGTTTTTATATTTTCAGAAAATCTCGTTGCGTATTTGATAGCGACGTCAGCACTTTTTATAACGATAGCTATCGATATTG
>CAZOKC010000024.1:9715-10634 GCA_964580335.1 uncultured Candidatus Peribacteria bacterium
TTTCAAGAATTTTAAAATAATCTTGTAATTATACACTATTTTAGTAAAAAAATCTACTTATTTAAAAAGTTCTCCTTTTGCAAACCAAGTACCAGATTCTTTGATTTTTACATTTAAAATATCGCCATCTTTTATATTGGTTAAAGTTTTTGGGTCTATCGATTTTTTTTCTATCTGTACAGTTTTAAATCCTCTAGTTTTTCCTTCTATATAAATTCCTTTTGTATTTTCTACGAGTATTTCTTGATTAGTTCCTATCAAATTAGCATATTTTTTTGTAGAAATTTCTTTAAGTAGATCGTTTAATATATGCCATCTGCGAGCTTTTTCTTTTGCACTAACATCATCTGGCATTTTTCTTTCGGCATAGGTTCCAACTCTTGGAGAATATCTTGCAGTAAAGCTAAAATCAAATTCCACTTCTTTGAAAAGATTATAAGTTTCCATGAAATTCTCATCGGTTTCACCAGGAAATCCTACGATAATATCTGTACTTATTGAACAATCTGGAATAGTTTTTTTAATTTTTTTTACAAGTTCTAAATAATCTTCTCTTGTATAGTTTCGATTCATCGCTTTAAGTATTTTATTTGAGCCCGCTTGCAGGGGAAGATGAATGTATGGACACATTTTAGAAAGTTTCACATGAGCTTCTATAAGGCTATCTGTCATATCAGACGGATGTGGAGAAGTGAATCTTATTCTATCTATTCCTGGTATTTCATTTATTCTTTCAAGTAGTTCTACAAAAGGTGTTTTATTTAAGTTTTTAAAATCTTTTGGAGGGATTTTATTTGGATTATAACTATCTACAGTTTGTCCAAGAAGTGTAATTTCATGACATCCATTTTTAGCAAGTTCTTCGATTTCATTTATTATTTTAAGAGGGTCTCTACTTTGTTCTCTTTTTCTTGTAAAC
>CAZOKC010000025.1:0-235 GCA_964580335.1 uncultured Candidatus Peribacteria bacterium
ATCAAGTGCCGAATGCAAAAACATTGTTTGCGGAAATAAAAATAAACTTAAAATCTACTCTTAAAAATAATTCTCTCGTATCTCTCGATGGATGGCTTAAAAAAGAAGAAGAAATTTATTATGTTTATATAAATTCTATAAATTTAGAAGATGCCAAAGAAAACCCTGGTGCAAAATTTATTTCAGAAGAATTTAAAAAAACATACGGAAAGTGGATAGAAATAGACAACCATGA
>CAZOKC010000025.1:274-5743 GCA_964580335.1 uncultured Candidatus Peribacteria bacterium
AAAAACTCTATAAAAGAATGTGAAAATGATGAATTTCCTGAATTTAAAAACATAGTACAAATGAAAAACATCGTACCAGAATTTATACAAGCACTTATACTAGATCACTAACTATTTAGAAGGAAAAGCTTTAGCGAACATTTTTGCAAATCTAGATTTATTTCTATCTGATTTATTATGATGAAATATATTTTTCTTTCCAAGAAGATCAAGAGATTTGTAAAGCTTAGAAAGAGATTCTGAAGCTTCTTTTTTCTTACCCTCTTTAACCAAATTAAGAAACCCTTTTAAAATATCTTTATGTTTACTTTTGAAAGCATTATTTCTTTGAGTTCTTGTTTTTGATTGTCTATTTGCTTTAATAGCAGATTTCAAAATTGGCATAGAAAGTATTAATAATCTAAAGTAACGGAAGCGATTCTAGATGTATTGTAGATTCTTGTCAACAAAACTTAAAAAAGTAAAATAAAAAAATATAAAACATCATTGCAAGAAAACCAGTTTGACCTCATAATACTTAGCGTAAATACAATATGGAATTTTTAAACAATCTTAAAAAGAAAATATCTATAAACAACAGTATAGTTTCGTATAAGCTATATCTAGGAATAATTATAATTTTCGCAAGTCTTGGAATTTTTAGTTATTTACAAATAGATAACCTTCTAAATAGAAACGTACTTCAAACAAATATAGCTGGAATATATGTGGATGGAATAGGAAATATATCTTATAAGTTTGATATCTCAGCAAATCGAACAACTTTGGATCTAAGTGAACTAAATACTGCAATGAAATTTGAAGTAAAATTACCTGATGGTATCAGGAACTATTTCAATGAAGGTGAAAGTCCTATAATAAGTCACTCTTTAAGAATGTTATCCCCTACTCTTCAAACATATAATTTCGTATACGAAAAAAATATTTCACTAGAACCTTTCGATACATATTCACTCTCTATAACTGATTTTATAGATGACTTCAACTTCATGGCACAAAATCCAGGACTTTGGAAGTTTTCATTCAGCCCAACTGATAAAAACGGAAATCCTATAGGTCCTGAACTATTCAAAACTATAAATATAAGATCTTATCCTATATCTCTTATAGTGAACAAAATATCAAACGGATTAAGAGTTTTCTGGGAAACTTCAGACTATGCAATAAGAGAAATCGAAAATAATGAAGTAGCAAGCTCTGCCTTTACAAAAGAACTCCAAATTCATTTCATAACAGGTGAAGTAGCAAGAAATACTATAAATGCTGAATCTTTCCCGATAAGTAGCGCAGGTAATTTACTACTTGATCCTTCAGATTATAAAAAAGGATATATCGATTTAGCATTCAACACTCTTGAATCTCATGCTGTCGTTGTAACACTTGATACAACATCATCAGATGGGAAAAAGAACCTTTATTATAGTACATTAAAATTATATCCCGAACAAATGCCCATCATACCTAATAATTCAGAAAATATCCAAGAAAATGAAGGAGAATCAGAGCTCATAAGATCGATCAAAGAAGCTCTTGGAACTACAAATACAACACAAACCCCTATAGAAACACCAAATACATCTACAACAACAAATACTACGGCCACTCCAACACCAATAAATAATCAAGAAAATATAACTCCACAACAACCTGTAATCCAAAATCAAGAACCAGTTCAAAACAATCCCCCAGCACCTACTCAAACAGTATCCAATCCAAATAAAGGAGACATAAACAAAAACGGACAAATAGATATAGAAGATTATATTATTATCTCAAATTATATAAATGTTGATGGAAATTATTCAACATTCATTATACTTATCCAATCACTCGGTATCAATCTAAACCTATCACAGATTGAATTTCTTAATATAGCTGATCTGAATAATGATGGAGAAGTAAATACAGGAGACTTAAACTTACTCTACTTACAAAACTTCAGATAAAAACTTATTATAGAGGTTCTTAAGATTTTATAATTTTGAACGATTTTGATAATACTCACAATACTAATTAAAATCTCAAAATTGATGAATTTTATCTTGGCATAACACAATTTTTACGCTAAATTTCTTTTCGTTATATATCCGCGCTCTGGTAGTTCAACGGATAGAACAGTAGCCTTCTAAGCTATTAATCCAGGTTCGATTCCTGGCCGGGGCACCAAATTCTTCACACAACCTTCAGGTCTTATACGAGGAAGATTTAAACGTGACCAATCAACTATACCTCCCTTCATAGAATAAGCATCTATTTTTCTATCCCTCAATATAGACGTAATATATTTCGATGAAACTCCCCTCTCACATACAATGATCACTTTCTTCCCAGAAAATTGAGATTCAATATCATTTATATTTCCTTCTAAATCAGAAGAACTAATATTTATAGAACTTGGTATATGAAAATGATTAAAAAAATCTTTATTTCTAATATCCAAAATAATAACTTTTTTATTAGTTTTAATTTCTAAATTATTATTTATTTTTTCCCAAACTACCTTTGGGGAATCTATAAATACCTCTTTATAAACTTGATCTATAGAAATTTCATAAACAAAATCACTAAAAATCTTTTTATTTTTAATAGTATATTCATTATTACTCAATAAATTTTGATTCTCTATAACAGGAAAATTTGATTCCTCCAAATATTCAAAATATTCATTTATATAAGGGAATGGTGTATCACAACAAATAAAAACACATATAATTTCACCTTTTTTATTTCTCAAATTTTCAAAATCCAAAGTATCTTTTACTTTATCTAAATAATTATAAAGTCCTTTTAAGTTGAACCCTGAACTCGGACCAACAAGTAAACCATTTCTACATAATTTCATACTCATACTATAAGAATCAACTGTTCCAACTTCTTCTATATCATCAATAATTTCTTTCCATGGAAAAGCTATCTCACGCAAAAGATTATAAGTTCTAGGACCTGGAACAGGATTATTAGGAAGCCTTGTGACAGCTATATTTTTAATATTTTTATTTTTGCTTTTCAAATATCCTCCCGCCCCTACCATAGTTCCAGTAGTTCCAAGTCCTGCACAAAATATTGATATATTTCCATCCAATTGTTCCCATATTTGTTTCCCTGTCCATTTTTCATGAGATAATGGATTATTTATATTATCATACTGACCAGCATTAAACCATTTATTCTCCTTTGCCCAAACTTTAGCTTTATAAATACCACTAGTTTTATCTGATGGATCCGGACAAATTGACTCTTTGTTTACGATAATTTCAGTACCAAAGAATCTTAACATTTTAAGCTTACCTAAAGAAATTTCATTAGATACAACAGCTTTTGTCGATTTTATACCAAGCAAATTTCCAATAATCGATAAAGAAAAAACAGTATTTCCAGAGGAATTTTCAATAATCGTTGAAACCCCATCAAGCTCTCCTCTATCTCTAGCCTCTATCAACATATTATAAGAAGGAAGAGATTTAACATTCATCAAAGGTAAAGTATTCATGAGTTTTGCAAATATTCTTACACCTTTATCTTTATATGGGTTAAGTTGTATAGGTAATTCAATAAGAGGTGTTGGAGGATTTTTATCAGGATTTATATAATCCAAAATAGCATTTTTACCATCAAATAAATTTTTAATCATATATTCTTCCTTTTAAAAACAATATGTGAGAGATTTCCCATATACCAATAAGGTTCTTGAAATCTTATCTCATTTTCAATTTCAATAATTTTCTTTCTAACATCATCACTTTGAATCAAATTTTCAGGTATATATTCAGAAAATACTTTAACCCCACTCTTTAAAATTATTTCCATCCCCATAACTTCTAAGAATTCAACTATATTTCTTGGATCAAGAATTGTAACTTTCATATCATTACCATAAGTGAGACTTTTTATAGGCTTTTCTCTATTTCTCAAAGAATCAAAAAGTAAATCTATCTGACCCATACATGCATATTTCATTTCATGACCTAAAGTTGTACCAATAACCAAAGAACAAATTTGATCAGGTTTAGTCATTAGATTAATTAATCTCTTCAAAAATAAATATGGATCAGAAGACCAATTTATGACCACATGATTAATCAATAAATTAAAATCTTTTTCGGTATCATGTTTCCCCAAATAATCCTCAAAAGTAGATTGTATCCTAATAACTCTAAGTTTATCAATATTAAGTTCCTCCATAAGTTTATCTGCAGAATCAATTAAAAGACTTTCAGAAGGTTCAACAAGAGTTGCTGAACTTCCTGGTAATTCAGATAAAATTCTAAGGGTAACTGGCGCATGTCCAGCACCTATATCTAATATATTCAATTCTCTAGAAAATAAAGAATGTAAAGATCTTAAATCCTCCATTAAATATCGAATTCGTAAATCCCCCATCCAAGTTTTATAATTAACACTTATAAATTGTTCGCCATTTTCAGCAAATTTATTACCCATAAAATAATCAATATTTATAATTAAAATTAATATCAATTTGGTCTGATACATCCCCAATCCTTCTTACTACATAACCAAGTTTACAATTATATCTATGTAACTCATGCAACTTTGACAACCTTTCATTTTTAGAAACTCTATTTTCGATAGAAATATTCATAATCTTTTCAAAAATATTATCATCAACTATAGAAAGACTGAGAGGATTTGATAACCTCCTTATAATTTTTAAATCTTTTATTTTAGGAACATAACCTATAAATTTTTCTTCCAATACTAATTTGAGATAATTTTCATCATCAAAATCTTCTACTTTATTGCCAATAGCAAAAAATCTCGAATCTGTTTTTGCTATTTTTGCTAAATCTAAATATTGTTTAAAGACTTTTGTAGATTCATTTGTCGGCTCAACTACCATAAATATGCAATCAAATTGTGCGAATAGAGAATTAGCAAAAGAATCAACTCCTGCAGTCATATCTGAAATAAGCCATTCATCTGTTTTGAATTCTAAATGAGAAAGTATATTCTCAAAAATTGTTAAATTATTATGATAACAACTTCCACCTATACCATCCTCTTCGTAAGAACCAATATAAGCAAATCTAGCATTATCATTTCCAGAAATTGTTAAAGTAAAGTTTTTTATAAAATAATTATCATTTTCAAAGAAAATCATATTCGATCCAATTCCTGGAGGAGTAGTTCTTATAAAATGTTCTAAACTTTTTATATTTTTATTTTCACCTCTTAAAAATTCACAAATTTTTAAGATATTTTCATTCTTAGATAAAGCCATTTCAGGATTTTTAAAAACACCAATCAATTCATCAATATGCATATTTATATCAGCATCCATAACTAATAATTTTTGACTTTTAGAAATCAAAAAAAGAGAAAATAAACTAGATATCGTACTTTTCCCACTCCCACCTTTACCTACAAAAGCAATTCTCATATATTTAAAAATAACGCAAAGACTATAATGCAACATTATTTTATTTGCAATAGAATTTTACTAGTCTAAAA
>CAZOKC010000025.1:5765-7512 GCA_964580335.1 uncultured Candidatus Peribacteria bacterium
CATTTTGGGAAAGGATCTTTGAAATTTTTCCAAACATTTTCACCTAATGAAAGTTCTTCTTTTGTAAGTAAGCAATCATTCAATCTATTTATTAAATCTTCAACGTTCATTTCTATACCTATAAAAACTATTTCCTGTTTTCTATCACCAAATTCTCCTTCAAAAGCCTTTTGAATTTCTTGAATAACTTCAAATTCTTGAGGCCATTGAGATTTAGGTGTTGCATCCCACCATTCTCCAGCACAATTAAACTCTCTCATCTTACCCGCTTGAGCTATACTACCTACATAATTCATTCTCGAAGCTATAAAGAAAAATCCTTTTGCCCTCATTACACCTTCCCATGAACTCTTTAAAAAATCGTAAAATCTTTCCGGATGGAATGGAATTCTAGATTTGAATGAAAAATTTGATATATTATATTCTTCTGTTTCTGAATTTATTTCTTCTCTTGGAATTTTTAACCAATCTTTATTGGTTGAAGCTTCATCAAACGAAAATAATTTAGTATTAATAATTTCTTTGTTATCAACTTTACAATAATTAGTTTTTATTATTTTAGCATCAGGATTTAATTGTTTAATTATCCCTTCAATCATTTCCAATTCAGTTAAAGAAACATTATCAATTTTATTTATAATTATCACATTACTAAATTCTATTTGATCTACTAATAAATTCACTATCGATCTATCATCTTCTTCATTCAATTCTATTTCTCTATTTTTAAGATAATCTTCTGAAGTAAAATCATTGAAAAAATTAACTGCATCAACAACAGTAACCATAGTATCAAGTTCTGCAAAATCAGATAAACTGTTACCGTTTTCATCTTCAAACATAAAAGTCTCTGCTACAGGCATAGGTTCTGAAATACCAGTAGATTCTATAACTAAATAATCAAACCTATTTTCCAAAGCTAATTTTTTTATTTCTAAAAGCAGATCTTCTCTAAGCGTACAACATATACACCCATTAGACATTTCAACTAATTTTTCATCAGTTCTAGAAAGTTTTGCATCTCCTTTTTTAACAAGTTCTGAATCAATATTTATTTCCGACATATCATTTACAATAACTGCAACCTTTAACCCTTCTCTATTGTTCAATATATTATTCAAAAGTGTTGTTTTACCTGAACCAAGAAACCCTGATAATACTGTAACAGGAAGTTTTTTCATATTTTTATTTAAAAATAACGCAAAAACTCTAATGCAATACTATTTTATTTGCAATAGCATTTTACTGAAAAATTATCTAATACTAATTAAGTATCAAATAATTTAAAAAAATAATCTTTTATTTTGATCTCTTAAACCAAAGACAAAGACTTAATATAACAACAAAAGCAATAAGACAAAGTAGAGGTATTGTTATAAATCCAAGATAATTTACTTGAAGTGCATTACATGGACTTTCTAAAGTACAGTCGAATATATTTTTGATTGGCAGTTTTTGAAGTGCATAATGATAAATTTCAAGAGGAATACCAATCAAAGTTAATGGAATGATATAATTTACAACCTTCACATCCTTCATCCAAATCCCTATAAGAGATATTAAAACTATCGGATACATTAGAACCCTCGCCCACCAACAAAGATTGCATGGAGTAAATCCATAACCCGGAGTTGGAAAAAAGTCTAAATTTGAAAAATTGAGAACTATATCTCCAAAATTTGAAAAATATAAAGAAAAAAATTTGGCGCAATTGCAAAAAATTCTGTTGCTGATTTGGTAGTATTAG
>CAZOKC010000025.1:7522-8015 GCA_964580335.1 uncultured Candidatus Peribacteria bacterium
CCAATCATTGCTACAAAAGCCTGTGCAAATATTCCCCAAAGAATATAAATTTGTTTTTTTGTCATAATTTTTTAAAGTAACAAAATAATGTCACAAAAAATACTTAAAAACAATTTGACTTTATAAAAACTTTAAATATTATATCGGACTTGCCACACCCAAACCCGGCAAGTACGAACCGTATGGAGGAGGATATGCCCCAAAAAGGATACCACGGCGGGGGCGGTAAACGCCCCCCTCACAACCCACAAGGAGGCAAAGGGCATCGCGTAGATGCCCGACGCCCTGACCACCACCAGGGAGGAAGTCACACTTCCTCCCAACAAACCCAACACCAACCTAAAAAAGGAGGCAACACCCAACCCAACGATTAACGGTTAGACGACTACCCCAAAGGGAGCTTGGCAACCAAGCTCCCTACTTTATAATCTCAACAACTTAATATATTTTTGTCTAGTCAAAAGGTAATTTTCACAGTCCCATAGATTCACTA
>CAZOKC010000025.1:8039-10062 GCA_964580335.1 uncultured Candidatus Peribacteria bacterium
TTTATGATATAATTTAACTAGATTTTTTAAAATTTCCATGGAACAAATTTTTATCATTATAGGTGTGTTATTACTCGGATATTTGTTTATAACAAATCTTGGTAAACAAAAAAAAATTGTAAGAGGTAAATTTGAAACTACCCTTATCGAAGTCATAATGCCACGTACAAATGAAAATGGACCAAAAGTTTTTGAAGAATTTCTAGAAAAACTACAAATATTTGAAGGCAAAGATTTTTATAAAAAACATATTTTGAAATTTCATATCTGGAAACGCAAAGAAACATTTAGATTCATCATCGAAATAGCAAAAGAAGATTATCACTATGTAGTAAACCAACTTTATTCATATTTTCCAGACTCGGAAATCTTCGTAGGAGACAAATCCCCTTTCTTTATAAATTCCAAATTTGTAGAATCAGAAAATTTAGTTTTAGAAAACAATGACATATACCCACTTAAAACATTTGAAGATTTTGAAGAAGAAGTAAACCCTATAAATTCAGTTCTTTCATCTTTGCACAAATCTACTGATGAAGAAGTTTTATATACAGTTGAAATAGAACCTTTAGGAAATAATTGGCATACCTTTGCAAAAAACCTAGCCAAAATATTTCTAAATAAAAAAAGTAAACTATCATATTCACAAAGATTATCACTAAAAGATTTATACGAAAATATTACAGGATTTGAAAGAGCTTTACTTTTTATAATAAATTCATGGATTTGGTTTGCAAAAAAAATAAGTTCAAATAAAACAACTGAAACTATCGACCTTACCGAAGGAGTTATAGAAGTAACCAAAGAAAATAAAAAAGAAGAAACTCTCGATCGTGAAGTAAAGGGACAAGAAAAATCCATGTTTTTAAATAAAATTCTTTCAAACGGATATAGAGTAAATATTTCTCTCAAAATAGGTACCGAAGAAAATAAAGGAGATTCTTACTACAAAGGCAGACTTTCTGAAATCACTCAAAGTTTTTCAAGTTTTGGAAGGCCATATATAAACAAATTGAAACTTGATAAAAATAGATTCATTTATTTAACCAACAAAGAAATTTCCATGCTTTATTATTTCCCTATTTCCAGTATGAAAAATCAACCCGGAATAAATTGGAGAAATAATGTGACACTTACACCACCAGAAGACCTTCCTCTTACAAAAGATTCTCAAGATGTAGCCATGATAGGAACTACAAGATATAGAGAGGTAAAGAAAGAATTTGGACTACTTCCAGAAGATCGAAGACGTCATATGTATATAATTGGTAAAACAGGTATGGGAAAAAGTACCCTACTTGAAAACATGATATACGACGATATAAAAGCTGGTCGTGGCGTTGCAATTATTGATCCACATGGTGATACATCCGAAGCAGTTATTTCATTTATACCTCAAAATAGAATAAACGATGTAATAATTTTCGACCCATCAGATCTTGAAAACCCAATTGGATTCAATCTTCTTGAAAGCGTAAATCCTGAAATGAATACAGTAATCGCAAACGGTATAGTCCAAATTTTCAAAAAAATGAATGCCAATTCTTGGGGACCAAGACTTGAACATATTTTGTATAATACTCTACTTACTCTTCTTCAAGTACCAAATACATCACTTCTTGCCGTATCAAGAATACTTGTCGATCGTGAATATAGAAAATACGTTGTAGAACAAATAGATGATCCCGTTCTCAAATCATTCTGGGAAGATGAAATTGGTAAAATGCAAGAAAAAATGCTTTCAGAAGCACTCGCCCCCATACAAAACAAAATAGGTCCCTTCATCTCTTCACCTATGATACGAAACATAGTTGGACAAGCAAAAAATCAACTTTCACTTAGATACATAATGGACAACCAAAAAATATTTATTTGTAATTTATCCAAAGGAAAACTTGGAGAATTAAATAGTGCAATGCTTGGATCCATGATCATCACAAAATTCCAAATAGATGCCATGGGAAGAGCTACAATTCCACAAAATGAAAGAAAAGATTTTTACTTATATGTAGACGAATTCCAA
>CAZOKC010000026.1:0-4419 GCA_964580335.1 uncultured Candidatus Peribacteria bacterium
CAAAACAGAAGAAGAAGTCTATGAAAAACATATTTTGGACTCTTTAGAAAGTTTGAAAGCCTTTCCAGAAATATTCGCTAATACAAAAAACTTAATAGATGTAGGAACTGGAGGAGGATTTCCGGGACTTCCAATCCTTATAGAAAATCCAAATACCGAAGTACATTTTTTAGACAGTACAAAAAAGAAACTTGATGCTATAGAGAGAATGATTTTGGAACTAAAATTGTCGCAAGATCATAAATGGAAAACGATCTGGGGAAGAGCTGAAGAACTTGGGAATTCTTATCTATACCGCAATAAATACGATTTAGTAATAGCACGAGCTGTAGCAATACTTCCAAAACTTCTATCTTGGTGTAGTCCCTTTGTAAAAAAAGGAGGACATCTAATACTATGGAAACAATCCGAAACTTTAGATGAAGAAATAAAACTTGCTAAAGACGAATTAAAGAAATTTGAAATAATTAAGACTCATAAATACTGTCTTCCAAACTTTCCTGGTGAGAGAAGTTTGGTTTTATTAAAAAAAGTTTGACAAACTTAAAAATATGGATATACTTCCGTCAGAATATTTTGAATACTTAATGTTTATGATACTTAACTTATCTTGTTACTGGGCATCTATTGCGAAGAGACTCATCGTCAATTTCGTGAATAATTTTAATTTTGCCCAGGTTTTAATAAGATAAGTTTGAGTTAAATCATAAAGACTTATTAAGAAGACCTGGGACAAACCCAGGAATTTTTTTACTTTTTATTTAAAAATAATAATGAGAAGAGATACTTTAGACACAAAACCAAAATCATCAAGTCAAGAAACTTATAATCCTAATTTCTTTAACGAAATACTTGACTATCTCAAACAAAATTGGAATGAGGAAGGAGTAGAAAGAGATAATCAATTAGGAATTCAAAGATTTCTTATTCCTCCAAATCCGTCTCACAAAGAAAATGAAACATATATTAAAATAACTCAAGAAAATCTTCCAACTGTTTTAGGTATTAATACAGGTTTAAATTTGGAAAAGATTTTTAATGCTCATAATGTTGTTATAGATCAAGTATTTGAAGAAATAAAAGAATATATTTTATCAAAAAATGAATTATCCACATTATGTGAAGTTCAAAAAGATTTCGATAACCAAGCCTTAACTTCAAAAGATAAAATAGAAATTATAGAAAGAATTCTTCAATGTGCTTCAAAACTTAAAAAATCTTCGGATCAAGCACAAAGAATTTTAGGTGATGAAATATTTGATCAAATCATGAGGATACAAATGAGTGGAAGTAAAAAAATACTTGATCATATAAACGAGTCTTCGGATGAAGATTATAAATTGGACCCAAGAATATGGAAAGAAGCTGTATCAAAAGCTTATAGTGTTGAGCACAGTATAATTAGTCAAATAGAAGAAATCGAAAAAATAGATTTTAATGAAGAATTAAGTAATAGTGGGAAATTTAAAATGGCGATATCTTTTATAATATCTTGGGTAAGAGAATTTATAAGTAATAATCCCAATTTAGAAATAAGTTTATCAGAAAAATTAAATTCGACTTTAGGAGTAAATCTTGAAAGCATTAAAATTCAAGTAAAAAATAAAATAAAAGAAAATTTAGGAGATACAGTTTTTGTAGATAATACAACTGAATACGAACCTCTTTCAGATATACCAGAAGATTTATTCTTATTACTTTCGCAATCAAGATTTTCAAATGAATCTCGAAGACAATTTGAATGCCATAGAAGATTCTTCATAAGTATGATCACATATCAAATACTTGAATATTTTAGAAGAAACGATGTAACCAAAGCTAAAGATATGATAATGCAAAAATTAAAATCAAATCTTTGGTATACAAATGGAGAAAATACACATTCAACTAGTTTGAAAAAACAAAAATTATTTATGGACAGTAGTAAAACAAGATTTTCTTCAAAACCCAAAAAAGGATTTGTCAGAGTGAAAAATATCCCTACAAGAAGAATTGAAATATCTAATGGAGAAGTTATAAATATTTTATTTGAAGATAGAATAAAAAGTAAAGGAAGTATGGCAACAAAAGTACTTAGAAACGAAAAAATCGAAGATGTATACGGTCAGAATTTTGGTATAATACTTGATAAACCATTATCTGAATACAAAACTCAAGAAGAACAAGAAAAAATAAGGCAAAGACATATAGATGTTGCAAAAGAAATAGTGAGATCTCTTGGGATTGAAAATCAAGTAAATATAGATAGAGTCGAATGTTTTTTATTCGATGAAGATATAGAAAAAGAAGAAAATGAAATAAGAAAAGAAAAAGTTAGAAACAAAATGGCAAGAGGTATAAGAGGTATAAAATTTGTTTTTAAATATAAAAATCAAGATATAGGACCCGATGAAATACCAGTTGAAATACAAATACTTCCTTTAGAAACACTTATAAATTACAAATCAAGAGATCATAAATTCAATCATAAAAGTTATACATTAAATCGTATAAGAAATATGAGAAAAATGTTTAGTCCTAACTCTGAATATCCTCAAATACCTCATTTTAGATCAAGACAAGTTGCTGAAAATCGTCATAGGCCAAAGACTGATAGAGCAATAGAAGATACTAGATTTTCAATATCAAAATTAAAAAAAAAAAAATAAATAAATTACCCATCTGGATAATTTGATGTATAATCCAAAGCGACTAACAAATTTATGCATTTTGCTGATGAAGCCAAAATACAGGTGATCGCAGGACGTGGAGGCGACGGTATGATAACATACAGAAGAGAAAAATATATCGCTAAGGGTGGTCCAAACGGAGGTAACGGAGGTAATGGAGGTAATATAATTTTTAGATTAAATCCTCATTTAAATACTCTTTCACCATATAGGACACAAAAAGTTTGGAAGGCTCAAAATGGAGAAGGAGGTATGAGTAGTGATAAAAATGGCAAAGATGGAGAAGATCTTGTACTTGAAGTCCCTGAAGGAACGCTTATAAAAGATCCAGATTCAGGTGAAATAATTTTTGATATTGGCAAAGAAAATCCTGAATTTGTAATAGCATTTGGAGGACGTGGAGGATTTGGAAATGCTCATTTCACTTCATCAGTAAGACAATGTCCTGATTTTGCAGAATATGGAGACAAAGGTGAAGAAAAAGAACTAGAACTTGAACTTAAAATGATTGCTGATATTGGGATTATTGGTTTCCCAAGTGTAGGAAAATCAACTCTTATTTCAGTTGTTTCAAATGTAAAACCAAAAATAGCAGATTACCCTTTCACTACACTTATTCCAAATAGAGGTATAGTCGATTGGCACAAAAAATCTCTTCTTCTTTGTGATACACCAGGACTTATAGAGGGAGCAAGTGAAGGTCGTGGACTTGGAATACAATTTTTAAAACATATAGAAAGAACAAAAGGACTTATCCATCTCTTAGATGGATCTATATCAATCGATGAAATCATAAACAAATACAAAATAATCCGAAAAGAACTTAAAAAATATTCAAAAAAACTTTTAGATAAACCTGAAATGATAGTAGTAAACAAGATTGATGTTTTTGATAGCGAAAATCTTAAAAAATTTGAAAAAGATCTTAAGAAAAAACTCAAACAAGATTTTCTTATGATATCTGCTGCTGGAAATCAAAATATAGATCTGTTTATGAAAGAATTATTTAAATTTTACGAAAGCCATATCTCAAAAGAAGACAAAAAAATAGAAACTAAATCAACTTTTGTAGAAGAAACTGATGAGGAGGGAAATATTTATCTAATAGAGAAAAAATCTATCAAAGAAAAATCTCCCGAAATAAAAATCTATAGACCTCATTTAGATGATCCAAATAATTTCTGGTGTGAAAAAATCGGAAGTAAACAATATAAAGTCCATGGAAAAAGAATAGAACAAATCGCACGTATGACAATGTGGCACTTACAAGGAGCTATCGAGAGATTTTACGATATCATGGAAAAAAATAATATCACAAAAGAGCTTAGAAAACTTGGCGCAAGAAATGGTCACAAAATATTTGTTGATGAATTTGAGATAGAATATAGGGAATAAATTTACCAATATTTTTTAAGATATGGAAAAAAATATAATAGTTAGTTGCGTAATTTTCAATGATAAAAATGAAATCCTTCTAGGTAAAAGATCTTATTAACAAAACAAATCATGAAACATAAATTATCCATTTTTATTTTCCGAAGAGATCTAAGGCTTGATGATAATACCGGGCTCATAAATGCTTTGAAAGAATCTAAATTCGTTATACCTTGTTTCATCTTCGATCCAAAGCAAATAGATGAAAACGAGTATAGAAGTGACAATGCTCTTGAGTTTATGATAAATTCATTGAAAGAATTGGGTCAAGAACTAAAAAAGCTTGGTTCCAACCTTTACATTTTTTATGGAAACC
>CAZOKC010000026.1:4530-7030 GCA_964580335.1 uncultured Candidatus Peribacteria bacterium
AAGAGACAAAAAAATCAGACATTTTTGTGAAGGGGAAAATATAAATTTCTATCAATTTGATGATTATTTACTTTCATTTCCAGAAGTTGTCAAAAAAGATGACGGATCACCATACACTGTCTACACACCATTCATGAAAAAAGCTCGAACCTTTCTAGTACAAAACCCTACTCCAAACGAGCACTCAAACTACTTCAAAGAAGATCTCGGATCAGAAGATATTTTAGAGATAGAAAAGAAAATACTTCCAAAGAAAAATCCTAATATATTTCTAAAAGGAGGAAGAAAAGAAGGACTAGAACTTATAAAAAATATAGAAAATCTAAAAGAGTACAAAGACTTAAGAAACTATCCATATCTCAAAGGCACATCTGGGCTAAGTGCTCATCACAAATTTGGTACTGTTTCTATAAGAGAAAGTTACAAAAAAGCAAAAGATGCTCACGGTATAGACTGTCATTTTATAAACGAACTTTATTGGAGAGATTTTTATACTTATATCGCTTTTCACTTCCCTTATGTATTTGGGCACGCTTTCCAAAAAAAATATGAAAATCTAAATTGGGAATATTCAAAAAATCTGTGGCAAGCTTGGTGCGAAGGCAAAACAGGCTATCCTATAGTTGACGCTGGTATGCGAGAACTAAACACAACAGGCTGGATGCACAATCGTACTAGGATGATAGTAGCAAGTTTCCTTACAAAAGATCTTCGTATAGATTGGAAACTTGGTGAGAAATACTTTGCTAAACTCCTCATAGACTACGACCCAAGTGTCAACAATAGTAGCTGGCAATGGGCTTCTTCTACTGGTACTGACGCTCAACCATATTTCCGTATTTTCAATCCTTGGCTTCAACAAAAGAAATTTGATCCAGAGTGTGTATATATCAAAAAATGGATACCTGAGCTTTGTGACCTCTCCCCCGAAGAAATCCACAGCTTAGAAGACTCAAGACCACTTACACTAGAAGACTACCCAAGACCTATAGTCGATCATATGAAAGAAAAAGAGAAAACTTTAGCGATGTTTGAGAGTATGAAATAAATTATCTTCCCTTACACTTTTTCGAACAATATTTGACATCATTCCACTGATTTCTAGATTTCCATTTCTTACGGTTTTCAAAAGGTTTTTGACACACAATACAGATTTTAGTTTCTTTCATAATCTTTATTTGATAATATTTTAACCGATAAAAACTATATGAAAACTTTTTTAGAAGATCTTATTTCTATATCAAAAGGAAAAGCTTCTATTAGGAAAATTGGTTCCAGAAAAGTTCCTCATAGACTTAGACAAAATGAGAAAATAAAATTTGAATTGGCCTTAAAAAAAGGGTTTTTAGATATAGATTTCAAAACCAGAGATAACGTCATAAACTTATATGAAAAATATTGCTATGACAAAAAAATAGAAATGATAGTCCTATACAAAGATTTAGAAGGAAAATATCGTCTTCAAGTTTACAAAATCTCGTCTTATCTAGACAAAAAAACCATCAAATACACAAAAAAATTGATCGAAGAAACAATTTTCGAATCTAAAAATGAAGCGTTAATTTTAATCAAAAACTAAATATAATTAATTTTTCTCACTCAACTTCACAATCAAGCTCATCCTAGGATTTTTTACTAAGATCGATTAATTCTTGGGCAATTTTTCTCCTCATCTCCTCAGCTTTTTGAGTATCTCCAGCTTTTTCGTAATATTTTAAAGCACTATTATAATAACCTCTTTCTTCCCAAATTTCTGCTTGCCTATACCACATATCCTTTGCTTTCTCAGTATTTCCAACTTTTTCATAATAATCACCAGCCCGACTATAATATTTATTTTGTTCAGAGTATTCTGCTGCTAATCTGTACATTTCTTTTGCTTTCTCAATATCCCCGGCTTTCTCATAAAATTCCCCAGCAAATCCATAACAACCTGAATTTTCCTTAAATTCTTCTGCCCGCAATCTGTACATTTCTTTTGCTTTCTCAATATCCCCGGCTTTCTCATAAAATTCCCCAGCAGATCTATAATTGCCGTCACTTACTAACTCCTGTGCCTTGAGAAACCACATTTCTTGTGCTTTTTCAATATTTCCAGCTTTTTCATAAGCAAGTGCGGCTTGAAAATAATCATAATTAATATTCTCATAGATTTCAGCTTGTCTAATCGATAATTCTCTAACCTTCTGAGTATTACCTAGTTTTTCATAAAACATTATAGCAAGTCCGTAATTGTATTCTCTTTCATATTGATTTGCAAAATGCATATAGAAAACATTTGCTCTTTCTAGATCAAATTTATTCATTCCATCTAAGATTTTTTCTAATCGAAGCAAATCTATACGAGTTACACTATCCAAACTCTTAATTACTTCAAATTCTTTACCCATAAGATATTCTACTACTTGCCTAAGCTTACCTATTTCACCAATTCGTCTAAGAATCTCTAAATCATCGACTAAAGTATGAATATTGGTATCAAACTTGGATTCTATATCTT
>CAZOKC010000026.1:7040-9659 GCA_964580335.1 uncultured Candidatus Peribacteria bacterium
ATAAACCAAGCAAGTATTTTACTATACGAATCTTCATCTAGATTTTTTATCACAGTCAAAAACTGAATAAACGACTCACTATTTTGATTTGTTATATACATAGTTTCTCCTTTCAAAAAAAGCTTCAAGAAATAAGCGAACTCAGAATTGGAAGCAATCAGCTCTGTCAACATATCTAACTTTTCTTGATCAATTCTTTCTTGTGTGGGAGTAGTAGCTGGCTCAGGTGTTGGAGTACGAACCAGCTCAGGTGTAGGAATACTTGTTTTCTTAATCAAATCAACTTGGTCAGGTTTTCTTTGGTTTCTATCAAAAACCTCTGTTGGAAATTCTTCTTTCTTCTGCTCTTCCGTTGGAATATACACAGTAGAACCTAAACCAACCGCACCAATAGTGGCAAGTACAATATTCCTAAACCAATTTCTAAGTTTTTTTGGCTTATCAGATTCCTTGTTTGGTAATTTACCTTCAAGTATTTCGTTCTTAGAATCAGGTCTGCTAGTTTCATTCATATTTTCTTAAACATATTTTTAAAAAGTTTCAAATAAATCATATTATTATATCATAAATTTGCATATTTAACAAATCATTTTAGATTATTCCATGCATTCATAATCTTCTCACTCAACTTCACAATCAAGCTCATCCTAGGATTTTTGGATAGTATGTCTTTATGTTTTTTTATAAATCCCCAATACATTTCGTCCCAAGTCTTACACCACTCTCCTTTTTGAAAATCACTCATCTTGAGTATGTAGTTTGATCCTGACATATAAGGTTTTGTGGTTATAAGTCCACCGTCAGCATACTGACTCATAGAATACACATTTGGAACCATAACCCAGTCATAAGCATCTATATACATTTCCATAAACCATTTGTACACATCATCTGGATCAAACTCTGACAAAAACATAAAATTCCCAAGTACCATAAGTCTTTCTATATGATGATTGTATGAAGTTTTTAGAAGTTTTTTTATAGTTATATCAAGTGGTTCTATACCCGTATTTCCTTCCCAAAAAGAACGAGGTATTTGCTTTTGGAATTTCCAAAAATTTGAATTTCTTATTTTGACTCCCTCCAAGATGTATATTGCCCTCATAAATTCTCTCCACCCTATTATTTGCCTCACAAATCCTTCGAGTGAAGTTATATCTATTTCGTTTTGTTTTGCATATTCCAAAGTTTTTGAAATAACAAAGTCAGGATTCAAAAGACCAGTATTAAGACTAGAAGAAAGCAAAGAATGAAAAATAAAATTCTCATTTTTCGATATAGCATCTTCGTAAGGACCAAATTTCTGAAATCTATTTTCTAGAAAATCCAAAAACGCCTCTTTTGCTTCTTGCTCATTTGTAGGGTAGAAGAAATCTTCCGTATTTCCATAATTTTCTTTGAAATATTTCTTTATATATTCTTTTGCTTCTTTTATATATTTATTATCTCCAAATTTCTTGATCTGTGGGATAGATATATCTTTTGGAAGCTTCTTTCTATTTTGAGTATCATAAGTAAGACTTCCTCCAACTGGCTTACCGTTTGAATCCATAAGAATATTATGTTTGATCCTCATCTTTCTATAAAAATCGGTTTGGTGATATTTTTGGGTAAGAAAAAACTCTCCAAATTCATTTCTTTTGCACAAAAAGTTTGGACTTTCCAAAACCTCTAGTTCTATATCTAATTTTTTTGAAATCTCATAAATCATCTTCTCCAAAAGAAAATCTGTGGGGTCAAATACTACAATTTTTGATACTTTTTGTTTCTTTATATATTCTTCAAGATTTTCATAAAACTCGAGATAATCAGCATTTTCAAGCACTTCATCAAGGTATCTTTTCATAGATGCTCTATGAAGCAAAAGTTTCTTTTTGTGAAATTTGAAAGGATACTTTTTGTGAGTTCCAAAATACAAAGGATCTTCCACTAGGACTACTTTATCACATTTTGGAAGCAATGATTTTGTATATAATTGATGAGGGAAAAGTAGTAGTAGTTTCATTAATTTTTCTTAGGAAACCAAGGAAAAAAAGCGGAAGTTTTTTTCTTATATTCTTCAAAATCTTTTCTACCTTCATACTTCTTTTCAAGCATCGGAATACCTGAAACATAAAGTATCAAGAAAGTTATTGTAAGAGGAGAAAGAATAGTAAATAAACTTCCTGACGAACTCAAAGCCATGAAAAATATACCCCACCACATAGTCACTTCACCAAAGTAATTTGGATGCCTTGTATATTTCCAAAGCCCTTGTGTCATTATCTTTCCTTTATTTGCAGGATTTTTTATAAACTCTGAAAGTTCAAAGTCACCTCTTGCCTCAAAATAAAAACCTACTGCCCAAACGAAAGTTCCGAGTATTAAAAATATATCGAAATCGCTATTTGAATTCAAATTTATATAAACAAAACTCAAAGAAATAACATAAAGAAAAAATCCTTGGAGCAAATAAATCTGAAAGTAAGATCTAAGATACACCCACTTCCCCCAATCATCTCTCCAAGCTTTATACCTACTATCTTCCGATTTTTTCAAATTTCGCAAACCTATATGATAAGCGAGCCTTAAACCCCAAATAGTAACTAAAATATTTATTAAAATTGATTGGATTTCAAA
>CAZOKC010000027.1:0-6828 GCA_964580335.1 uncultured Candidatus Peribacteria bacterium
GAGAGCCCGAGGTCGGATTGAAATTTCCTCCGAGGTTGTTCAGGGCGTTAAAGAGCCCCTTGACCTCGAAATTTCCGTTGCCGAGGTCACGAGTGACCCCGACTTGGGTGGTCGTAAAGGAGACATTTAAGTCTCCAGGTGCGGAATGAACCGCACTAGCCCAAAGGAGCAAAGCTCCCAGGGCCAAGATGAAAACCATTTTCTTGGTCATGGTTTGCCCCCTCCTAAGGGGCCTATTGGAGTTGCTTTTTCGGTTTTGTTACCGAAAAAAAGAGTACTTAGGATTTAAAAAATACTCTCAGTGTCGGTAACAAAACCTTTTTTCAAAGATAGATTTTCAAAGAGCTTTAATGCTTATTTAAAAGCGCCGAAATTGTATATTGAAACTATAGAAAGTCAATGTCAAGTGTATTAAGGTAGATTCTTTATTATTCCAATATATCCAGTGGATTTATATGTTGTTTATTTTTTATTATTTCAAGATGTAAATGAGCGCCTGTTGATATAGGTCCTGCACCTTGTGTTCCAGGTATTCCTCCAGATTTACCAATGATTTCTCCTTGTCTTATCAAGTCTCCTTTTTTTACATTGATTATATTCAGATGACCATAAACTGATTGTATTTCATCTTTATGTCCTAAAATTACATATTGGTAGCCGTCATCTGTGACTTGTTTTACATCAATCACTACTCCATCGGCAATGGCTTTTACTGGTGTACCTTGAGGGGTTGGTATATCGATTGCTTTATGAGGTATTCCAAAGATATTTTCGTAGTCGCTATCCATAAATCCGGCACTTATACCTTGGAGGGGTTCTACTGGCCAGATAAAATCTTTTGGAATAGTTTCTTCTTGTGTTTCAGAGGATGTTTGATCGATAGTATCTATTTCTCTTTCTATTTTAGATTGGTCTATATTTGAAATAGCCAGAACTATGTTTCTTATATTTTCTTCTTCTTTTTGCATAGTTTTAATTTTGGCTTCGAGCAAAGAAATTTTTTCTATATTTTCTTTTTCGGATTCTTTGTATTTTGCAATGCTTGATTTCACAATGGTTATATCATTTTGTGTATCAATTTTAAGTTCAATGATTTTATTTTTGTTTTCAAGTTGGAATTGTCTATGTTTTGTAAGTTCTTGTTTTAGTTTTAACTTTTTACTGACTATATTATTTATTTTTTTAATTATAATTTCAGGAATTTTTTTATTTTCTATGAAGATTTTTTTCAAAATTTGTTTTACTTGTTCAAGTTCATTTTCAAGATTTGTGAATAGAATTTCTATTTTTGCCTGATTATCTTTTGATATTTCTATGGCTGATTCTATATGTCTTGCTTTGATTTCTAATGTACCTAATATTTCAGATAATTTTTTAATATAATTTGACTCTGTATTTATTTGTTCTTTCAATTTTTCAAGCTCTACATTCTTATTTGAAGCGTCATTTCGTATATCCGTTAATTTTTTAAGTTCTGTTTCAAGAAGTGTTTTGGGATCAAAAGTATCTGCTTTCACAAAAGGTATATTTGTGAAAATCGTGGTTATTAAAAGAAAAAGTATAATTAATGTTTTTGTCATTTGATAATTACCAATATCTAAAATTTTCTGTAATTTTGCTCGGAACGGTTTAGGCGACACCGAGCGTACATGTTAGCGAGGGGTTTGAGCCGTAAAAGTGGAGAGCATAAATTACAGAAATCGTAATTACTCAAATTTTACTATTTCTTCTTTATTAAACCAAACATTTATTTCGTTTGTAGCCTCGGATATATCACCTGAAGCGTGAATAAGATTGTAGATAGGTACTCTCATGTTGTTTGCATAAAGTGCGCTAACAGTACTATAATCTCCTCTAACTGTTCCAGGTTGTGCTTTTGCAGGTATAGTATGACCGATAAGTTTTCTGATCATTTCGATAGCATGAAGTCCATAAAAACAAAGTACAACAACAGGACCTTGTGTAAGATATTCTACGATCCATCCTTGTATTTTTGTTCCGATTTCGTGAGGATCACTTGTTCCTATTTCTTGTATCGGATCTTTTCCATATTTTTCATAATCTTCTAAAGATTTATTTCCCATTGCTGTTCTCCATTCAACTGTACATGGAAGATGTTTCATGATTTGTTCTTTTGTAGGGTGTACCATTTTGCAAGCTACAAGTTTGAGTCCTGCTTTTTCAAATCTTGCAATAACATCTCCTGTGATACCTCTTTTTACTCCATCAGGTTTGATGATAACAAGAGAGTGTTCAAATAAATTTTCCATAAGATTAAATTAAGTGTAAAAAGTCTTCCTCTTTATGTGGGCCAATTATAGACAAAAATAATTTTTGATCAAATATATCTTTGGCTATGTTGTTAACATCTTCTAAATTTACTTGATCTATTTTCGATTTTCTTTCATCAAGTTCCAAAAGTTCGTTTTCAAAAAAGAATCTTCTTCCGATCGAGTTTGCAACATGTTCTGAATCTTCGTAAGCGAGGGTCATTTGTCCTTTGGCATATTCTTTTGCATTTTTAAGTTCATCTTCGGTTATTCCAAAATCTTTTATTTTGTTAAATTCTTCTATTATGAGTTTTATTGATTCTTCACATTTGTTTATGTTTACCCCACATCTTGCGTAAAAACTTCCTGTGTCTGAAAATTGATCAGATGATGTTCTTATGTAATATGCAAAACCTTTTTCTTCTCTTATTTTCAAAAATAATCTTGAACTCATATTTCCTCCTAGGATTATAGAAAGTATAGTCGAAGCCCAAGAATTTTTGTGGGTATAAGGGAGTCCATAAGTTCCTATAACCAAGTGTGATTGTTCAGTTTTTTTATTTTTAACACATATTCGTTTTGGGTGTTCAGGTTTTGTAAATACCAGTGTTTCAGGTATTTTATTATTATTTTTGAGTGTGAAATATTTTTGGGTAAGTTCAGAAACTTCTTTTTCGTCAAAACTTCCTGTTATGCAAATAGCTAAATTTTCTGGCTGATACCATGTATTTCTAAAATATTGAAAATCTTCTTTTCTTAAGGATTTTATTGTTTCGGGGATTCCAATCTGATCCCAACCAAGTGGGGTGTCTCCAAAAAGTAAACTTTCAAACTCCCAACCAACTTGGTACATCGGAGTGTCTTGGTACATCGCAAATTCTTCTAATATTACACCTCGTTCTTTTTCGATTTCAAAATCTTCAAATTTTGCATTTAGCATCATGTCTGAAAGAAGATCTATTGCAAGTTTTAAGTGTGACTTATCAACTTTTACGTAGTATCCAACGTATTCTTTTGCGGTGAATGCGTTGAAAATACCTCCTACACTATCTATTGCTAAACTGACTTCTTTTGAATTTTTGAATCTGTCACCTCCTTTGAAAAACATGTGTTCTTGAAAATGAGCAAGTCCTCTTATATTTTGAGTTTCATTCCTCGAACCGGTTTTAACTATTATAAAAATTGTTACTGCTTGAGTTTCTTGTATTTTTTTTGTGATTAAATTTAATCCGTTTTGAAGTTTTGTGTGTTTAATCATAAATTTTAAAGTACTACAACATCTTATGTGTATTTACACCTTTGTCAAAATTGTTTTTAGGGTCTTTACTAGAATTTATTATAAGTGTATTTTGTAAAAGAGGCCTTTTATTTTGGTTAATCTATTTACAAATGTCAGAGGAAATAAAAAAAGAAAAAATACAAACTCTTCCAGGTATGCGTGATTGGCTTCCTGAAGATCATGAGTTTTTTACTTTTATAAAAAAAGTTATAAGACATAGATGTAGACAAAATGGATTTAGGAGAATTTCTGTTCCTGTTCTTGAAGCAACATCTCTTTTTGAAAGAGGAGTTGGGGAAGCTACAGAGGCTGTGAGTAAAGAACTTTATAGATTCAAAGATAGAGGGGATAGAGAAATAGCTCTTCGACCTGAAATGACAGCAGGTATATGTAGAGCTTATATTGAACATGGTATGAAAGATTGGCCACAACCTGTGAATCTTTATGAAATATCAAATAATTTCAGGTATGATAAACCACAAAAAGGAAGATTTAGGGAATTTTGGCAGTGGGATGTTGAATCAATTGGTGAAAAAGATGCTGCGCTTGATGCTGATATGATCAGACTTGCATGGGATGTTTTGTGTGATCTTGGACTTAGAGATGATGTTAAACTTTATGTAAATACTTTGGGTAAACCTGAGGAAAGAAAAATGTATGAAGAAAGTCTTCTTAATTATTTTCTTTCTAGGGAAAGGTATCTTTCAGATGAGGCTAAAACTACTCTTCGAAAAAATCCTTTAAGACTTTTGGATAGTAAAGATGAAGATGTACAGATTATGGCTGAAAAAGCACCTAAATTATGGGATTTTTTGAGTGATGAATCAAAAGAATATTTTGAAAAAGTAAAAGAATATCTTGATGAAATAGGGATTGATTATGAAGTTGATGGAACTTTGGTTAGGGGACTTGATTATTATACTGATACTATTTTTGAATTTGCTGGAAAATCAAATGAAGGTAAACGTCAAAGTTCGGTTGGTGGTGGAGGAAGATATGATGGACTTATTGAAGTTTTGGGAGGAGAACCTACCCCAGGATTTGGTTTCGCACTTGGAATAGATAGGGTTATAGATCTTATGAAAGAGAAACATTATATAGTACCGAGTAAAGATGATATTCATGTATTTATAGTTCAACTTGGAGATCAAGCTAAGAAGAAATGTTTTTCACTTATTTCAGATCTTAGAAATGCTGGTGTGAAAACAAGATATTCAGTGGGAACAGGAAGTTTGAAATCTCAACTTCGTATGGCTGATAGACTTGGGGCTGAATTTGCACTTATTATAGGTCAAATAGAAGCTCGAGATAATCAAATAATTTTGCGTTATATGAAAGAAGGTAGACAACAAATATATCCTTTTGGAGATATTATAAAAGTAGTTACAGATTTGATTGGTGAAAAGCATCTTGATTTTTTCAATCCTGGAAAAGAACTTAAGAAAAAATAAATAAAAAAGGGAACCTTTTTACGATTCCCTTCACGTTTTATTTTCGATTGAGATTTTATTTTAATTTTTTTTGCATTTCAAGAATTTTAATATTTTCAAATTGGTTTAAATCTTTTGTGATAAAACAAATAAATACTAGAAAATATTCCAAGTAAAAGGGTAGATAATCCAAGTGAGAACAGACTTGTGATAGTTAATGTATAAATTGATTTTAAGATAAAAATATTTGCAGTGAACAATATTAAGTATGAGAAGATTTCTTTGAGATTTGGTAAATTTAAGTATTTTTTATAAATAAATATGAAGTATAAACATTGAATAATTCCAGATGTACCGAATCCTATAGCTAAACCGGTTATGTTAAATCCTTTGAATATTATGAGATAATAATTTATGGCGAAGTTTATTATTACTGAAATCAGTGTCGATTTGAGCGGTGTTATCATGTCTTCTTTGGCGTGAGAAAATCTTGTGAATATTGGAATAAGTGAATGAAAAGGGAGACTCAATCCAAGAATTAGAAGAGATGTACTCATGAGATTTAGATTTGTGTCTTTCGAATTTGAAAATTTTCCATAATCAAACAATATATTTATGATATCTTCTTTTGTGAAAATTAACCAGATTGATAAAAATATAGAAATTACAAACAAATGGGTGATTATTTTTGAAAAGGTATTTTTCAAAATATTTATATTTCCTGAATGATAGATTTCACTAAAATGTGTTAAAGCTGGAATAGAAAGGGAAATACTTATAAATCCAAGAGGTAAATAAAAAATATTTTGTGTCCACATATATAAACTTAAACTTCCACTTATTAGGAATCCTGAAAGGATACTATCTATAAAAAGATTAAGTTGGCTTGTAGCAAGTGTAAGTCCACGAGGAATTGTTTGTTTTAAACAATATTTGAAATTTGAAAAACCGAGTTTTCCTAATTTAAATTGAGGTATTTTGATTTTTAAAAATAATGGAGTTTGTATTAGAAAGTGGAAAAGTGAACCCAATATTACTCCGTAAGCAAGACCCAAAGTTCCAAATTTTGGGTATAAATATATTATACCGAATATGATACCGATGTTATAAATTACAGGTGATAAATACGAATAAATATATATATGATATGATTGTAAATAAGCTCCAATAAGGCTTGAAAGAGTAAAAAATATAGGAGATAAAATCATTATTTTTGAAAGATTTATGGCTTCATTTATTATTTGGGGGTTATAGCTAAAAAATATTAAAGGAAGTATGTATGGAAGTAAAAAATAAATGATTATACAAAGGATTGATATGGTCAAAGATGCAAAGATATTTATAGTCCAAAATGTTTCATTTAGCTCATCTTTTTTATTTTGTAATTTTATATAAAGAGGTACCAGTACAGCGATTCCAACTCCTAGTAATATGATGTTGTATAAAAAATCTGGGATACGGAAAGCTATATAATAACTATCGAGTAAATTTGTGTTTTCCGAAATACCTCCAAATGTTTTGGAAAGTAAATGTTCTCTATATAGTCCCAGACCTTTTGAAATTAATCCAAATATACTTATTAAGAGACTTATTTTAAATATTTTGCGAAACATTAATTTAAGTTAATTTAGCATAAATACTACCTTAAATTTGTTTGTAACAAAATCATTTGTGTTACGTATATATAGTGTAAACTTTCTACAAATTATCATTTTAAGATGTTACTTGAAACACAACTTCAAAAAATAGCCGAAGAAATGATCTTGGATAAACCAAGAAAAAAGGCTTTGAACATAGCGCTATTGAAAACACCGGATGAGTTTCGTTTTCATCTCTTGATATGATGCTT
>CAZOKC010000027.1:6838-9610 GCA_964580335.1 uncultured Candidatus Peribacteria bacterium
CAATATCTATTTTTGAAATTTTTAAAAGTACATTACTTCCAAAAGTACTTGCTACTGCTCTTTTGTTTGTATTTTTATTTTCAAGTATAAATAATTTAAGTTTATATTTTTCTCCAAAGCTTGTTGTAAAAAATATTTTTGGTGAAGTTTATGTAGTTAGAGCTTCTGAATATATAAGTGTTAATGATACTTTGAATTTAAAATTAGGTGATTATGTTATGGTTGAAGAAGGTCAGGCAAAACTTGTATCTTCAAAGGGTTATGAAATGACTCTCGATGCTAATTCAGTAATTGAGATATCTCCTAAGGTTACAATATCTGACACAGATATAAATAACATAGTTGCTTTTGATGAATTTTCTCTTTTTTTAAAGAGCGGAAATTTGATAAGTTCTCTTGAAAACCCAATATCTTCACCACTTCCTGTTATTACTTCAAATCAAATAATATATTCAAAAGATAAGAGTGTTTTTAGTATTTCAGTTGATGGTGATGAAGATGTTGTAAGATCATTGTCTGGATTTGTAACAATACAACCAAATATAAGTTCTCTTGATGAAATAGTAAGTAATACTACACCCAAGAAAACAAATCTTCTGGCTGGTTATAAAGCATCTTTTACGCCAACTACAAGTACGATCGTAAGAGATGAAAATAAAGAAACCCCTAAACAAGATCAGGAGGGTTCTTTAGTATCTGAATTATTATCGCTTTCACAAGAAGATTTATCTGTGCTTAATGAAAAAATAATTTTCCTTGATGTTGTTTTCAATCAAGCTCTTTTGAGTTGGGTAGATACTCAGGATGATAAAAATGTTACGAAATGGGAAGGTATGGCTTCAAGAATTGCTGAAGTAGCGAAGCTTCTTTCTATGAATCTTGATAGTACAAATTATAAATTTGAAAGTGTTCATGAGGCTTTTACAATGGGTCATCTTGAAAATTTGATTAAGTTTATTGAAACTAAATATGATTATGAAAATCTTAAGGAGATAAATACAGCACTTGTTTTACTTAGACGAATTAAAATTTCTATGGATTTTTTGAAAGATGCAACTGTTTTGGGTCTAAGTTTTGATTATTTAAAAGATTATAAAAATTTAAATACTTTATCTCAAGAACTTAGAGTGGCTCTTATATTTACAGGATTTGATGAAGTTGTACTTAAAGATGCTAATTATTTGAATTTGTTTATCGATAGTCTTTTAAAAACAGAGGCTGATAGGATTTTAACTTTATCTTCAATAGAGGAAAAACAAAAAGCTTTGTTGAGTATACAGGATATACTTGGTGTAAAACCTGAAGGACAGTCGCTTATTGAGCTTCTTAAAGCCAAATTGCCTGGAATAAAAGAAGAATTACTCATTGAAAATGTTGAGTAAATTGTGATATTTTTCGTGTTTTGATGTATAATAGATATATCAGAATTTTATGGAAAATAATTCTTTAGATAAAAGTAATGTATCACAGGGGACGGTTCCTTTGGAAAAACAGGATATTTCTTTGGATTTAGATTTATCATTACCTCAAGGAGTTAGTGAAACTATTGATTCTCTAGAATTTGATAATGCACCAAGTGAAGCTTCGTCAAAAAAAGCCTCAGAGAATAAAGGAGGAGGTAGTGGTAGTAAATCTTTTATAAAAACTTCTGAACCCTATGTTGTGATAAATGGGAAACAATTCACTAAACAAATGCTTGTTAGTGAGATTCGTAGTGAAGTTGAATTACGTATTAAAACATTAAAAAAAGAATTAAAAGCTCAGGAAAAAATGTTTACAAAATTTAGTGCTAAAGAATATCAAAAACAGAGATCAACACTTAGGGTTTTGGAGGAATTTGTAGTTAATTTTATAAAAAGTTTTAAGCAGATGGCTATAGAAAAACTTAAATCTATGTACGAAGTTGTTGTACTTCAAAAAGGCGACCCGATATTGTAAGAGATTTATATGTTGGAATTTATAAAAGATATAATGTGGGAAGAAATTTTTAAAAGATGGAAAGATGAAGAAATTAATTCTGGTTGGGATGTTTTATATAAAGAAAGAGGTTTTGATAGTTGGGATGATTGGAGGAAATCTTTTGTAGATCAGACTGATTTTGAGAATCAAAATTGGAAACTTTATAAAATAAATGAACCATACGAATTTTTAAGTCAGTCTTACGTAGGACCTTTTAAAGGTTGGAAAATATTTTATGAAAAAAGAGAAAGTTCAAGATTCAAAGATATTGTTAAGAATTTAGAGAAAAGTCCACATACTTTAAATAAGGTAAATGAAATACTAAATAATTTTCCAAAAGAATCATTTCTTTTTGGAATAAGATCGGAGAATAGAATTATGTTGTTTGAAGGTTCTCATCGTGCTTGCGCTGTGACTTTGGCTTGGATACAAAAAATTACTTTAACTTCTAATATGGAAGTTGCAATTTGCGATGTATCTGAAAAGACTTTTGATGAGTTTTTATATAATTATTTGGAAAGTAGAAATTAATTGGATATATAATATATTACGAAATAATTGACTTGATCGTCAATAAATGGTAAAATTCTTGCGTTGATTGTGAATATCGCTTAGAGACGAAAATATTGTCTGTCGCTATTCATGGCAGACGATATATTCTTAACTAATTTATGCAAAGTAAATCATTTAGAGGTGGGGGAGGTAGATCAGGGGGTGGCGGAGGTTTTAGAAAAGGTAAACCTTCATTTGGAAGGTCAGGTGGTTCATCAAAGAGATTTGGTGGTGGGGGAGGAAGATTTTTTGGAAAGAAAA
>CAZOKC010000028.1:0-6470 GCA_964580335.1 uncultured Candidatus Peribacteria bacterium
TTTCATAATCATTTTTACATTAAAATATCTTATAAAATAAGTTGGTCAATAAATTTTCAGATCACATATATCAACTTTCTTTTAGTCAAAAATTAAAGATTTCCACATAAAATCTTTCTGACAACTAAATATAACTACATTATAAAATAAATCCATGACCAAATACATTTTACATGGAGGAGCTACAAGTAGAGAATCTGAGGATAATAGAAATTTCTTTCTTGAGATGATAAAAGGTTTGTCTGGTACGGTCAATATTCTTTGTGTTTATTATGCAAGAAAGGATAAAGATAAATGGGCTTTTGATTTGGAAAATGATAAACAGAAATTCTCAAAAGTAGTAACAGATCAAACCCTTAATTTTGAAATAGCAGACGAAGATACAAATATCTTTATAGAACAAATCAAAAAAGCAGATGTTATCTATATGAGAGGAGGTGAAAGTACACATTTATTGCAAGAATATTTGGAAAAAGTAGATAATCTGGAAAATCTTTGGAAAGGGAAAGTTGTTGCAGGATCATCGGCTGGAGCGATAGTTTTGGCTAAATATTATTATGAAAATGGACACGAAGAAAGACCGTACAACAAAGGGTTAGGAATACTACCAATCAAAGCATTTAGTCATTACACCGACGGTGAATCTGATAAACTAGAAAAATTAAAAGAGTTTGGAGAAAATATAGAAACGATTTATAAAATTCCTGAAGAAAAGTTTTTTGTGATTGAGCAGTAAATTATGACACCTGAAAGACCAAAAGTAGGCTTAGCTGTTTTCATCGTCAAAGACGATAAGATACTTTTGTACAATAGACCAAGTAAGAATGCTGGTGGGACTTGGGGAACACCAGGTGGCCATTTGGAATTTGGAGAAACTTGGGAAGAATGTGCAAAAAGAGAAACCATGGAAGAGGCAGGAATTGAATTAAAAAATGTGAGATTTTGGACTGTAACAAATGATATTTTTGACGGTAAACATTATATTACTCTGTTTATGTTGGCGGAATATAACTACGGTAAAATGATGGAAATGTGGGATTGGTATACTTGGGATAATCTACCTAGACCTCTTTTCCCGAGTATAGAAAATTTAATAAAACAAAATCTCAATCCTGTAGTGGCATTCCATAGTGAAAAATAAGGATGTGAATTTCTAAAATTTCGACTCATTGACAAAAATAAAGTCAGGAGTAGATTTAGTGATAAGATTAATTTTGATATGAATGATATTGTAAATAATATAGTGATTGGACTTGTTGTCGTATTTACAATCATATCAATGTATAGATTCAGAGACCTTTTAACGTTTATTATACCCCTTTCATTTTTGGGGTATTTTTTTAAGATAAATTTAGGTGGACTACCTTTGGCACTTCCAGAAATATTTACATTGGTTGCTTTTTTATATTTATTTATTTTTGAAAGAGGAAGTTTACTTAGATCTCTCCAATACATGTATAGAGTCAGATGGCCTCTTGTTTTAGTTGTTTTGGGTAGTTTTTTTGGAATACTTGTAACCATGATGACAAATGGAGAAATGACGCTAACACTTGGAGCTTTCAAAGGTTGGATAATAATGCCTATACTATTTTTGATAGTTTTCACTTCAGAAGTGCTGAACTTCAAAAAAACATGGGAAAATTTTAGTTTAATAATTTCAATATATTCTCTCGGTATAATAATTGCAGGATTTCTTGGATATGGCCTGGAAGAGTATTTTGGAAGACTACTTGGGCCATACGCAAATGCAAACTATCTTGCTATGATAGTGACTCCAGTTCTTTGTGGAAATCTTTTAAAACTAATATCTCTTGGATTTAGAAAAAATGATACATGGTACAAAGGTAAAGAATCGAGCATTTGGAATAAAGATGCTTATTTTTTGATTTTTGAAATCGCAGTTCTTGGAATAACTTTACTTTGGTCTCAATCTTATGGTGCAATACTTGCAAGTATCGGAAGTGTGGTTGTTACAAGTTTTATATTTTTCCCGAATAAGAGGTCTTGGGTTGTACTTTATTCTATTCTTGGAATTCTCGTTACAATCCTTATATTTAGCGATAGTCCTAAACTAAAAAATTTATTTGTACTTAATGAACAAAGTTCTTCCAGTGCAAGAGTACAAATATGGACAGTTGCAAAAGAACTTACACTTGAAAATGGTGTTTTAGGTATAGGGATAAGGCAATTTGAAAATAGATTCAATAAAGAAGCTCCAGAAATACTTTCAGTAGAACCATATGAAGCAAAAGTCCCACATCCTCATAACCAATATTTTGATTTTATCCTATCTTATGGAATTTTAGGATTTATAGGATTTGTTTGGTTATTTTATATACTTTTTGAAAAATCACTTAAATTTTCATCTCCAATAATGTTCTGCGTTCTTCTAGTTCTCGTATTTCACGGAATTTTTGATACTTGGTACTCCAAAATAGATACTGTATTTTTCTTTTGGTTTTATACAGGAATAATTCTACTTTTGAGGCATCCTGGCAATATACTTCCAAGAACAATTGTTTCAAAACTTATATTTAGTGAGACTATAATATACAAATAATTTCTCATAAAAATCCATAAAGAAATTATAAATGATTTTAATAGCTCCCAATCAACATTGGCGAATTTCGTATTTGACAAAAAACATTAATAAGACTAGGATTTAGCGGAAACATTTTATCCCCATAAATTTTCTTATGAGCAAAGACACTGAGATCGCAAAACTTGATAAAATATCCAAAGCTTATGATCCGGGTTCAGTCGAAAAAGAAATTTATGCAAAATGGGAAAAAGAAAAAGCATTCGCACCAAAACCAGCAAAAGAAAAATTTACCATAATGATTCCTCCTCCAAACAGGACGGGAGTTCTTCATATGGGTCATGCGATGTTTGTGACTCTTGAGGATCTCATGATCAGATACAATAGAATGCTTGGAAAAGAAACTCTTTGGGTACCTGGTACTGACCACGCTGGTATAGCTACTCAATGCAAAGTAGAAAAAGAACTTATCGAAAAAGGAATTGATCCAAAAACACTTTCACGTGAAGAACTTTATAAAGAAATTTGGAATTTTGCCGAAAATTCACATAAACACATGACTGCCCAAATAAAAGGACTAGGAGCGAGTTGTGATTGGAGCAGGGAAAGGTATACAATAGATGAAGGTTTATCTAAGGCGGTTAGGAAAGCATTTGTGAAACTTTATGAAGAAGGTCTTATTTATCAAGGAAGTTATATCGTAAACTGGTGTTCTCATTGTGGTACAGTTATCGCTGATGATGAAGTAGAATTCGAACAAAAAAAAGGTAAAATATATTTTGTGAGATATTTTGTAAAAGCGGCAGACAAATCGATCATAGTTGCTACAACAAGACCTGAAACAATGCTTGGGGATACAGCTATAGCGGTACATCCTGACGATAAAAGATATAAAGAATTTATCGGAAAAGAAGTAATTTTACCTGTTTTGAATAAAGAAATTCCCGTAATTGCCGACCCTAGAGTTGATATGCAATTTGGAACAGGTGCTGTGAAAATAACCCCTAGTCATGATCCTCTCGATTTTGAAATAGCGAGAGATCATGGTCTTGATTTCATACAAGTAATTGGGTTTGACGGCAAGATGACAAAAGATACAGGCAAATTTAAAGGACTTACTACTATCCAAGCTAGATTCAACGTTGTTAAATATTTGGACGAAATAGGAAACCTAGAAGGGTTCAAAGATCATGAACACAATGTTGGAACTTGCTATCGATGTCATGAAACAATCGAACCACTTGTTAGCAAACAATGGTTTTTGAAAGTAAGAGGAATGTGTGAAAAAGCTATCGAAGCAGTAAAAAAAGGTGATGTAAAAATAATTCCAGAAAGATTTAATAAACTGTATTTTAACTGGATGGAAAATCTTCACGACTGGTGTATATCAAGACAACTTATTTGGGGACATAGAATACCTGTTTGGTATGGTGAACAAAGCGGAGAAATATTTGTAAGTGAAGAAGATATGGATGTAAATCCAAAAGGAAGATTTAAGGGTGAAAAACTTATTCAAGATCCTGATGTACTTGATACTTGGTTTTCTTCTGCTCTTTGGCCTTTTTCAGCATTAGGTTGGCCTGATAATACAGAAGATTTTAAAAAATTCTATCCAACATCTGTACTTGAAACTGGTTATGATATTTTAAATATTTGGGTATCTAGAATGATAATGCTTGGAATCCATCTAACTGGGAAATCTCCTTTTCATACAGTTTACCTTCATGGACTTGTACGTGACGAACAAGGAAGAAAAATGAGTAAAAGTCTTGGAAACGGAATAGATCCACTTGAAATAAGAGATCAGTATGGAACAGATGCTCTTCGTATATCACTTATTATAGGTTCAACTCCAGGAAATGACACAAATCTTGGTGTATCAAAAATAGAAGGTTCTAGAAATTTCATAAACAAACTTTGGAATGTAGCAAGATTCGTATATGGGAAAACTGATATTAAAATTAGTCAAAAACCCAGAGAACTATCTGATCTATGGAAAAATTATGACAAATATGATCTTCCTACAAAATGGCTTATCGAAGAGTTTAATAAATTAATAATCGATGTGACTGAAGATCTTGATAATTATCAATTTGGAGAAGCTGGAAACAAGCTTTATGATTTCACTTGGAACAAACTTTGTGACTGGTACGTAGAAATGTCAAAATCAAGATGGGACAATAAATATGAAGAAGTAACTCATACTATAATTCACTATCTTCTTTCTCTTTGGCATCCATTTATACCTTTTGTAACAGAAAAAATTTGGGAAACTTGGGAACTTCCCGGAATGCTTATAAATGCTTCTTGGCCAAAATCTGCAACTTCGTTTGATAAAGAAAAATTTGAAGGAATTATAGAACAAATGGAAACTTTGCAAGGAACAATTTCACTTATAAGATCTCTTCGAAAAGATCAGGATATAGAACCAAAAATAGGACTAGATATACTAATATATGCTGATAAAGATTGTTTGGAATTTTTGAAAGCTCATCAAGATATAGTAAATAACATGACTAATATAAAATCTATAGAATATCTAACTCATGGGGAAAGACCTGAAAACAGTTTTTCAAGTAGTATAAAAGGAGTTGAAGTACATATTCTCACATCTGAACTCGACAGCGAAAGACAAATAGAAAGGCTTTCAAAAGAAATTGCGAACTTAGAAAAAAGAAAAGAAAGATTCGAGGAAAAACTAGCTGATGAAAGCTTTGTAGATAAAGCACCAAAAGAACTTGTGAAACAATACAAAGATTCGGTAAAAGAGATTTCAAAGGATCTCAAAATTCTCTCCGAGAAACTTGAAAAGATGAGTAAATAATTACATATTAAGGATTTTTCCAACAATTCTATATCTTGGCTCACTGTATATTGGAATTTCACTATCTTTTACATCTTCTTTTATAAGTTCTACACGATAACGATCACTTCCATATTCATATATTTCTCCTTCTTTAATAACTTTTAATCCTCTGTGTAAAAGTTCTTCTAATGTAAAAGAATCCACAAATTGTATTGCTTGGTCTATATCAAACTCAAGATGTTCACCTTCCGTACCACTAACTTCAATTATTTTTGCACCTATCTTTACAGCTAAATCTCTAATTTCTTGAGATGATGGACTATCATCATCTGATCCACCTTCACCCTCTCCTCCAAACTCAGTCTCTATCGATTTCCATGTAATTCCTCCTGGAGGAACCCCTTCTGGGTTTTTTCCTGTCATATCAAATTTAATTAATTGAATTAATTTCTGTATTCTCCTTAAAATCAGTCGGTTCGAGGTTACCCTTTTTAATCTATCTTTCGGTCACTGTCAATGTTACTCTTCACTTTTTGGTTTTTCAAGTTCGAGTATTTCAATCTCACCCCCCACAGTTCCGTCTGTGATTTTGTAGACATCTTTATCTATTTTCTTAAATTCCTTAGTCGCATTATTATAAGTATTTACCGTAGTTCCAAGATGATTCCCAAGCTTTATCATATAGTCAGAATATGCATTCATATGGCGACCAAGAGCTTCGATGAGCTTGAACATATCTTTTGATTTTTCTTCAAATTCAAAAGCTCTAAATCCCTGAAGAACTGTCTGAAGATAAGCATAAAAAGTATTTGGTGAAACTATAAGAACTTTTTTGTCTTTTGATGCGTATTCTATAAGATCACGAGTATTTACCTTTACCGCTCCTACATTATTTATAAGAAGATCATAATAAATTCCTTCACTTGGGATAAACATAAAAGCAAAATCATAAGTCCCGTTTTCAGGCTGGATATATTTAGAAGTTTCATCAATCCTATTTTTAAGATCAGATTTAAAAGCTTTTTCATATTCCAGTCTCTTGTCTGGATCTTCTTCGTTTATAATTCGATTATAATTTTCAAGTGAAAATTTTGAATCTACAGGTATTACTTTTTGGGCTATTTT
>CAZOKC010000028.1:6499-9493 GCA_964580335.1 uncultured Candidatus Peribacteria bacterium
GCATCTACTACATTTCCTTTACTTATCTCGTATTGCATCTCGTAAGTCCCTACCGGAAGTACATTTGATAAAATTTGTTCAAGATAATACTCACCAAGTATTCCTCTTTGTTTTGGATTTTTCAAAATATCTTCGAGACTTTTTATTTGTTTTGATACATCTAGAACTTGCTTGTTTCCTTCTTTCACAGAAGTTAATTCTTCAGTGAGACTTTTTAGAAGCAACTGGTTTTCTTTGAATTGATTTTGAAGTGTTTGGGTAGATTGAAATGATGATTTATTCATGATTTCCTGCAATTTATCGAGTCTTGCTTGCATTTCTTCACGAGATTTACCTCCATGTTCTGCTACTTCTTTTCTTGTACTTTCAAGAAGATCTAACATCAATTTGTATGAATTATCTTGAATATTTTCTTTTGGTTGAAACAATTTATAAATAATCAAAGCAAGCGCTATCAAAATAAGGATCGCGAGAACTAAAATGATTGTGTTCAACATAAACTTCCGTATTTAAAAAAATAAACTAATCGCATCTTAGTTTATATTAGAAAAATCTCAAAGTAAATAAATGTTTACTTTAAAATTTCAGAAAATTTCCCAGAAAACCTTTTATCCTTCATAAATAGAGCAGTCCTATTTAATACAAACTCATATTGAGAATAAGCTTCTTTGAAATCAGCATGACTTGAAAATATAAGAAAATTATTTTTTAAACTCAAATGTCTTTCCAAAATAGATGTAATAATCCCTTTTAAATATTCATGATTATAAATCAAATTTTTTTGTTTAAAGAAAACTAAAAGCATCTCAAAAGTCGTTGTAGATAAAAGCATATTTAAAAACATTTTTTCAGCTTCAAGCTGTTGAGTACGACTTATACTTTCCCCATCAGTTGTTGCAACTTCAGCCTCTCCAAGTATCGACAAATAAGACAAAAGATATAAATGTATCTCCTCAAGATCTCTTCTTAAAAACTTTTTCTTAGATTTATTTTGTTTTATAAACAAATTCACATTTTCACGAAAACTACTTAATGCATTTACTATTCCTTTCATTTTTTCATCAAAAGTCTTTGCATACATATTCTCAATCATCGTAAAATAATCTTCAGATGAAAGTTTTGATAAAAATAATGTGAAAAATGTCATACTTGAAAGAATTTGTATAATAACTACAACCTCCCCAAGACCTTGTGGAACAAGATTTCCATATCCTACAGTTGTTGCAGTAATAACCGAAAAATAAATCATCTGCCAAAAATTATAAAGACTTGGTTGAAGTACATCTCTATGTACTATTGAATAAATTTGATGACCTGGAAAATAAAGTAAAATAAAATACAAAACACTTCCTCCAAGTACAAAAGCAAGCCATGCCAACATGATATTTAAAAGGGATGTTTCTTTAAGTTCTTTAAAGAAAAGTTCTATCCATTTTTTTGGATTAAGAGGCATAAATATTTAAAATATCGTATTATTATAACATAAAACAATAAGATAAACAAATAATGGATTTTCTCCAATAATTTAATAGCGAGCCCCTGAAATAAATCTAAAAGTTAAATTAGTATTTTCTTTATTATCTGAACTTTTAAATTGTAAAGAATAAGCCTTTAAATTTAATCCTCCAAACAATCTCTGAACTTGGCTAAATAAATCTCTTATAACTTCTTGATTTAAATTATTTCTAAAATCTACTTCAAGGAAGTTTTGACAGTTTTCTAATACAAATAAAATATCAGTCTCTCTTTGAGGACTTAAGTTTGTACAAACACTAACATTTTGACCTTGAAAAAGTATTTCTCCATATTGTGGTTTATATTCACTATCTGTAGAATCTTTTGTATTTTTAGCTGTCCCACTACCAAGATGGAAATGTATTTGTGGGACATCTTGATAAGAACCTCCATTTACCATCAGTGTATAGTTTTCAAACTGATAATCTCTAATAATATCTTGAACTGATGAAAAAATTTCTGAAAGAATTTGTATTGTATTATTATCATCCAATTTTAACTCCCCAATTGATCTTATAGATTTCTTGGGAATTAATAAAATATGTTCTTCCCAATAAGGTGAGGGATGATCAAATGCTATAACTTTTGAATTATTAACAATTTTTTTAACAGGAATCAAAGCTGACAAATATTCAAATCCAAACCCTATAAACGCTCCCGCAAAGTCGCTTCTTGCGACTTGAAAAAGTTTTTTTCTAAAAAATTGCATTGCACTTTTTATGTTATTTGTGGCTAAAACATTATTAACACTTCTTGGAGTTTTATCCAGGTTGTTTTCATCAAAAATAAAAAATCTATACCATTTACATTCAAACTCATTGCCCACCTTTCAAATTTCCATATAATCTAGTAGCCATTTTTTTTATGAAATATTTTATACAAACATTCGGCTGTCAGATGAATCAAGCTGATAGTGAAAGAATTGATACTATCCTCATAGATAATTTGAATTTTGAAAAAAGCAATAAATGGGAAGATTCAGATCTTGTAATAATGAATACATGTAGCGTGAGACAAAAAGGAGAAGATAGAGTTTTTGGATTTATAAGAGATTACAAAAAATACCATAAACATAATCCAAAATTTAGAATTGGAGTAACAGGATGCATGGTTCGTGAAACTGGTACAAGAAAAGAATATTCGAAGGAACTTTTTTCCAAAGACAAATTATTTCAAAGATCACCTCTTATAGATTTTGTTTTCCGAATAGAAGATACTGGAAATTTACCAAAATATATTTCTACCATATACAATGAAAATTTAGGTGAAGATTTTGAAAGTGAAGAAAAACTTGAAAATTTGGCTTCAAAAATAGAAGATAGATTAAGTTATATGGAAATAACACCAAAACTTACCAAGAAATACCAAGCATTTGTTCCAATACAAACAGGGTGCGATAAATTTTGTTATTATTGTATAGTTCCGTTTACAAGAAAAAGAGAACAAAGTAGAGACCCTCTTAAAATAATAAATGAAATC
>CAZOKC010000029.1:0-5548 GCA_964580335.1 uncultured Candidatus Peribacteria bacterium
AATTTTTCAATTGTTTTACCGACACTATTAAGATCAGATTTTAAATTTGTTACAGTTTGATTATTTGGAGTATTTCCAACATTTTGAATAGTGTTTTTAACATTGTCCAAAGTCACCTTAACTGAATCAGTTTTAGGAAGAAGAGCCCTAACTTTTTCAAGTTCCTCCTCAACATTTGTAGTAAGTCTTCTAACATTTTCAGTGGATATAGGTGTAGTTCCTATTGCCCTATCAAGATCTTGTACAACACTTATAACATCTTCAAATATGTCTTCATCTGAAAGAGGTGTTCCAAGACTTTCAGGAAGTTTAACAGAATCTATCTGAGAAACTTGTGAAACTGGAGTCTGATCTGAAATAGGTGTAAGATCAACACTCTGAAGTGGTGTTGTGGGATTTTGCACAGATGTTACTCTTCTTTCATTTATATAATTAACTGATGGAAGCACAGGAAGACCAGGCATCACAGGAACTCCAGGAATAGGGGCAGTAAGAGGTAAAGTTCTTGCTACAACACTCGTTACATTATTTGAATATGGAGGACTAGGAAGACCAGGTATATTTGTAGAAGGCATAGTAGGAAGAACATCTGTTCTTTCTTCAAATATAAATTCATTTGGATCAGGTCTAGTATTTGGATTTACATCTGTTCTTGGGTCAGTAGATATTTGCCCTCCAAACTCATTTGGGTTTGGTGATGTATTTGGATTAACATCTGTTCTTGGATCAGTAGATATCTGTCCTCCAAATTCATTTGGATTTGGTGATGTATTTGGATTAACATCTGTTCTTTGATCCAATATAAAATCATCAGGATTTGGTCTTGTATTTGGATCAATAGAAGTTCTCGGATCAGTAGATAACTGTCCTCCAAATTCACTTGGATCAGGTCTTGTATTTGGATCCACAGGTGTACAACTTATAACATTTCCATTTGGATCAAGACATTCTTCAACTATTGGTCCTGCTCCAGGACTTTGTCTATTAGCTACCTGAGCAATAAAATTCACTATCGCGTAAGCAAGGAATATAACAAGTATTCCAAGTAATACATTCATTATTATGGTTCCTGAGCTTTTTATGGCTCCCTCATCTTGTGATACAACCATCATAACTCCGGCATATACTATTATAAGAAGCGCTAAAATTCCCAAAAATCCAAGAAAATAATTTGTAATAGTAACAGCCGCATCTCTTATATCTTCATATTGAACGATATCTTCTATATATTGCTCTCCTGTAAAACTATTTGGATTTGTAGGATCAGGGGCACGTGGAGCATCAGGAATCAAGCTATCAGGACCTCTTGGAATCCTTTCATTTGTCGCTGAATAAGCTAATTCAATAAAAGAACCTTGAATAAATACATCTGAAAGATGTATCCATGATACAAGTACAAGCGCTAGTGATAATAAAATTTTTCTAGTTTTAAATGTTTTTTGTTTCATAAATTATGGATTTTGTGAAGTTGCCCTAAGAATTGTCAGTACTATTGGATAAGCAACTAGGATAACCAATATACCCACAACTACATAAGTAATAATATTGATAGCTTTTTCTTTATTTCCTCCACTTCCGAAATCAGTCACCCACATATAACCTGCAACTATGATCGCTGTCATTGCAATAAAAAATAAAAATCCCAAAGCAAAGTTTGTCCAAGAAATAATAAGTTCAGGTAAACTTTCTGTGGTTGTAAAATTATTATCATCCAAAATATCTTTTGACTGATCGAGTCCTTTCTTTAAATTACAATCTGCCTCATCTTCACAAAAAGGAAGTTTGGCAGGATCATTATCGAATTGCTCTTTCAAATCATCAAAAAAGTCAGCATATACTTTTGTAATAAGACCATCTGAATGAGATGCAACTCCAGCTCTTTCAACTTTGACTGAAGCAAATAATTCATCAGGCATAGAGAAAAGAGCTACAAACGCCACAACAAGTATTATGACATTTTTGAGAATTTTTTTTCGATGTAACTTCATACAAAATTAGCTAATCAGATAATTATACCAAAACAAAGACCCAAAAATCCCCTTCTATATGTGAAGGGGTATATTTTATAGTTATTTATTACTTGACCTATTAGTGAATTATTCTAAGGATATATTTTATATGGGGGCAACGCCTAAAACAGCAACCAAAGAATAAGCACTTAAAATTATTGCAAATCCCACAATGACATATTTTATTATATTTTTAGCTTGAGAAACCATATTATCATTTCCAAAATGTACAACCATCATATAACCCGCCGCTATTATCAAACTTATCGCAACAAATACAAGTATACCAAGCCCATATCTAACAAGTTCATAAGCTATATCAATACCTAAACTAAAGTTTGGCTCCATAGGTTTACCCAAACTATCTCTTTCAAAATTAAAATCATAAAATACTCTTACAATAGGTCTTGCAAGCATTACGATAAGTATACCTGCCATACCGTAAAGTACATTGGATTGATGTTCGGCCGACTTTCCATCATCACTTGATGAAACTAAAGATAAAAGTGCATTATAAATAACAAATGCTATAGCAATAATCGCAAGAAAACTAAGACCAAGATCTATGAAAGGTTCTACCAAAAATTGTTTTGCTTTTTCCACTGTATCGGCAATATCAGCGGTCGGTTCTCCAACCCCACGCTCTTGAAAAAAAATATCAACTACAGTTCTTCCAAGATGCATGAAAAATATCGATCCCAAAATGGCAGCAATATTCATCCCTTGTTTTTTCATGGTTCCTTCATCAGCACTATTTGCAATGATGGAAATACCCGAAAGTACCAAAAGTACCAATGCAAAAATAGAAAAGAATGATATAGCCCTATCAGCTACATAAATAATAATTTTACGCACGGTAAGCTCACCAGTATAATCACCTATTTGTTTGTTTACAAAATCAGGTTGTTTTGTAGATACTCCACCCTTTACTTCATCCAAAAATTTTATAACTCCCTCATAAGCATCTGGGTCTGCCGGAGGTGCAGCATAAACATCAAGCGCAATAAAATTTGTAAATATTACAAGAAAAGTAAGAACCAAAAAACTAAAAATAAATTTTAACTTCATAAATGTTATTCTTACAATTATACCGCAAATTTAAGTAATTCCGCAACCAAAGTATAAGCACTAAGAAGTATAATTATCGAAATAAATACATTTTTGAGAATAGATTGTGCTGTTCCCCAGGCATCATCAGAATAACTTTTGGCTACCAATTGTGCTCCTGCATAGATAACTAAAATAACTGCTATCGGCATGAAAAAGTAAAGAACTACACGAATCATACTCTCTATAAATTGTATACCATCGGTAACTATACTTTCATTTATACTATATTGACCACCAGCTATAGCTCCCAACTCCTCCCCAAGTAGACTTTTTCGTCTACCCACAATAATCTGTTGAACAACTTCAGATATCATAATAACTATAAGTCCTGCTATCGCAAAAAGTATCTGATTTGTAGATTTACCAAATTCTTCACTCCCTTTTGCCCAAGGTACAACAAGTCTATATCCAGCTATAAAAAACATAACAAAAGCTACAACTCCCGCTGAATATTGTATAAATTCGGTAGCTTTTCCAAAAATAATTTCGTAAGTAGGCACATTTACTATATCTGTACCAACTCCAAGTGGATCAAATACAGATACTATAGCATCGATCAAAGTAATAAGTAAAAGTCCTATAATAGCATCAAAAAGTCCTTTTGCATTTGAAGTAATTTTATCTTCCTCACCTCCTGAAAGCATCATTCTTATACCATAATAAACTATCAATATAATAACAACTCCTTCAAAAATAACTTTCGCTATTTCATAAATTCTATTTATAAAAGGATCAAGGTAAGGAATATTTGTAACTATCGAACCTTCCTCTGAGATGGGCAAATTTGCAAATTCACTTCCTGAGTTTATAAATTGAGCTTTCAAGAAACTTAAAAGACCAACATTATTTTGAGCCAAAAATTGTATAAAAACAAAAAATATACAAATACCCATCAAAATCGCTACACTTACCAGCGGATTTTCTTTTAAAAATTGTATGAGTTTCTTTAACATATAACAAAAATTCAAAAATATAATAAATGAAATTTTGATTTTTATAAATTGTAATTGGTCAAAAGATGAATAAGATTATTAACAAACAAGTTTTAATGTTTTATGAATACACAATATATCCCAAAATTAAGCGATTTTGACTATAATCTCCCAGAAGAATTGATCGCCCAAAATCCAACAAATCCCAGAGAAGAAGCAAAACTCCTTGTCTATGATCGAAAAAATGACACCATAACCCACTCTCAGATAAAGTATTTAACCGATTTCTTAACTTCAAATTCTTACCTTCTTGTAAACAAATCAAAAGTTATAAAAGCAAGAATATATGGTAAGATTGATGATAAAGAAAAAATCTGCGAAATACTTTTTCATAAAAAAATATCTAAAACTACATGGGAAATTTTGGTAAAACCTGGAAAATATTTCAAAATAGGCAGTAAGTTTACACCAAATCATTTTGGAAAACCGTGGGAAATCATCGGAATTTCCGATTCAGGCCAAAGAGTCATAGAAACAAGCCTAGAAGAAAAAGATCTTTATAAAGTCCTTGAGGAGATAGGCAAAATGCCTCTTCCTCCATATATAGACAAATTCGATGGAGATGAATCTTTCTACCAAACTCCATTTGGAAAGATCGAGGGCTCAGTCGCTGCACCAACTGCAAGTTTACATTTTACCCCAAAAGTAATTGAAGATATAAAATCTAAAAATATAGAATTTCTCGATTTAGTACTTCATGTAGGTATGGGAACTTTTCAACCAGTGAAGGAAGAAAATTTAGATAAACACATAATGCACACAGAGATTTTCCATGTGCCAAAAGAAACTTTGGATAAATTACACAACAAAAGAGAAATAACTGCGATAGGTACAACTGCACTTCGAGCGATAGAATCAGTAGATCTAAATAATTATAAAAGTGAATTTCAAGAAACAGGAATTTTTCTAAAACCCGGAGACAAAATAAAATATGTAGATCATCTATTTACAAATTTTCATTTACCAAAATCTACCTTACTCATGCTTATAGCCTGCTTTTTATCTCAAAACAAAACTCCAGAATTTGGCATAAAAAAAGTACATAAAATCTATCAAGAGGCTATAGAAAATAAATATAGATTTTATAGTTTTGGAGATGCGATGCTTATTTTGTAAAAATTAGTTGATAGAAAAAATTTTTTGAATAAACTAATAAAGCTCATATTAAATACATTTTTATAAACCAAGCTTTAGCTGTTTATAAAAATGAAATGAGGAGCAAGCTGGAATTGGAGAAATATTTGAAAAAATATTTCGAAAATGTAAGCTTTGCGACGATTCGGTCCCTTAGCTCAGTTGGTTAGAGCAACCGGCTCATAACCGGTGGGTCGCTGGTTCAAGTCCAGCAGGGACCACCATTTTTTAAGAAGAACTTGTCATTTTAAGTATTTTATATATACTCTACATGCTCATATTTACGTAAAGTAGGTTGAGGTA
>CAZOKC010000029.1:5560-9116 GCA_964580335.1 uncultured Candidatus Peribacteria bacterium
CCATCAAAGATGGTCACTGTAAGTGACTTCAATGCAAGGTTATACGAAAGGCTGAATATGTTCATGCAATGTCTGGAGAGTGTCATAATTATAATGATTCTTATAAAGATGTTATCAGGAAAGATATAAAGTAATTATGTGGGATGGTAAGACTATCTATACCGAGTAAGTAGCTGTGGATAGTACCATAAGAAGATTCTACTTACAGCCCAAACAAACCAATTATCTTAAAGACCTGCATTCAAGATCCCACTCTATTGGTGCAATAAAGATAAGTTGGAGGTGTTTGGGAATTAAATAAATTTATCTATGTACAGCGAAGAAAATACTATAAACAAATGGCTTAATAAATTAAAAGCAGACAAAACCTATAAAAATAAACATGGAAATCCTTCAAGAAAACATTCATACAAACATTTTGACCTTAAGATCCATGACCCTTGCAAATTTTTACAATACGTAAAGAATTTTGAAAAAATTTCCAAACATGCGTTTTTACCATTCATAAGATTTGAAAAGAAGAAATTTAAATACAAAAAAGACAAGAATGGTATAAGAAAACTTGTTAAAAGAGATGAAAATAGAAAATTAAAAACGAGAGAATTGATGTACGCAAGTCACTTAGATACATTGATATATGTTTGGTATCAATGTATTCTAGAAGACAAATATGAACAAAAATTAAAAAGTCTAAACCTTGATCAAAATGTCTTAGCATATAGAAAAATTCTAAAAGAAGATGGGAAAACTGGAAAATGCAACATTGACTTTGCTAATGAAGTTTTTAATTACATTAAGCCAAATATGACGGCATTAGCATTTGATATTTCTGATTTTTTTCCGAGTCTTTCTCATACGAAACTTAAGCAAATGTGGGTGACGATCTTGGAAAAATCCGAACTACCAATAGACCACTTGAATATTCTTCGTTCTTTAACAAAATACTCATTTATTGATATAAAGCCGTTAACTGTAAAAAAAATTCTGCAAATAGATACCCCAGGTAAATATGCTCACAAAAAAAGCTTTTGTGAAGCTGGTGAAGATTTTGGTAAGAATTTTCGTAAAATTAAGCAATCAATACGTGAAGCTGAAATTGAAAATAATGAAAAATATTTTGAGAAGAATTTAAAGGATAAAGGAATACCTCAAGGATCGCCATTGAGTGGTTTATTGGCAAATATTTACTTACTTGACTATGATAAGATAATGAATGATTTTATTTCTAATCTTGATGGAATTTATAGACGTTATAGCGACGATATCATAGTGGTGATACCAGTAAATAAAGTTCAAATAGTTGAAGATCGAATAATGAAAGAGATATCATCTACAAAGGATGGTGAAGGTAAACCCTACTTAGAGAAAAAAAAAAAAAAAACCTCCAAAATTAATTTTGGAATACATAATAAACGTCTTATTGCGTGGGAAATAGATAAAAACAATAAATTAAAAAGAAAATCTTTACAATACCTAGGTTTTGAGTTCGATGGTAAAAAACGTTATATACGATCAGGTAGTATAGCTAAGCTTTTTAATAAATTAGATAAAAGTATTCGACGTACTCGATTACATGGAAATAAGGGTGGTAATCTTTTGATTAAAAAACTATATAAAAAGTTCACACCTAAAGGCAATCGAAATTTCTTTTCATACATTAAAAAAGCAAAAAAAATTATTCCACAAAATGGTTTTAATAAACAAATTAAAAAAGTAATCCCTAGATTACACTCAAGAATTAGCTAGTTACTCAGATATAATTTTATAAAACACTTATTAAAGTATACCAGAAAAAGTTAAAGATACTCACTATAATTTCGGATGATACAGATTGAACCCATCTATAAAGAATACTGATTTCTTCATAATTAGACAAAAAAATAGGTGTTACACGAGCAAGTCGCCTAACACCTAGGGTATGCCAATATAGTACTTAAATCAAATTAAATTGCAATATGTTTTAGTTTATCATCCAGTTCAAGACTCAAATAAAGATATTGACCAATATATAGTCTAAACTATATTCAATGTAGTTAATAACTATTTTATGGTTACTCAAATTTCATTTACAACAGACAGTGAACTCAAGAAAAAAGCTATGGAAAGGGCTAAAATCGAAGAAATAAGTTTTAATAATAAAGAAATTAATGATAAGGCAATGAAATTGGCTCAATTACTTGCCTAAATATGCTAATTCTAATGAAATACATAACAAAGCATGAATTGAGATCTCTAAACACTATAAATAACTTTCCCTACCTCATCTTCGAATATTTTTAGATTTACCTTCCTTCCAAGCAAGCGCTTTCATAAATTTTTGTGCTTCAGGACTATAATGATAAACTTTATCACAATTCAACGTCAAAAATTCCTTACAATGATCATCCTCTTTTTCACCTGTAAGAAATAAAAATTCATTAAACAATCTCTTAAACCTTACATGACCAAAAGTTTTTTGACCTATTAAAGAAGATAATTGATAACAAATATATTGCATGTGATTCCAATCTTTAGGAGCAAAAGGGAAAATCAATTTATCTAAAATAATTTTTGATAATTTAGGAGAATAATGATCAACAACATAATGACTTCCATTTATAAATTTTCTTACATCAGTTTGAAATAAGTCCTTATAAGTATGATCTGAAAGTAATTCGGAAATCATATTATCTATTTTTGATATATGCACCGGACCATTTAATCCCAATCTTTTTCCAAGCTCTATAGATAAACCAGTGTTTGTAAACCAACCACTTGGAGCAGGTCTTTCTTTTAAGATTTTAAAAATTATTTCATCAAATAAAGGCCTCTTTAAATAAGTATCTTCCTGATCAATACCAACCTCATGAAGTTCAGTTATTATAGAATCTTGTCGATATTTTATAGGATCAGGATGAGATTGAATAACTCTTTGAACATATCCATCAAATTTCTCAGAGTTCATTCTTTTACCACCTTGTAAAACTCCAGCAAATATACATGCTGCTTTTTTGGGTATTTGACCGTTAGAATTCAAAATATCATCCAATATTTTTCTAAAGTCATCTTCATCACTCTTAAAAAGAGTACCTATTTGCATCAAATCAACCAAATCCATATCACCCTTATCCCCTTCTACAAAATCCATCAAAACATAAAAAACTTTCAAAAAAATCCTAAATTTTTCATTATAAAAAATAGGTTTATTTGGTTCACATTCCAATACCTCACCGAATCGCAATCTTATTTCAGATAAAAAATCTTGTATCTCTAATCTAGGATAATTTACAACTCCTTCCAAATTTCTACCATAATTAAAACAGTTTTTCATAAATACCTCTTTTCAGAAAATAATTAATCAATAAACTATAAATAGTCACATAAACTAATGTATTTGGGAATTATGTCAATGTTTAAAACTCTCCCCAAAATCTTCCTTACCGAAAATCAAAAACTAAATCTCTCATCTTTCAAAACAGAAGAAGAAGTCTATGAAAAACATATTTTGGACTCGTTAGAAGGATTGAAAGCCTTTCCAGAAATATTCGCTAATACAAAAAACTTAATAGATGTAGGA
>CAZOKC010000030.1:0-8997 GCA_964580335.1 uncultured Candidatus Peribacteria bacterium
AGCGATTAAACGATCAAGACCAATAGCAATTCCACCATGAGGTGGGGCACCATATTCCAAAGCCTCTAATAAATGACCAAATTTATTTTTTATTTCTTTTTACATTTTCAACTACTCCGATAATTTGCTTATGAGAAAGCATTGTTTTAAGTTCTGAAAGTTTATCTTCAGTAATTCCAGGATGATCAAAGACAACAACCGAAAAAGGATATGTAGAAACAAGAGCTGATATCTCATCCAAATCCACTTTCAAATTAGGATAAACCAAAGTTTTAACAGATTTTTCCTTTTTAAACACTTCTTTACAATCACTTATAAACAAAGCTGGTTTTTCATAATGTTCGAGTAAAAGTCTAGTAAATTGAGTTTTCCCTGATGATTTATTTCCATAAATAATCACGTCACTTTTGTCCAAAATAGATCTATAAACATTCTGAGCATTTTTAAAACTCTCAAGCGTAGTAATATCATCTTTCTTTCCAAGTACATGCAAATAAAGATGTGGCGTAGCATTTCCAAGCGATTCTATATAAAGCCTACCTCTTATTATTTTTCCATGAAATTCAAATACAAAAGCCAAATATCCATTTGTATCAAAGAATTTTCTTTCCAAAGAAGAAGTATATTTATTTAAAAATTTCTTCATTACATTTGTAGAAACAACATTTGCATCTTCAATACAAAACACTTCTCCGTTTTTATAACATTCTGGTTTCTTACCCTCAGAGACAAGAAGATCCAAAATTGCATATTTCTCGATCAAATCAAATATCTTTTTCCACGGATAAGGTTTTAAATTTTCTAACATAAAAATCAAATTAATCATATTATTATACCAAAGAACACACATAAAACCTGTAATCCAATATATAAAATGAGCCTTATATAAATAAATAGCGTTGCCAACCAACAATTTTTATGAGTCAATATAATAGTTTTAAAAAAATATGATCAATTACGAAAAATTCGCAGGAATTGACGAGGCAGGAAGAGGCCCGCTAGCAGGACCGGTTGTGGCTTCATGTGTAATCCTACCTAAAAATTGGAAATACAAAAAATTACTCAATGATTCAAAAAAAATGAGTGAGAAACAAAGAAAAGAAGCATTCTATTTTATAACTAGAGATTGTTTATACGGAGTAGGTATAATAAATAATAACCATATAGACACACTTGGAATAAGACTTTCCACACATCTTGCTATGATTCGAGCAGTACAAAATTTAGGAATGATTCCAGATAAACTAAAGATTGATGGGAAAGATAATTTTCACTTCCCAATCCCTTACAAATACATCATCAAAGGAGATACAAAACATCATTGTATCATGGCCGCCTCGATTATTGCTAAAGTATACAGAGACTGTCTCATGAAAAATTATGCGATTCTTTTCCCAGAATACGATTTTGATAAACACAAAGGTTACGGAACCAAATCACACATTGAAAAGATAAAAAAATATAATTTCTGTGAAATACATAGATCTTCTTACACCATTAATTAGATAGACTAAAACCGAATAAAAAGATTTTTGTAAAATATACTTCTTTTTTCTTAATTATTGGAATACCTATTTATTCATTCACTTCAACTTTAACTCCAGGTCCCATAGTTGGAGCCAAAGTAACAGAAAGAAGATATTTACTTTTTACTGATGATGGTTTCAAAGCTTTTACAGTATCAATTATCGCTTTAAGATTTGCTTCAAGTTTAGATTTTTCAAAATCAAGCTTACCAAAAGCAACATGTGCAATACCATAAGCATCTACTCTCACTTCTACACGTCCTGCCATAACTTCTTTCAAAGCTTTCATAGCATCAGGTCCTACAGTCCCAGCTTTTGGTGAAGGCATAAGTCCTTTTGGTCCAAGTACTTTTGCAAGTTTTGCCATTTTCGGCATCATATTTGCTTCAGCTACTATCACATCAAAATCCATAAAACCTCCTTCTATTTCAGCTATAATATTTTCAGCACCTGCTTTTATAGCTCCAGCCTTTACAAAATCAGAAGGATTTCCCTCAGCTATAACAACAACTCTTACTTTTTTACCTGTACCTCCAGGCAGAGATACTGTTCCTCTTATATTCTGATCTGAAGCTTTAGGATCAACCCCAAGTCTAAAATGAGCTTCAGCACTTCCTACAAACTTTGATGTAGAAAGTTTTGGAAGCATATCAAGTGCCTCGCTTATACTATAAATTTTGTCTTTATCAAAAGACTCCATAACTTTTTCGTATTTCTTACCTCTTGTTCTCATAAAATAGTTGTTACGTGGTACAAACGTCTATTAGACTCCCACCTAAATAAAAAGCCCACTATTTATAACTTATATAGAAAAAAAGTCAACTTATTCCTTACTGGACATTCTATCCGCCCAGAATAAGAAAATAGATACAAAAAACATAGAAACAATACCTGAGACATCCCCCAAAAGTCCTTTTTTGTATTCAAGAAGCATTCTTTCGTCCCTCTCTTTTTTACACTGTTCATAACCTACCTTTCTATCTTCCTCAGAAAGTGGCTTCTGACCTTCCGCTACAGGCATAGTTTTAAAGTTTTGATATCCTTCACCAAAACCATATTGATACTCACAATTTGTGTCTCTCCAAATATATGCATCTTTGCCCAAGAAAACATTTTGCAAAACAAAATGTACCGTCCACCCGATAAATATAGCGGTAACTATAATAAAACTAAACTTCACCAAATATTTGTAAATAGCATGAAAATCTGTCATAAAAAAAGATTACTTATAAAACACCAATATAATAGATGATTTATAGAAATCTTTAAAACATTACAGCTTGACCTACGCCTCAACCTCTACTCCCATATTTTTTGCAGTTCCAGCTATTATTTTCATCGCAGCTTCTACATCATTTGCATTTAGATCTTCCATCTTATCTTCTGCTATTTTCCTAAGTTGATCTTTTGTAAGTTTACCTACTTTTGTAGAAAGTGGATTAGATGAACCTTTTTCAAGTTTGAGTAATTTTTTTATAAGAAAAGACGCAGGTGGTCTTTTCATTTTAAAAGTGAAAGTTCTATCTGTATATATAGTTACCTCCACAGGAATGACATCCCCAGCAACTTCTCTCGTTGCCTCATTGAATTGTTTACAAAATTCAGCTGTTTGAATACCATGAGGTCCAAGAGCTGTACCAACTGGAGGAGCTGGATTAGCCTGAGCAGCAACTACTTGCAATTTTACTACTGCTTTAATTTCTTTTGCCATAATTTCTAATTTAATTTTTGCTAATAACTTTTACACTAATTAATTTATACCGTCAATATTTTCATCGAAAAACTATCTCTTTTTCACGCTATCATGATCAAGTTCCACAGGCGTATCTCTTCCAAACATCGATACAAGGACAACAACTTTACCTTTTGGATCGATCTGACTTACCTGACCTTCATAACCTGTAAATGGGCCTTTAGTAATCATAACTGGGTCACCTTCCAAGAAGTCAACTTTCACTTTTGGACTAGAATCACCCATGTGTTTTCTGATCTTACCAAATTCATTATCAGTAACAGGAATCGGGATAGTGCCAGCCCCAAGTATTCTTTTAACATTTGGAGTATTTCGGATAAGAAACCATGATTCATCAGTTACAATCATATCTACAAGCACATATCCAGATAGGAATTTTTTTTCTTCAACTTTTCTTTCTCCTTTTTTCACCGCCATTTGTTTTTCTTTTGGAACTATCGCATCAAATATATAATCCTGCATCCCCATAGATTCAGATCTTTGTTTAATAACTTTTGCAACAACATCTTCATGACCTGAAGACACTTGTACAACATACCACTGACGACCAGTATTACCGACTTGTTTAGCCATAATTACTTAACAAAAGTAAAAAATAATTGGTTCAAAGCATAGTCTAGAGCACCTATCACTAAAGCAGAACAAACCACAGCAACTAAAACCAGTACTGTACTTTGATAAACTTTATCTTTTGTAGGCCAACTTATTACAGTCGCTTCCTTTCGAATGTCTCTTATATATTTTTTCAAAAAATTGATCATACTTAAAAATTCGTCACTTGTTCAAAGCAAGTATATGAAGATTTTATATAAATGCAAGCAAAAAAATCTTAAAGCCTTCTAAATAAACCATTTTCCAAAGATACAATTCCAAGAATCTCCATTTGAGATAAATTTGCCTGAAGCTCAATTATATTGATTTTTGAAAGATGAACCAAGTCATCAAGATTCATAGGATCACTAAGTATATCCCATATTTCTTTATATTCATCATTAATAATTTTATTTTGATTTCGAACTGAAGACTTATTATCTGTATCAAAACCCATAAATTTAAGTATATCGGAAGATTTTGATACAGGAATAGCACCTTCTTTCCAAAGTTCATTTGTACCAACCGAAAGTTCTCTAAAAATATCTCCAGGAACCACAAAAACATCCCTTCCTTGTTCAATCGCTGATTTTGCAGTAATTATAGTTCCAGATTTTTCTTGCGCTTCAACTATCAAAACACCATGGGAAAGTCCTGAAATTATACGATTCCTCATAGGGAAATTGTATGGAAAACTTTGAATATCAAAAGAAAAAGGCGAAAAAATAACTCCTCCATTTTCTATTATTTCTCTATAAAGCCATTCATTTTGACTTGGATAACAAATAGAAAGCCCCGAACCTATTATAGCAATGGCCTTCCCTTTATTTTTAAGTGTTACTTCATGAGCATAAGCATCTATCCCAAGTGCAAGACCACTCACTATAGAAACTCCTGAAGATATTATTTCAGGAAGTAAATAATCTATACATTTCTTACCATAAGTTGTCATTTTCCTAGAACCGATTACAGCAAGACTTTTTATACTATCCAAAGCCCCAAGATTCCCTTTATAGTAAAGGATAGGAGGAGGATCAAAAATTTGAGAAAGCAAATAAGGATAATTACTTTCATTTGAAAATAAGTATTGAATACTATTTATACTCAGAATCTCAAATAATTCATTAGGCAGATTTCTGTTTCTTTTGTCCCAGTCAGATATTTTTTGCATTCTAATATCAGGGAATATTGTGTAAATATCTTCTATATTTCCCTTATCCCATAAATATGGGATAAAATCATTGTCACATTTTTTCAAAAGAAAATTTATAAACCTCTCACCAAATCCAAATTGATGAAACGCAAGAATATATTTTTTTATTTTCTCATCCATACCCCCTTTATATTTACGTTTTCATTCTAACTTTAAAAACCATATTTTCAATGCTAATATCTAAAAAACAAATATGCTTCCGCAAGAATTTATAATATTCGATACAGAATCAACAGGACTTGATACAACAACCGATGAGATCATTGAATTTTCATATATAAAAATCAAAGATGGAGAAATCATAGAAACTTTTGATAAAGTCTTAAAACCAGTTCACAAAGAAGTTGATGACTTCACTCTGGCTCTCACAGGTATAAGTCCAAAAGAACTAGAAAGTGGTGAAAATGGATATGAAACTATCGAAGATTTTGTAAATAAAAATAGAAATACAATAGTCATAGGGCATAATGTAAACTTTGATATAAACATGGTTCGCAGATACATAAACGATTACAATCCCCCATTTATAGATACTCAAAAATTAGCTGAAATCATTTGGCCAACGTTTCCATCATATTCACTCGAAAATTTAAGTCACTCATTTGAACTTAAAAAAGACGGATCCCATAGAGCAATGTTCGATGTCTTAACCACATATAAATTATTAGAAAAAGAAATCGAACATATAGAAAAAATGGATTTTGGTCTTCGAAACATGATATCTTTGATTTTAAGTATTGATCCAGGTCAAAAAATAATTTCTGATATTTTTAAAGATACCAAAAGTACATTTGACCCAAGTAAATTTGAAATAAACATAAATAATAAACTTCCTGTAAACCAAAATATTACAAACCCCGAACATGATCCATTAATAAATTATTTAAATTCACTTTCAGGTAAAAAACTACTTATTGCAAACTTTGACATTTTCTTACAACTTGAAAAATCTCCAAACATATATTCAAAAACATTCCCCTATCATGTTTTATCGACAAAAAAACTTTTGAAAATCATAAATGAATTTATAACAGATAATTCAAAATATAAAGAACTGGAAAACATGGCGTTCACATTGTGTAAAATTCTAAATTTCGGAAATCAAACATATTTTGGTCACAAAAATGAACTCTCACTTCGAGGTAAAGACGAATCAAACATCTTTTACAAATTTCTAACCGAAGATAAAGAATCTCTCGAAAATAATCCCGATATATTTATCCAGAGAAATTTAGAAGAAGAAAAAAAACACAACACAATAATGATATCACCTCACCATCTTTTAGAAATCGCCCCCGAAAACATAAATGAATTTGATCATATAATAATCTACCCAATTGAAACAGCTGAACGAGAAATTACTTACGGAACAACTCTAAAACTCTCAATAAATGAGATCAAGGATCTATTCCCGGAAATTTGTAATGAAATTATAAATATCATTGAAAATCATAAAGAAATATCTTCATTAAGCACAAATTCCAAGTTCAAAGAACTTATTTCAAATATAAAATCAAACATCTCAAAAGATCATTTTTATTTTAGAAATATTGAGAATTTTGAAAAATATTCAAAAACCATAGAATATTTCACATACGCAAATATCACAAAAGATGATGATGACAACAAAAGTTATTTTCTTGTAAGCAACCCTATAAAACCTAATGTTTTCTTTAAAGATAATACAAATATACATCTTTTAAGCGCTTATGATCTAAATGAAACCGAGAAAAAACTTCTAGAATATTTCTTTGGGAAAATACAAATTACATCACTTCTTAAAAAGAATTTCCCTAAAATAGAAACCCTCCGACAAGTTCCGTCTTACGGAGAAAATTTTTACACAGAAAAACTCGTAGATTCTTTAATCTTTGAAATAAAAAAACATCAAGGAATAACTTTTTTACTAAGTCCAGGAGGTTCAAACTTTTCATCAAACTTTTGGACAAAATGGATACATGAAAAAAATACAAACTACGAATGTGTAGCCGAGGGTATAGGAGGAATCAATACCAACTTAGCTAAAATAGAAAGACTAAAAAACGAAAATCTTATAATTGTTGGTGGAGAAAATCTTTATAAACAAATATCCCCTGAGACTAGAGAATCAATAGATAGAGTCTATTATACAAAACTTCAATTTCCAAATACATTTAATACCTTCGGAGAATATAGAAATTCAAATTTTAAAAGTTCATTTTTAGAATATTCAATACCTTATACTTCATTACTATTAAAAGCATTTTTTCTAATGGTTCGCAAAAAAGATGGTTCATATCCAAAAATCTTCATCACAGATTCTAGAACATTCGAAAAAGATTATGGCAAGGGTATAATCAAAGATTTCTTATAGAAAATAAAATTATTAGTAAGTAAAATAAAATACTAACTAATATAACCTATGGAAAATACTGAAAGACTTATTAGTATTATAAAAAAACAAGATTTCATAATGAAAATCCTGCACGTAGCAAGAGATTTGAATATACCAAATTGGTATCTCGGTGCAGGAACAATAAGAAATACAATATGGGATATACTTTCATTTGGGAAAATAGTACACCGACCTACCGATATTGATATTCCATTTTTCGATGCAAACAATACAAATACAGACTATGAGAAAAATTTCGAAACACTAGCTCAAGCAATAATCCCCGAATATGCAAAGTGGGAGATAAAAAACAATGCAAGATCTATTAATGGAAGACCACCTCAAACAAGTGTAGAAAATGCTATATCTCTCTGGCCAGAAACTGCGACAACTGTCTCAATAAGGCTTTTACCTGATAATTCTATAAAAATCTTTTACGCAGAAACAGGACTTGATGATCTTTTTAATATGATAGTAAGACCTACAAAAAATGCTGAAAAAGAAGTTTTCGAAAAAAGATATAATGAAAAAAGATGGCTTGAACAATGGCCAAATCTAAGAATTGTAGAAATTATCGAAAATGTATTTTAACTATTCAACAATATTTGTAGTGATATTATTCATATCTATAGAAGAAGTCACTTGAGTATCACTTACAGCTGTATAAATAAGCGGAGCAAAAATCCCAACAAGAAGTGAAAATATAGCAATAATAACAACAACTTTTACAAATGTATTCATAATAAATTTAAAATTCAATAAACATAATAATCCTACAAAAGATATTTGTCGATTTTTTTATTATATTTTTATCATTATAACTTTTCTAGTATCAGATACACCAGCAACTATACAAATTTTCTCCTTTGGAACTTTAAACTCATCAGCCAAAAATCTATATATTTCAAAATTTGCCTTACCTTTTTCTGGAGTAGCTCTTACATCAAGTTTCAAATGATAATTTATATTTCCATCACTATTATGCTCTTCCAATAGTTCCTTCCATTTTGTAAAAGGAGCGTTTGTTTTTACCCAAACTGAAATATATAAAGTACCTTTTTCTACTAACGATTCACGAGCAAGCTCTAAATATTGGTTTATATCCATAAACACCTAATAAATTTAGTTTGATCGTATAAATAAAGTATTATTTTACTTCTTCTACATTTACAAAATAATCTCTATATTTTCTTCCGTTAAATTTTGCAATTCTTTTTTCCTGGAAACTTACAACACCATCTACAAGAGAGTAAATAGTGAAATCTCTTCCCATATCCACATTCTTCCCCGGAAAAAACTTTGTACCTTTTTGTCTTACAATGATATTTCCTGCAAGAACTACTTCACCTGCATATCTTTTGACTCCTCGGTACTTGGGATTTGAATCTTTTGGAGGATTTGCTCGACCACCGGACTTGACGTGTGCCATATATTTAAATCTAAATGCTTAAGTGATTTTAATCAAAAACATAAAGTTGGCAAGTAATTTTCTTGAAAAAACAAAAAGAAAAAGGAACAAGAAGCACGAATTTTATCGACT
>CAZOKC010000031.1:0-964 GCA_964580335.1 uncultured Candidatus Peribacteria bacterium
ATTTTCTTCAATTTTAGTTGTGAATGTATAAATACAGATGTTTTGGTAAACGAAGAGTTCAGTGAATATAGATGGTTTAGCAAAGATGAATTAATTGATCTACCAATACTGGATTCAGTGAAAGAGGTTATAGCAAAGATCTAACCATTCACTATAAAACCTAATACTAAATAGTTTTAAACAATTGCACATAGATACAACCAAAATTTCTCTCTTCAAAGGCAAAAAAATAATAAAAGCACTTTTTCAAAATGAGTGGTGATCTTTAGTTCTAAAACGTAGTTTCTATAATCATCGAATAAAAAGCCTATCAACCATTACCATTTTGGGAACTTTCGAAATTAATCATTTAAACTTGGTTTAAATCATCGACAATTTGTCGACAGTTAAAACTTAAACACAAAAAAGATGATATTCCTAAGAATTATGTTAGAATAAAAGATAACAAACATATGAAATCTATTTTAGGATTAAAGAAATAACTATGCATAACTGGTCAACAGACACTACGGAACTTAAAAAAATCCTGCAAAATATGCAATCTGGAAGCTTGAACAAAGTATAAATTTTGGGTTGAATGGTGAAAAAATAAGTAGAAAACTGGTTAAAAAATATTGGGATAAATTAAATTTAGATCCATCCAAAAAAAGATTTATTAGTTCTATACTATGAAAAATCAAACAATTCTAAATCAAAACCAGATAAAATTTCTACTTCTACCCAACATCTTCTTCCCCTACCCAATATGCTTTGAGCTCAAGCGGGATAACTTTCGACATTTTATTACGAAGAATCATTATTTCTTTTGGTGGTGTAAAATCTTTTCTTTTGAAAACAAAGTTTTCTCCTTTCCTATCAAAATAATCAACAACTTTTTCAAAATTTGACCAGAATGCTTCGAGTATTTCTTCACCGTATTCAGGTTTTAAGATATGTACTGTATAAAGAACTTCAGACATCATAC
>CAZOKC010000031.1:989-1214 GCA_964580335.1 uncultured Candidatus Peribacteria bacterium
TTCAGGATATTCAACATGTATTTCTATAACTTTATCATCAAAATAAAAATTGACCTGATCAGTAAGTCCCATAATTATATCATGCATTTTATTGTATGATTTCACTTCCTCCTTAGTTGGTCTCATAACAAGCCCATAACCGACAGGATTATTTAACATTTTAATAAATGGAATCATAAAACTTTTAAGAGTCCCATTTCTTGTTACATAGCCACTGCAAGCTGA
>CAZOKC010000031.1:1251-5991 GCA_964580335.1 uncultured Candidatus Peribacteria bacterium
ATTGAATCTAACAAGTAAATCATGAATTCCTTTATCAAAAAATACTTCTTTACCAAGCCTGTTTAAATATTTTTTATATTCATCTTCCCTTATCTGAAACCATTTTGTGTATTCAGATGAATCAACTTTTGTTGATATATGTGGCTTTCTTTTCGATGCGCTCGTTGCCATATGTGATTAGTTAAAAATAAATAAATTTTAAATAAATTAAGCAGGCATTTCACCTTCTATACCAAGACGATACTCAATCTCTTTATCTACAAATTCCCTTTTACGCCCGTATTTAAGTCTTGAATATTTCTTAAGAGCCTTAGCAAGTTTTTTATTTGCACCACTATGATCAAAGATTGTAGTAATACTAAAAGGTCTCGAAGTTGAGTTATCAATATTTAATTTTGTATAACATTTGAATTTTGCAATACCTATAATATCTTGTTGAGATAGTACAGGTGCATATTCTTTTTCAAGATATTCAGCATCTTCAGCACCAACTTTGAAACTCGACATAGTACCTACGTTACCAAATACAGCATCTCTTATTTGGGATGTTTGACCTTTTCCATAACCTCCGTCAACTACAAGCTGATTAATATATTGATGAGCCATGATAAGGCTAAGTCTATATTTTCTAGCTTCAGATAAAATCGTCGCAAAAGTATCTGTCGCAAAATTTTGAAACTCATCTACATACAGATAGAAATCTTTTCTCTTTTCTTTCGAAACATCTGTTCTAGAAAGTGCTGCCTGATTTATCTTATTTACAACAATAAGACCAAGAAGCTGGGCATTTACTGCCCCTATACTTCCTTTTGAAAGATTTATAAGAAGTATTTTCCCACTATCCATTACTTCCCTAAAATTAAATGCAGACTTTTTTTGACCAATAATATTACGCATCACAGTATTTGTAATGAATGGGCCAAATTTTGAACTAAAATACGGAATCATTTCTTCTTTTTCACGAGCACCAGTTTTTGCATATTCATGTTCCCAGAAAGACTTAACCACAGGATTTCTAACTTTTGTAAGTTTATATTTCAAAAATTCATCGTCTACAAAGAGTCTAGGTACATCTATAATAGTTGCTCCTTCCTCTTGGTCTTCCATGAGAGTAAGACAAGCATTTCTAAAGTAATGTTGAATACGTGGTCCAAATATCTCATTACCAAAAAGCTTTAAAAATATTTCCATAGCATCCAAACTCACTCTATCCATTTGTTCAGGTGTAGCTTCAAGCATATTTAAAGACATTGGACGATCTTTATCTGCTGGGTCAAAATAGATAACATCTTTAGCTCTTTCTTTTGGGATAATCTCAAGAAGATCTTCAACAAGATCTCCATGAGGATCAACTACACAAACTCCCTCACCATTTTCAATATCTTGACGAGCCATATAAAACAAGAACTCAGATTTACCTGTACCTGATTTACCAATTATATAATGATGCCTTGTTCTATCATCGCGTTTTATACGAACTTCTTTTTTTACACCTCTATATTGATTATATCCAAGTAAAATTCCCTGAGTTGGAGTATTAACTGGAGCGGGTAAAACTTTATATTCCATCCATTTAATAATTGGAATAGGGTTATATCTTTGATCAGGTAAATGAAAAATTGATGATAATTCTTCAGGAACAAGTAAACTAGTTTTTTGAAAAAATCCGACCATCCTAAATTTATAACCAAAATAAATAATTGGTCTAAGTAAATTTGGAAATATCATCGTACTTCTAAAATTCTGAAACCAATTAAGAGCAGGTTCTTTAAATTGATTAAAAGCTACTGAAATACTATTTGCTATATCATTTGCTTTTATCTTATTTGGACTACTTACAATAAGTCTTATACTTGAATCAAATCCAACCTGATTTGCCTTTTCACCAATCCTTTTAGCATTTTCTTCTTTTGTTTGAAGCATACGTACAAATCGATCACCATCTTCAGATCCTGGATGAGTTGAATCAAAAGTATTCCCTTCAGTTTTCCCAGTAGCAAAAAGTCTAAATACAGAAAAAATTGTCCCTATTAAAGGAATCTTTTCAAATAAACCAGCTTCATTTTTTCTTTGAAATATTCTTTCACCTTCAGCTTCGGCTTTTTTCCTCCATTTATTACCTCTAGGCGTAAAACAAATTTGAATAGCTACACTATCTTCTTTATCCACAACAGAAAGATTATTTGCAATACTATTAAACGGATCTTCTTCCATTTGTTTATATGTTTTTATTGGGAACCAATAAGGTTTATCTAAATACAAATAATCAGCAAGTAAATAATTTCCAGATCTATGAATTTTGTAAGGTTCATCCAATATTTCCACTTCAGCATCTACATATAAAGATGTTAATTGTTTTTCTAAAAGCTTTGCATAATACGGAATTGTAACTGCATAAAAATTTAATTGCTGATCTTGAACAACCATTTCAAAAGAAATAGTATCATGATCAAAGAGATAACTTAAAATTCTATTTACGATATTAAGATCACGTATCTCATAAATTCCACGATAAAGTTGATCCATTATAGCCATTTTCTCTTTAAAATCTTTCTTAGTCTCTTTTTCCTGATCAAGCTTTGAATCATTTCTTGGAAGTGTAACTTTCATATACACCATATTCCATGAAAACCATGTAGACCATAAGAATTGAAAAATCCTCCAAAAAAGCCAAAATCCAAAGATCACAAACAAAGTAAGTGCAATAAAATATGCTGGATCTTCTAAAAAATTATTTATAAACTGACTTGATAGAATTAATACATTCATTAGAAACAAATTAATCCTATTATTATAACACGAAGCACTAACTAAAAGTCACCATAACTCCTTATAAACTCACTTAAAACAAAGTTCAAATACTTGACATTCATTGCAACAATGGTCGAAAATAAGATTTCTTAAAAAATCTCAACTACACCTCCTTCCTTCCTTCCATAGCCTTACCTAAAGTTATATGATCCATATATTCTACACTTCCACCTTGAGGAATACCTTGCGCAAGTTGAGTTATACGAACTTCAGGATATCTTTCTTTAACAAATTTTTTAATATAAAAAGCGGTAGATTCTCCTTCAAATGTAGGATTTGTAGCTAAAATAATTTCTTCTATAGAATCATTTGATAATCTATCCCAAAGTTTATCAAAAAATAAATGTTCAGGACCTATACCATCAAGTGGAGAAAGTTCCCCATGAAGAACATGAAATACTCCATTATAATTTCCAGATTTTTCTATAGAAAGAAGATCTGATATTTCAGAAACCACACAAACTATTTGTTTATTTTTTTTTGAACTCTCGCAAATAGAACAAAGTTGATTTGGTCTTTCTGTAAGCATGCAACATACGTTACAATAATCAATTTTATCTTTTGCCCCAACTACAGCATTTCCAAAACGTTCAAGTTCGAATCTTGGTTTTTTAAGTAAATACAAAGCAATTCTTTCAGCTGTTCTAAACCCCACACTTGGAAGTCTCGAAAGTTCTTTTACAAGATTATCTATAGGTTCAGGTAAATTCATAATTAAGATTTTTTAAATAAAGCCTTCATTTCATTTATATCTACAATTTTAAAAATAAATATAAATGCAAGATACAAAACTGCATATAAACCGATCAATATAGGTATATTAAAATTACCAATTATAAGGAAAGTTGGATCATATAAATATTTCACAAGCCATCCCAAAAATACACTTACTATAAATATAAAAGATATATTAACATATGGTAAATCGTAGTTAAAATCGGTTCTAAAGAAATAAATTGAAAAACATAATGCAAAGAACTCACTTACCACAGTAGTCCATGCAGCTCCCATAAACCCATATTTTGGAATCATTATAAAATTAAGTCCCACATTTATAAATACAGCTATTAAATTTATAGAAAGAAGTGATAAATGTTTTTTTTGAACTATAAGAAGATACTGATACACCTGAGCAAAAAAAGTAAAAGGAAGAGTGAGAAGTAAAGCACGTAAAGCAGTATCAGATCCGAAAGATGTAGCAGTAGATAAATATTCAGGATCACCAACTGCAACTATAAGAGGATACGAAAGACCTATTCCTCCAGCTACAATCGGGAAAGCCATCAAACTCATAGTAAGTAAAGTCCTATTCATAAGCTTCGAAAATCTTGTATGATCAGGACTTGTAATAAGATACAAAGTAAATAAAGGAAGTAAACTATTTAAAAGGTACTGTGGAAAGATCATAAGTATTTCAAGAAGTTTTGCTGAAATACCATAAATACCTACATCATACTGTCCTTTCATCAAAGAAAGCATAATAACATCAACCTTCAAATAAACTGTCGCAAGAAAAATAGCTATTCCATAAGGGAAAGTCTCTTTTATGATCTTTATCCATTTTAGAAAATCCACTTGAAAATGAAGTTTTACATACTTTCTTGAACTTATATAAGTAAACAATACAGTTACTAAAATAGAAACTATTCCAGTAGCAAACAAAAGATAAAAAGAAAAATCAGATATACCTCCTCTATTTGCAAAAGCACCCACCCATATAAATAAAATAAGATACAATAAAACTTGAACTACTTTCCCAAGAGATACACCTATTGAAGTAAGTCCCATATCCCAATGTCTCTGTAAAAGTGAAGTTAAAGTCCCATTAAAAAATGTTATTACCATAGCAATACCTGATAAAATAACACCTACAGGGATAATTGTTCCTCTATATTCAGGAACAAAATAAACCCCAATTGATGCCAAAAT
>CAZOKC010000031.1:6027-8797 GCA_964580335.1 uncultured Candidatus Peribacteria bacterium
TCCGAAGTGAAAACATCGAATTAAAGATAGATTCTTCATTTTCAGGATCTTTAGATATTTCTCTTATAATAACAGTATAAAGTCCAAAATCAGCCAATATTCCAAAAAAGTCTAAAAACTTAAAAGTCGTCGTATACATACCAAATTGTTCTACAGAAAGTCCTTTTACAAGAATTTTAACAGCAACAAGACCAAGAAAAGCAAGAAAAAGTCTTGAACCTATTTGCCACAAAGTTGATGAAGCTACTTTTTTTGAAAGTGACATAACAAAATTAATCTTTGGGTAGTATATATTTGATTTTTAAATTTTAAAACAAAACACTTACTTTTCATTTAAATCTTTTTACCTATAATTCTTGAAGTTAAATTCTAAAAATGTCTAAAGAAGAAAATATTCTACACTCATTAAATGCACAGCAAATAAAAGCAGTGACTCATATACAAGGCCCACTTATGGTTGTAGCCGGTGCAGGATCAGGTAAAACAAAAGTTTTAACTCATAGAATCGCATATCTTTTGAACCAAGGAATAACAAACCCAGAAAATATACTCGCTGTAACATTTACAAACAAAGCCGCGTCTGAGATGAAAGAACGCGTATCACACCTACTTGGAAGAAGATCCAACCTACCATTTATAGGAACATTTCATGCTTTTTGTGTATCTTTTCTTAGAAATGAAATCGAAAAGATAGGGTTCCCAAAATCTTTCACAATAGCAGATACTGGAGATACTAAAGCTATAATGTCTCAAATCTTTAAAGAACATGGATTTGATGAAAAGAAACTCGCAATTCCAGCTGTAAGAACCATGATAAGTAACGCTAAAAATAGTCTTTATTCTCCGATAGATTTTGCAAAACAAGCTAAGAATGACTTCGAAATAAGTGCAAGTGAAATATATAAAATCTATCAAGATAGACTTAGAAAAGAAGGAGCTTTAGATTTTGATGATCTTCTTTTCTATACCGTAAAAATACTTTTAACTGAAAAAGAAACACTAGAAAAATACCAAGACAAATTTGAATTTATTATGATAGATGAATATCAAGATACCAACTTCGTACAATACAAATTAGCTTCTTTACTTTCAGAAAAATACAGAAATATAGCTATAATCGGTGACGATTGGCAATCTATTTATTCATGGAGAGGAGCTGATATTAAAAATATTCTAGAATTCAAAAAAGAATACCCTGACGCCATTACCGTAAATCTTGAACAAAATTATAGATCAACACAAAATATCTTAAAAGCAGCCAATGAAGTAATTAAAAACAATCAAAATAGACTAGATAAAACACTATGGACAGAAAAAACTGATGGAGAAAAAATTATTTATATACAAAATTATAATGAAAGAGATGAAGCTGAAAGTATCATTCGAACTATAAAAAATTTACTTGGAAATCATTCAACAATTTCAGGAAATCCTCTTACCTACAACGATTTTGCAATACTTTATCGAACAAATGCTCAATCAAGAATTATTGAAGAAGGAATGCTTAGAAATGCAATCCCATACAAAATAATTGGCGGTCTTAAATTTTATGAAAGAAAAGAGATAAAAGAAGTTATTTCATATATGAGGATTATCCAAAATCCAAAAGATACAACCGCACTTCTTCGTATTATAAACGTACCTGCAAGAAAAATAGGCGCTAAAACCATCGAAGAACTTGAAGATCTTGCAAATAAGTATGAATGCAGTCCATGTGAATTGTTTTTAAAAGATAATATAAAAGAAATCCTCCCAGAAGGAGCTATTTTCAATTTCTCAAATATATATAGAGAACTTGTAAATGAAAGTTATCAAATGCCTATCGATAGCCTTATAAAATATATTATACGTATTTCCGGGTACAAAGAATTCCTTGAAAACAGTGGTGAAGAAGGAATGGAAAGACTTGAAAATATATATGAACTTGTAGGTGTAGCCGAAAAATACGGTGGACTTGAAAATCCAAGAATGGCGCTCCAAATATTTCTTGAAGAAGTATCACTTATCTCAGATCAAGATGAGATAATAGAAGAAGAAAATTCTGTAAAACTAATGACCGTACATGCAGCAAAAGGCTTAGAATTTTCTGTAGTTTTGATTCCTGGACTTGAAGAAGGCTTATTCCCACACTCTCGTGGACTAATCTCAAAAGAAGACTTAGAAGAAGAAAGAAGACTTTTCTACGTAGCACTTACACGTGCAAGAGAAAGAATCTTTTTATTTTCCACAAAACAAAGATTTTTATACGGAGAATACGAAAACAAAATCCAATCAAGATTTATAGCAGAAATACCCGAAGATACCATAAATAGCAATGTTGAGATATCAACTCAAATAAATTCTGTATCAAATATGAGTACATTTTTTAGAAATACTCCCAAAACAGATACTTCAAAAGATGTATTATTTGAAATCGGTGATAAAGTTATGCATAAATCATGGGGAATAGGAAAAATAAAAAACAAAGCTGGGTCTATCTTAGAAATAATTTTCGAAAACCCACAAATAGGAAACAAAAAGCTTGTCGCTCACATTGCCCCTATAGAAAAAATATGAACATAAAATATCAAATCAGCGTCTTATGTTTCATTTTATTTGTCATGATAACCGCATCTTTTTTCAATTTTATAAAAGAAAAACAACAAACTCAAAAATTTCATGAAGAATTATGTATTATAAAAAATGAAGATTTAATAAAAATAAACTTAAATTCATATAATATTTTTAAAATAATAAACAATGCAAGCTGCGATAAAAAAGACTTGAATAC
>CAZOKC010000032.1:0-3869 GCA_964580335.1 uncultured Candidatus Peribacteria bacterium
AACTTCCAAAATTAAAATATGAATTTGATGGTCTAGAACCATATATAGACGCAAAAACAATGGAGATTCATTATACAAAACATCATGGTACTTATGTTGCAAAACTTAATGAAGCACTTGAAAAATGCGAAGGAGATGAAACTTGCAAGTTATTTATAGGAAGAACACTTGAAGAATTTTTACAAAATTTATCAGATGTACCTGAAAGTGTTAGAACAATGATAAAGAATCATGGAGGTGGTCATTATAATCATACTTTATTTTGGGATATATTATCTCCAAATGGAGGAGGTGAGCCTATAGGTGAACTTAAAAATGCTATCGAAAAACAATTTGGTACTTTCAAAGATTTTAAAGATAAATTTAATGCTCTAGCTTCATCTCATTTTGGTAGTGGATGGGTTTGGCTTGCAAAAAGTATTTCTGGAGAGCTTCTCCTTATGACAACTCCAAATCAAGATAATCCTTTGATGAATTCGATGACACCTATTATGGGTCTAGATGTTTGGGAGCATGCTTATTACCTTAAATATCAAAATAAAAGAGCTGAATATATAGATGCTTTCTGGAATATTGTAGATTGGGAAGCTGTTTTAAAAAGATTCAATTCTTAAGATTACGAAGTTTTGAAGTTTTATATTTTTCAGGCATAAAAGAACCTATTCGTACAATTTTTGTATTAATATTGTGTTTTTCGCAGTAAGGTAAAATTTTATCTGTGAGATATATTTGATCGTATCCAAGGCATATTGTATTTGGCTTTATCAAAGAAAGCCATGAAAGATGATTTATTTTTTTGCCTAAAAAAACTTTTTTTGCAATCTTTAATTTTTTTATTTCATTTGCTCTAACTTTTTCAGGCCAGATTGGTAAATGATTTTTGAGTTTAAGTACGGTATCATCTCTTGCAATCACTACATAGATTTCACCATATTTTTTTGCTTCGTTTAGGAAAAAGATGTGACCAGGGTGAAGTAGATCAAATGTTCCAAAAATAAGTACTTTATCCATATTTATATAAAATCAAACTCGCGTTGCAATATAGCAAAATTCAAATATTATATCGAGTGATATTTTGCTTTCGGGATTCGTCTAATGGTAGGACAGCAGACTCTGAATCTGTTAATCGGGGTTCGATTCCCTGATCCCGAGCCATTGTTTAAAATTGGATAAATTTCATAAATTATGATACAATTAACAGATTATTATGTTTTATGCCAAAAAATATTTATATTCATCCAGATAATGCACAGAGCAAATATAAATCTGTATTTAAAAGATTGAGTGTTCCTATATCTGCTCAGGATGAGCTTTCTTTTGAAAATGAAGATTTTGATATATCTAAAATAGAATATTACGATACAGGGATCCTTATAAATTTAAATATATTCGATACTTGTACGCTCACAGAACTTGTGAAAAATCGTGTTTCATTTTGGTTAAATAGTGAACTTCTTGTTTCAGGTGAGGTTATTTTGAAAAAAGATTTTGAGACTGTTCCTAAAATGGAAGCATTTTCTCAAATAATAGAAGATAGTCTAAAAGTGCTTTTATCTTGTGTTGAAAAGCAAGAATTTGAACTTATAGATATTGAAACTAGACTTCTTTCTAAAGGTACAAATAATGATATTTTGAAGGAACTTTACCCTTACAAATTTAAGTGGGAAAAAATAGCCCATGAAGTAAATGTGCAAGAAGATATTATTTTTGATCTTATAAAACATTTGAAAAATACTGATGATGTGGGGACTATAAGAGATTTGCATGATCATTATGTAAAAGTTCAACAAAAAGTTGATAGGATAATTTCAAAAATAGTGAATTTACAAAATTTTTCGATGACTCTTGTATCAAATGATACTAACGAAGTTATGAAGTTTTTGAGCGTTATATCGACAATTATGCTACCTATGACAGCTGTTGGAAGTGTATTTGGTATGAATTTTATGATTCCAGGAGGTAATCATCCGTTGGGATTTTATATTACATGTTTTTTGATGCTTGTCTTTATCGTATGTGCTTTATCGTACTTTAAAGCAAAGAAATGGATGTAATTTTATATAAGTTCCACAATATTCATTAGTTTGTTACTTAAAGAAATTTGTACATGGGATTTTTCTTCAATTTCTTGAATATTTTCTTTGTCGTTATCGAATCCTACAAATGCGGTGTTTCTTGAAAGTTCAAAGTTTATATTTGCTTCTTTATCTAAAAATATTGGATCTGGTCTTCCAGTACAATTATTGAAAGCTATACCTAGACCATTTTCAAAAGTTTTTCCTGTCACAGATTTAAAGTAAGCATGACTCCCATATGGAGTAGCTACAACAATTCCGTCTCCTATGAAGTTTTTATTTAAAACTTTGTTGTTTATTTCTAGATTAAATCTTATTGCTTCCACTAAGTTTTTATTTCGTATCATACAATCATTAATAGCTATGAATTCCTTATTATTTACGGTTATACAAATTTTTGGATATGTCCTCATACGAAACTCATTCTTTTCAAGTTTATTTTTTATAATCGAAAGAGGAAGGTTTATACACATTACACAAGTTGGGCTTTCTTGGTAAACTATTTTTGGAATTTCTGGATACATTCTTTCACTGGAAAGAAGTGTTCCATCTCCGCCTATGGATATTATAAAATCTGGATCTTCATCGACTATTTCAAAATCTTTAAGTTCATTTGAATAATCTTTTGTTCCAAAATATACAACTTTGAATTTCATATTTTGTAATTACTTTCACATTATACAAACAAAAAGAGAGCCAACAAGTGACTCTCTTATTTGATTTTCGAAAATTATTCAATTACATGAAAAATCCTACGTATCCAAGATATAGACCAAGTACCAAGTATAGAACTCCTGCAAATTTGAACCAAGAAGGGTTATTCATAGATTTTGCCATACTTGTCATTGGAGAAGGAAGTAATATTGCCACAACTCCTTTTATGAAAACAAGCCAGCAAATCAAAGATATTAGTGTTGTTTCGGGTGTCCCATTCCATACATTATGAGAAAGTACAAGAAGTATACCAAGTACAAGTACAAATAGATTTGTCACAACAAATAATCCTGTATTTTTTAAATATTCAGTTACAAATTTTGATAAATCAATTGTTCCAAAAAGTACTGCTAGGCCCATAACAAGAAGATAAACTCCGAAAGCTTGTGAAAGGAAAAGAGTAGTTTCCATAGAAATAAGTTAGAGAATAAATATATTTATAGATTATATAAAATTTACTAAATCATCAAAATCATCTATATCTTTAAGCTATCCATGATAATAATTTTGTGTAAAAGATTACATTGTAAGTCGAAATGTTTTTAACATTTTTACAAACCAGAATATACGTATTTGAGAACCAAGAAACTTGTTTCTGTTCTCAAATATGAAGAGGAGGAGTCCATGAAAGTCGAAATGTTTTTTGTATAAATACAAAAAACTGGAGACTATATGTGGGACTCCGACGATGGCTCCGAAGGTGGGACTTGAACCCACGACCTACCGGTTAACAGCCGGTTGCTCTAACCACTGAGCTACTTCGGAATATTTAAATTAATTCAGAACCCTCACATCTTCAAAAAGTGTGCCTACGTAATTTAGAAGTAAACTTTAAAAATTGCAATATTTTTCTACAACGTTTAATAATATTATGATTTTATAATTAAAACTATTTCTCTTCCAACAACACTATCTATCCTTTTATAGATGAATTTTTCTTTTACTTTTAAGTTTCCGTAAATTTTATTGTCGAGAAATATATTTTTATTGTTTATTATCCAAAATGGTAGGGCGAAACATATTACTTTTATGGTTGGATTTTTTGAAATATTTTCAAAAAATCTTGTGTATAGATTTTCA
>CAZOKC010000032.1:3880-6989 GCA_964580335.1 uncultured Candidatus Peribacteria bacterium
GACTGGAGTTCAGATTTCTATAAATTCGGTTGAGATTTTATGTGATGTAATTATTTCCCCAAGATAACCTTCTCCACATATTATATTTGGATTAAATTCTGTTAGTAAATCTTTTGCATCATATAAAAATACTTCAGATAAACAATTTTTTTGTACGGTTTGTTTATACCAATTAATATTTTTGATCGATCCATCTATAGCATCTTTTGAATTATCCGATGATATAGAATCTATCGAAAGATCTATACATTCTAAAGCAGTAGAACCAAGTCCGCAGAATGGATCCCATACGATAGGTTTATTATTTATTCCAAGTTTATTGAATTCACCTCTTGCTATATTTAAAAGCATTCTAGCAAGTTTTGGGGGCATCATGCCTCTTTGCATATCTCTTATCGGTTTTTTATAATCTTTTATTTCAAAATTTGCGATATCTTGTACTTTGATACATTTAGCCAGAAGATATTTATTTTTATATTCTAAAATTAAATAAAAAGCGCCTTTTTTAAGGACTTTTCTTTGAATAATTGCGCCTGTGGAGTTATATTTCGAGTCTCTATGACCGATTATAGATACCGAAATTCCTGCATCTTTTAGTTTTGCTTTTACTTTCAGAGAAAAAGATCTTCTATTTTTAAGTGCCCAATCAAGAGCCAAGACAACTTTGCCTTCAGGATAACCAATATCATTTAAAATTCCTTCATAAATATCTTCAAGAGATTTTGATTCACCTACTATTTCAAACCATTTAATAGTTCCTCCGAGTGTCAAAAGATCGTCATTTATTTCTTGAAGCAGAAAGTATGAATCTACGTTGTCTACGATATTTGATTCAGACGAAAGAGAAATGATTTCTTTTTTAGAAAGTTCTTTGCTTTTTCCTATTTCAAAAATGAAATTTGGTTCCATAAGTTGATTTTTTCTCGATCAATATATATGATAAAACTACTTAATAAAGGGGGAATATGGGAAATTTTATAAAAATTATTTTGTTTGTCTTGGGGAAAATGGGGTTTATTTTAGTCGGTTTTATATTTGGAGTGATCTTTTTTCGTAATTTTATATTACTTAAATATCCTAAAAATTTAGGGGAAATAAATAATGGAGTTAATATTGTTACTTTTCATGTTGTAAATGATAGACAAATTATTGGAAAGATTGATTCTAAGTTAGATTCGAGAATCGTTTTTGGAGACGATATAGTTTTTCCAGACCAAAACGGATATTTTTCATGGGGACGTACAAAAAATCTCAATTTTTTATCTAAAGATTTTGTAAAACAAAATTGTGCTTTTATTGCTTCCAAATCAGGCAAAAACTACTACACCGGTACAAGTAGTATGGTAGGTCGTATAAATCCTGAAAATTTACTTTGTTTTACCGATGAAAGGCAACCAAAGAGTCTTAAACTAAATAAGGGGAAATAATTTTTCTTACATTTTCCTTAAATATTTCACTTGAAAATCTTTTTGAATTTTCAATAAGGTCTGACATTTCAAAATTTGTTGGGTCATAATTTTTAAGAGCATTTTCAAGAGATTCAACTGTTTGTTCATTAAAAAATATACCTGTTTTACCTTCGATAACAGTGTCTAAGGCACCTCCTTTTTTAAATGCTATTACGGGAGTTCCAGAAGCTTGAGCTTCGAGTGGTGTAATTCCAAAATCTTCAAGTTGAGGAAAAAGATAACCTTTAGCATTTTTATAAAGTTCTTTTCTTGTATTGTCATCAACTCTTCCCAAAAATTCTATAGTTGGGCCAGCGATTCCTTTAAGTCTCATAAGATCTGGTCCATCTCCGAAAATTTTAAGATTGACTTTTAGTTTGTTACAAACTTCTATCGCAAGATCGTATCTTTTGTATGGGACAAGCCTTCCTCCGCATAGGAAATAATTTTGTTTTTCACTTGGACTTAAAGGTATAAATTTATCCATTTCAACAGGCGGGAAAAGTATTTTTACATCTCGATTATAAAACTTTTTGATTCTTCTTTGAGATTCTGTTGAATTTGCAAACATTTCATGGGGAATTTTTGAAGCCTTTAAGTCAAGTTTTCTAAGCCAAGGTATCAAAATCCACAGAAATGGTTTCATCCACCATGAAGCATTTTCTTCTACATAACCAAATTCATCAAAAAGATATCTTGTAGGAGTATGACAATAACAAATAATTTTTGCATTTGGTTTTGTTTTAAGGATTCTTTTACTAAAAGCGTGTGTATTAGTGATTATTATGTCATATTCGCTTAAGTCTAGATTTCCAAATATAAAAGGCATTAGAGGTAAAAGCTTTCTATGGTGTTTTGTGATACCTGGAATTTTCTGAAGCCATGAAGGAATTATTTTAGCATTTTGTATTGGTTTCATGTTTTTTGCTTCATATAGACTTGTATATATAGGAGCATCGGGAAATATTTCATGTATTTTTTGTATAACAAGTTCAGCTCCTCCAAAATCTATAAGCCAATCTGCAATTATAGCAATTTTCATAAAATTGTTTTACGGAAGGAGTATATAATATTTTGTAATTTTAATATAGGATTTTTAAATATATAACGAGAGATTTTTTATGAGGAACGGCTTGTGCGGAATAGGGGCGTACATGCTAGACCCGTACATGGAGCACCCAGTGACGAATAAAAAATCTGTTGTAACAAATCTCGTTACAAAATATAAAATTTATTGTAACCTGATTACGACTAATTTTTAGCATATTAAACTTTAGATGTCAGACGAATTACTGCTTTCTACTCTCATGAAACTTATCCAAGACCGTGACCATAAGGCTTTTGAAACTTTTTATGAGCTTACGGTCAATCAGTTAACAATATTCTTAAAATCTCAAACCGATTTGGAAGTTGATGATCTTTTGAGTCAAACATACATAACAATTTGGGAAAAAGCACACTTGTATGACTCGGATAAAGGTCAGGTGAAGTCGTGGATGTTACAGATAGCCAAAAATATAATGATTTCTGAACATAGAAGACAAAAACCAGTATCTGATATAGATGAAGCGGGGAATATTATTATTGACGAAGATCAAAACCCATCTCATGAAGCCGAAGTAAATTTAACTTCTGAAAGTGTTTTTAAAGTACTTGGGAAA
>CAZOKC010000032.1:7016-8225 GCA_964580335.1 uncultured Candidatus Peribacteria bacterium
TGGGAAACTTAAAGATGATTATAAAAATGTTATAATTTTTAGATTTTTGGAAGGATATTCTATTCAAGAAACAGCCGAAATTATGAATATTTCAGAAGGAAATGTGCGTATTATTCAACATAGGGCACTCAAGGAACTTGGGAATATGATGGGGAGATAAAAACTAAAACAAACTTAATTGATACTAAAGTTCAAATGATCTATATTATCTCCGAAATTAATTATCTGGATAAATGGTCACTCATTTGCATGTTCATAGTAATTATTCTCTTTTAAGTGCGGTATCTTCACCTTCCGATATTGCAAAAAAAGCTAAATTACTCGGAATGGAGGCAGTAGCACTTACTGATTATGGGACTATGTTTGGAAGTATGGAATTTTATTATGCGTGTAAAAATGAAGGAGTAAAACCTATAATTGGAGTTTGTGCATATATGACAGATTTTGAATCTGTGGAAAGAAAAGAATATGGAGATCTTCGTCATCAAATAGTGCTTCTTGCGAAAAATAATACTGGTTATTACAATTTAGTAAAACTCATGTCGAAGGCTTCTTTGGATGGATTTTATTATGTTCCAAGAATTGATAGAAAAATGCTTAAGGATCATTCGGAGGGGTTAATAGCTTTGTCAGGAACCTTGAGTGGAGAGATTCCAAGATTTATTCAACTTGGTAGAAAAGATGATGAAATACTTGCAAAAATTAAATGGTATCAAGAAATATTTGGAGATGATTTTTATCTTGAAATAAGTCATCATCCTGAAGTTGAAGGATTTAAGAGTGTTACAAATAAACTTATAGAAATAGGTAAAAATCATAATATTCCAATGGTTGCATGTCAGCAGGTTTTTTATTTGGAAAAAGAACATAATGAAGCTCATGATTTACTTTTGTGTATTCGTGATGATAAGGAGGTTGATGACGCTTCTAGATTTTCTTTGAAATCAGGAGATTATTCATTTTTATCTACAAAAGAAATGGAAGATCTTTTTTCTGATACTCCAGATGCACTTATAAATACTCAAAAAATAGCTTCACAGTGCGAGGTTGATCTTTCTATGAAAGGATGGGTTTTCCCCAAAATTAAACTTCGAGAAGATACAAAAGATGAGGTGGATATGTTAAATAAGTTAGCCTTTGAAGGTATTGAAGAACGTATGAAACGTAAACCTAAAAAAGAAGAAATAGATAGGCTCAATTATGAACTTG
>CAZOKC010000033.1:0-8183 GCA_964580335.1 uncultured Candidatus Peribacteria bacterium
TATTGTAGAAGGAGCTTTATGTGCTGAATTTGGCATAGATATATCAAATAAAAAATTTATAAATTTGATTACAAATTATAAAAAAGAATTTGGTATAGATGTTCCATATCCACCATATGCTCAAACCATGTACGACGCAGTTTATTTGTTAAAAAATGCTATTGAAACTGTAGGATATGATGGTGAAAAAATTGCTAATTGGCTTCAAACAGAAGTAAAAGATTGGGAAGGTGCTTCAGGTAAAATAACAATAAATGACAAAGGTGATAGAGTCGGTGGACACGTTGCCAAAATTATCCAGAATAGGAAAGTAGAACTATACAAAAATTAATATGCAAATCCTCTCTCAATTAATAGTAAATTCAATCATAGCGGGATCAATTTATACTCTTGTGGCAGTGTCATTCAATTTAATTTATGGAGTATCAAGATTCTTCAATCTCGCTCACGGAGTAATCAGTACAATAGGTGGATATATTGTCTTCTTACTTGCAAAAGAATTGGGGCTAAATTTATATTTCAGTGTAATGATAGCGATTATTTTTGCAGGTCTTATAGGGGTTATTTTGGAAAAATTAATATATCTTCCAATACGTCATAAAAGAGGTTCCGGTATGATACTACTTGTAGCTTCGCTTGGAGCTTTCACCGTCCTTCAATCAATTATTGCTATCTTTTTTGGAAGTCAATTTCAAACCCTCTCAAACAGCACTTCAACACAAAATATTTACGATATCTTCGGAGGAATTATTACACAAACTCAACTTATAATTTTAGTTTCAGCAATTCTTTCCACTTTATTTTTAATGTTAATCTTAAAATTTACAACATTTGGAAAAGCCATAAAAGCCATCAGCGATGACGAGGAAGTTGCAAAAATTGTAGGCATAAATACAAATAAAATCGTTGGTTTTGTATTCTTCATAGGATCTTGCATCGCGGGACTTGCAGGAATTTTAGTTGGTTTTGATACAGGAATAGAACCAACCATGGGGCTTCACCTACTTCTTAAAGGTGTAATTGGAGCCATAATAGGAGGAGTTGGAAGTATTCCAGGTGCATTTATAGGTTCATACCTTCTTGGATTTATCGAAAATTTTGGAATCTGGAAAATCTCAGGAGAATGGAAAGACGCTATAGCATTTGTGGTACTTATAGTATTTTTAATCTTCAAACCTGATGGGATAATAAATCGTAACAAGAAATAACATATGGAATACCTAATCCACCTTGCAATTCTATTCTCCATCTACGCCATACTTGGTATCACACTAAATATGATAGTTGGGTTTACAGGACTTCTATCTGTAACTCACGCCGCTTTTTATGGAATCGGTGCATATAGTGTAGCCATCTTGATGACAAGTTTTGGGATGAATTTCTTTTTAAGTTTACTTATCGGTATTATAATCTCAGGGATTTTAGCATTACTTATCGGATTTGTTTTGAGTAAATTCAATGGGGATTATTTTGCTCTCGTATCACTTGGATTCAATATCATTATCTATTCTATTTTCCTAAATTGGCAGGATATCACACGTGGACCACTTGGCATACCTGGAATAGGAAGACCATCTATTTTCAATTTTATATTTTCCTCAAATCTACATTTTCTAATACTCTCAATTCTTCTATTAATTCTGGTTTATTTTATCTGTAAATTCATTATTAATTCATCTTTCGGAAGAGTACTGAAAGCAATACGTGAAGATGAAAAAGCAATTCAGGTTTTTGGATACAATACACTCTACTACAAACTTACAATTTTCGTAATCGGAGCAAGCCTTGGAAGTATCGCAGGAGGACTTTTTGCTTCATATATTACATTTATAGATCCATCTACATTTACACTTATGGAATCTATTTTTATACTCGCCATAATTATATTGGGAGGACTTGCAAACAATAAAGGCAGTATTTATGGAGCTTTATTTTTAATCTTACTTCCTGAAATTTTAAGATTTGTCGGTTTCCCAAATGATATAGCCGCACATATGAGACAAGTAGTATATGGATTAATTTTAATCTTTCTAATGCTTTACAGGCCTCAAGGTCTCATGGGTGAATATAAATTTTAATTATGACTATCCTCTCAACAAAACATCTTACAAAATCTTTCGGGGGTATCAATGCAGTTGATCACTTATCTATAGATTTTAAACCTGGTATAATAACTGGAATTGTCGGACCAAATGGTTCGGGGAAAACAACTCTAACCAATTTATTTACTGGAGTTTCTGAAATAACAAATGGGAATATTGTCATCAAAAATACTGAGCTTCGAAAGATAAAGCCTTACGATATTTTTACTTATGGGATGACCAGAACTTTCCAGATTGTAAGATTATTTGAACAAATGACTGTTTTGGACAATATTCTTGTTGTACTGACCGAAAGAAATGTATTTAGTGCATTATTTGAAAAACATAAAAAATTTCATTTAGAACAAGCAGAAAATGTTTTAAAAAAAGTTGGTTTGTGGGAAAAAAGAAATCATTTGGCTGTCAATCTATCTTATGGTCAAAGAAAACTTCTTGAAATAGCCAGAGCTGTCGCAACAGAGAGCGATATTTATTTTTTTGACGAACCATTTGCAGGACTTTTTCCCGAAATGGTTAAAACTGTAATCTCTGTATTAAAAGAACTTAAAGAACAGGAAAAAACAGTTATACTAATCGAACACAATATAGAAATAATAAGAGAATTATGCGATTATCTTTTTGTGCTTGATTCTGGGAAATTACTTGCCAAAGGACATCCAAAAGAAATTCTTGAAAGAAAAGATGTCATCGAAGCATATTTGGGTGAATAAAAAATATGAATAATTTTTCTAATAATGTGTGCTATTTTATATCTGAACGATTTGTGCGATACTGGTCGTACATGTTAGACCAGGGTTTGAGCACAGAAGTGAAGATATAAAATAGCTAAACTTAAATCTTTATGACCGAAATCCTTCTAAAACTCGAAAACATAAGTGCTTCATATACTGACCTAAAAATCTTAGACAATGTAAATATAGATTTGGATGAAGGCGAAATCGTTGCTCTTATAGGACCAAATGGTGCTGGAAAATCAACTGTTATAAAAACTATTTTCGGCCTTACCAAAATAACTCACGGTAAAATCAAAATCCATGAACATGAATTTCACCCTGTTCCACACGAGGTGATCCATATGGGAATTTCTTATGTGCCTCAAGGAAGACAACTTTTTAAAAGCCTTACAGTTCTTGAAAATCTTGAAATGGGAGGATTTGTAATAACAAACAAAAAAGAACTGAAAATAAGAATCGAAGATGTATTATCTTTATTCCCTGTACTTAAAACAAAACTTAAAGATAAAGCAAGCTCACTTTCAGGCGGTCAGCAACAAATGGTTGCTTTGGCCCGAGGACTTATGACTGATCCCAAGATTTTGATGCTCGATGAACCAACACTTGGACTTGCCCCAAAGATAGTGAAAGAGGTTTTTGAAAAAATAAGAGAAATTAATGAACAAAGAAAAACAGCAATTTTGATAGTCGAGCACAATCTTAAATCCGCCCTCAAAATAGTTGACAGAGCTTATGTTCTCGATAAGGGTAAAGTTGTTGCTTGCGATAAACCAGAAAAAATTATAAATGGAGGTATTCTTGAAAAAATATTTATGGGTAAATCTATTTAAACTTGCTCAAAAATACATCTAGTGTAAGCTTCTAATGAAAATAAACATATGCTAAAAAGACTTTTAAATAAAACCCCTGTCGAAGAAAAGAAGAAAAAAGAACACAAATTTGCCCTATTTTTTATAAGAACTTTTGCATACCTTTTTTTAGTAGTTCTTATATTAAATGGTCTTATCGACTTTATCGAAGGCAGTTTTTATAAAAGATATACACATTACGTTCACGTCTTGGAAACTAAAGAAAATCCAAGTTTAGGAGACTTTTTATTTGATCTTTCTTATTCTCCATATACACAAACTGGAAGCAATGTAAAAGATCCACAAATACAGTTTGAAATCCCTGAAACACTTACAAATTTACTTAAAATTCACCCTACATTAAAAACTTACGGAGATTCATTTAATCCATATTATATTGGAACCGACGGATATAAATGTTATTTACTCGATAGAAATGATATAAACAATAGATCTTGTTTCGAAGAACTTAAAAAACACGAATATATCGAAAACGAATCAACTGATGAAGGTATCATTTTATTAGAATAAATAAACTAAGAAAAAGTTCGAATTACCTATTTAATATTTCACTATTAACTTTATTTACATATGCAAATTTATTTTATAAGAAAAACATTGATAATGACTCAAAGGATAATTATAAATGTAAAGAATTATCACGTTTTTTGTTAAAATAATTTGGAAATTTAACAATTTATTTATGGTACTAGGATTTTTATTTAAAGGTGAAGAAAGAAGATATAAAAGATATCTCGAAAACAAAGTAAAAGAAATTTTATTTTTTGAAGAAAATTTCAAAAATTTATCAAAAGAAGATCTTAAAAATAAAACTTTAGAACTTAAAAAAAGATTCGAAGAAGGTGTAAAAAAAGAAAAAGAACTAAAAGAAAAATCTAAAATTGAACTAACTGAAGTCAAAAAAGAAGGAGATACTGAAAAAACAAAACAAGCTCGAATAAAATTAAATGATTCTCATAAAAACTACATAAAAAAAGAAAAAAAAGTTCTTGATGAACTTCTTTCGGAGGCCTTCGCACTAGTAAAAGTTGCTTGTAAATTATTAGTAGGTTCAAGTTGGGAAGTAAGAGGTAAAATGCAAGAATGGAACATGGTACCTTTCGATGTACAACTTATGGGAGGAATAGTACTACATGATGGTAAAATAGCAGAAATGAAAACTGGTGAAGGGAAAACTTTAGTTTGTACTCTTCCATTATATCTTCATGCATTAACAGGTAGAGGTGTTCATCTTGTAACAGTAAATGAATACCTAGCTTCACGTGACTCCGAATGGATGGGAGGACTTTTTGAAGCACTTGGCCTTTCATGTGGAGTAATAAAACATGAAATGGATTCAGAAAGAAGAAAAGAAGAATATGCAAAAGATATAACCTATACAACAAATAATGAACTTGGTTTTGATTATCTTCGTGACAATATGAGTACAAAACCAGAAAATATTGTTCAGAGGGATCTTGCATATTGTGTGGTCGATGAAGTTGATTCTATTTTGATAGATGAAGCAAGAACACCACTTATTATTTCTTCCCCTGGAGAAGAAGCCGGAGATAAATATGTAAAGTACGGAAGACTTATAAAAAATCTAAATAATTCTCATTACACTATAGATGAAAAACAAAAAACTGCAGTACTCACTGATGAAGGTATTAAAAAAATGGAAGAACTACTTGGTGTACAAAATATTTATACAGACGCTGGAGTAAAAGAAGTTCATCATATAGAACAAGCTCTGAAAGCTAATATCATATTTCAAAAAGACAAAGACTATGTGGTCAAAGATGATGAAATCATCATCGTCGATGAATTCACAGGACGTCTCATGCCAGGTCGAAGATATTCAGAGGGTCTTCATCAAGCAATCGAAGCAAAGGAAGGCGTTACTGTCCAGAGAGAGAGTAAAACTTTAGCTACAATTACTTTTCAAAATTTCTTTAGACTATATGACACACTTTCAGGAATGACAGGTACTGCAAAAACAGAGGAAGAAGAATTTCAAAAAATTTATGGTCTCGATGTAGAAGTTATTCCAACAAGACTTCGTGTTGCAAGAATAGATAAACCTGACGCAATTTTCAGAAGTATTCACGGGAAATTCACAGCGATTACAAAAATTGTCAAAGAAAAATATGAAAAAGGACAACCTGTACTTATAGGAACTGTTTCCATAGAAAAATCTGAAACTCTTTCAGAATACTTTAGAAAATCAGGCATTCCTCACAATGTCCTAAATGCAAAACATCATGAAAAAGAAGCTGAAATAATAGCTTCTGCAGGACAAAAAGGAAGTGTAACGATAGCAACAAACATGGCTGGACGTGGTACAGATATTAAAATAACAGATGAAGTAAAATCACTTGGAGGACTTTGTGTAATAGGTTCAGAACGCCATGAATCAAGACGTATTGATAACCAGCTCAGGGGACGTTCAGGTCGTCAGGGAGATAACGGAGAATCTCAATTTTTTGTATCCATGGAAGATGATCTCATGAGAATCTTCGGAGGAGACAGAATCAAATCAGTAATGGCAATGTTAAATATGCCAGAAGACATGCCTATCGAAAATAAAATGATTTCAGGAAGTCTTGAAAAAGCACAGACAAGAGTCGAAGCGCATCATTTCGATATGAGAAAACACGTGGTTGAGTACGATAATATTATGAATAAGCACAGAGAAATTTTATATTCAAGAAGAAGAGACTTACTTTTTGATGAAGATCCAAGCGGTACAATAAAAGAATTCTTCAAAAGATTTATTCAAAATTTAGTCAACATTCACACTTTTGGAAAAAATCGTATCGACTACGAAATAGATAGTATATCAGAAAGGATAGTAGCATTGACTGGCAAAAATAAATCAGAAATTTTTGAGATAATTCGAGGTCTAGAAACTGATGAAATAATAGAAGTTTTAAATAAATTGATGACTGAATTTTATGAATCAAAATGGGAAAAAGTACCTAAAGAAGAAAAAAATCGTATCGAAAAGATGATATCTCTTCAAGTGATTGATGTACTTTGGATGCAACATATAGACGATATGGTAAAACTACGAGAACATGTGGCTTATAGAGGCTACGCTCAAAGAGATCCTCTTGGTGAATATAGAAGTGAAGGATTTTCAAGTTTCGAAAAACTTCTTTCAAATATCGAAAATGGAGTTGTTCAAACCCTGTGCCAAATAGAACTTGTTCCAAAAATGGATATAAAAGAAGAAACCCCTAAAATGAAAACTAACGATGATAAAATAGAAGAAGGTCTCGATACAGGAGAATTTGATACAAATAAACTAGAAACAGGAAGAAATGATCCATGCCCTTGCGGATCAGGTAAAAAGTATAAAAAATGTTGTGGGAATTAAGTCAAATTCCCCTACCACCTCCAAGCATCTTTTAGTGAATCTTCCAAAGTCTTTTCAGTTTTCCACCCAAGTATAGTATTTGCTTTGCTAACATCTGCATAAATTTTTTCTATATCTCCATCCCTTCTTTTACCTATTTCATAATTTAATTTGATACCATTTACTTTTTCAAAAGTTTTTACAAGTTCTAAAACACTATTTCCTCTTCCAGTACCAATATTGAAAACTTCACATTCTTTCTTAGTTGAATTGAACAACCAATTAAGTGATGAAACATGAGCTTTGGCCAAATCTACAACATGTATATAATCTCGAATACAAGTCCCATCAGGTGTATTATAATCATCCCCAAATATTGTTAATTTCGAAAGTTTCCCACTTGCAACTTGAGTAATAAATGGAACTAGATTACTTGGCCTCCCAAGCGGAAGTTCACCAATCAAAGCACTTGGATGAGCGCCAATTGGATTAAAATATCTAAGAATCACCGATGAAATATTTGAAATCTTTGATCTAAAATTATCAAAAAGAAGTTTTTCACAAATTTGTTTCGTATAACCATACGGACTTTCTGCCGGTTTCATAGGCGTTTCTTCTGTAACGGGCAAATGATCTGGTTCACCATAAACCGTACATGATGAAGAAAATACTAAATTAGAAACCCCAAGTTCATTCATAACATCACTCAAAGTAGCGAGTGAACCAACGTTATTTAAGTAATATTTATTAGGGAAATCAACAGATTCACCAACCGCTTTATATGCAGCAAAATGTATCACTCCTTCTATATTTACCTCATTTCTAAAAACATTTTTCAAAGCCTCTTTATCGTTACAATCTATTTTATAACACGAAAAATCTACCCCTGTAATTTTTTTAATTCCCTCTAAAACACTTTCTTTAGAATTATTAAAATTATCTACGATGATAGGTATAAATCCAGCATTATGAAGTTCAACTACAGTATGAGAACCTATAAATCCCGCTCCTCCTGTTACTAAAATCTTCCTATTTTGACTTTAATTTATAATTTAAAAATTTATTCATATCAAAACCAATAATAATACCATTTACAAAAAATACCACTATCAACTTCATTTAAACCTACCTATACATA
>CAZOKC010000034.1:0-2358 GCA_964580335.1 uncultured Candidatus Peribacteria bacterium
AGGTTAATTTCAGAGACAACCAGGGCGACATCTTTGTTTCGGTTTTCATTCATGATTTCTGTGATACATCCGATGATTCTGCGTTGAGTATCCTCACATTTTTCTGTATCACCAAAATTTAAGTGAGGAAATTTGAAAAATCCTTGAAGGGCTTTTTTATAATATTTTTCATCAAATAAATATTTTTTTTCAAAAGTTGGAGTTTTAAGATTTTCTTTTATAAAGAAAGGAATTTTACATAATCCTGAAATTATAATACTTGTTTGACAGTCTGATATTTCTGGACCTGAATAAATTTTTTTAATATTTCCCCAAATATTTAGACTGGCTAGTTCTTTGGCGTTTTCAATCCCTTTTGTACAAAGTGTCCATTGTTTTGGATCTATAAATGGATTTTTTAATGTAAATGGATTTGTAATTATGTTTATGTGATTCATACTCCCCACCCTTTAAATGATCTGGTCAGAATCATTTTGGATAGTCCCCCCGAGTTTTAACTATCCCCCTTTTTTGTGTAGATTTTTTTGTTTCAAAATGATCCTGACCGTCACCTTTATATCCGAAGATCTATATACAAGGAATGACAACGTTGTCAGGAAACTGGACGATTTATTTTACTTTAGGTAATCTCCTTCCCATTATCTCTCCAATTACCATTTTCTCGAATTCTTCGAAGCTCATACTTATTTGTTCTTTTGTATGATAATTTCTTACAGCAACTGTATTTTCGGAAGTTTCTTTTTCACCGATCACAAGCATATAAGGGATTTTCATGAGTTCGGCATTGCGGATTTTCTTGCCAAGACTTTCCGCCGAATCATCAATTTCTACTCTTATATTTTCTTTGATTAACTCTGATTTGATTTCGTTGGCATAGTCTAAGAATTTATCAGATACAGGAAGGATTCTTACTTGTATAGGTGCAAGCCATGTAGGGAAGGCTCCTGCGAAGTGTTCGATCATCACTCCCATGAATCTTTCCAGAGATCCCGATATGGCTCTATGGATTACGACAGGTCTTTCCTTTTCACCTTTTTCATTTATGAAATTTAGATCAAATCTTTCGGGAAGATTGAAGTCACATTGTATAGTCGATAGTTGCCACTCTCTACCTAGAGAATCCTTGAACATGAAATCAAGTTTTGGGCCATAAAAAGCAGCTTCCCCCTCACCAATCTTATAAGGAAGATCCATTTCTTTTGCCGCTTCTTCAAGTAGTGACTCGGCCTTGTTCCAATTTTCTTCAGTACCTAAATATTTTGAGTGATCATCATCTCTTACAGAAAGTCTTACCCAGTAGTCATTGATCATTCCAGTTGTTGTATGAAATTCTTTGATAATATTTATAATAGTTATTGCTTCTTGTCTTATCTGATCGACTCTGCAGAAAAGATGACCGTCGTCTTGAGTGATACATCTTACTCTGGTAAGTCCTGACAATTGTCCTGGTTTTTCATCTCTATAAACTGTAGCAGGCTCGAAATATCTGACAGGCATTTCTCTATATGAAAATTGGTTATCAGCGAATATTTGCATGTGATGAGGGCAATTCATAGGTTTCATATAAAATTCATCATATTGACCTTTGACTTTGAAAAGCTCGTCGCCAAATTTGTCAGCGTGTCCTGATGTCTTATATAAATCAGCTTTACAGATGTGAGGTGTCCAAACTTTACTATAACCTTTATATTGATGAAGTTCCCAAAGATATTTTTCTATTTCACTTCGGATGATCATACCATTAGGTTGAAGCATTGGTAATCCTGAACCAACAAGTTCAGATATTGTATAAATTTTTAATTGTTTACCAAGTTTCCTATGATCTCTTTTTTCTGCTTCTTTTCTCATTTCAAGAAAATTATCCAACTCTTCTTTTGTCTCGAACGCAAGACCATAAATCCTTGTAAGCATTGGTCTTGTTTCGTCTCCTTTCCAGTATGCTCCAGCTATCCTATCGAGTTTGAAAGCGTTTTCTGGTATTTCATTTGTTTTCTCAATATGATGACCCTCACACATATCTACAAAAGTAGGATTTCCGTTTGGTAATTTATTTTCGCAGAAGCTTATTTCTGTCTCGCCAGATGCTTTGAGGTCAGCCGAACCTTCTTGTTTGTAAGTTTGGTTTATGGATTTTATAAATTCCATAGCCTCATCTATAGGTTTTTTGACCATTTCGAAACTTTGATTTTGTTTGATAAAGTGTTTCATCTTTTTTTCTAAAATAGGAAGATCCTCAGGAACTAGAGGTCTTGGCAGTTCGAAGTCATAATAAAATCCGTTTTCTACAGGTGGCCCATATCCAAGTTTAGCTTCAGGAAACATATCAAGAACGGCCTGTGCCAAAATATGTGAAAGTGA
>CAZOKC010000034.1:2408-6238 GCA_964580335.1 uncultured Candidatus Peribacteria bacterium
ATTCTTTGTCCATGTTGTTTTAATTAGTTAGTAAAATAATAGAGATTAATAGAAAAATTTGAAGGAAATTTATCCTTTTGCGATGATTTAACGCCCAACCACGATAATCAAAATTATCGTAGTAGGCTACTTAGTTGTAGTTGTTGTGTAATTTGTAACGTTGGCTTTCGGGTTTGTTTGAAACATACTAAAAAAGAGTACCTTCACGATACTCTTTCTTATTTTCTCGTCAATATTTCAATTTTAATTTCCGTATTTCACAAATGATAAAAGCCCCATAATACGAGCATTCTTGATAGCATTTGCGAGCTTTCTTTGTTCAGTCATTGTACAACCTGTGTATTTTTTTGGTTTTATTCTTCCAAATCTATCTGTGAAATACATGAGGAGTCTTACGTCTTTATAGTCAATATATTTTTTACCTTTCAGAAGAGGATTTCCTCTTGTGTCATTTTTTGCAAATTGAGAGTTAGCCATATAAATATTTTTATAGATTTAAATATTAAAGAGAATCGGAATCTTTTTTTCGAACAGTTATTTTTTCAAGTTCGGCTTGAAGTTTACTTGATTCTTCTTCTTTCATACTCACAAGTTTTTTCATAAGTTTTTCAGTAGATTCATATAGCGAATCTGCTTTTGGAGGATTATAAAATGCTGGAATCTTTATAAGAAGAAATCTTATAACTTGTTTATTTAAGTTAAGACTTCTATTTACCACAGATATTTTAGAAGGAACATCTGCATGAAAATAAAATATAACATAATTTCCCTTATCTTTTTTGTTTATAGGATAAGCAAAATTTCTAATTCCCCACATATCTTCAGATTCTATTTTACAAGAATTCTCAGAAAGAAGGGATCGTACTTCATCAAGTACATCGTTTGTTTCTCCTTTGCCAAGATCGGCAGGAAGAATGATACAAAGTTCGTATCTATTACCTTTAATGTTCATACTCCTATGGGTTAATATCCCATTTTCTTAAAATTTTGAAATGGGAAGGAATAAAATGTGTTTGGATACTAGATAATATAACTTTTTATGTCAAGAAAAAACAGTTTACGGGATTGTAATATTTCGCTAACTGGTGTCTAATGATTCAAAATTTTCTAAAAATGTTAAATTTGTTTATATAAATATGAGAAAAATTTTATTAGTAATTTTGTTATCTTTTGTTTTTATTGGTTTTCAATATGTCCAAGCTGGTTCTATGGGTAATTCTCAATATATTTTAAATATTGATCAAACTTTATTTTCCGGTAATACATCAAATTCAAATTATCGAATTAGTGGAGTTTCAGGGGTATTATATAATTTAAATTCTTTAATAAATTCTTCAGGGAATGGAGGATCATCTTTGCAATATAGGTATAGAATACCTGAGAATAAACCTATCAATAATGAAGGTAGATCTTCTTTGGGTTTGGAGAATTTATCAACAGATAAAAGTCGTAAAGATTTAGAAAATGTTTCTAAAAATGATGATGTTTTGACAAGTGAAACATCTAACTTACTTGAAGCAGGTATTTGGGCATGGCTTGTTTTGAAACAATCATATAAGTATGGGCTTATACAAACTGTAGATGGATTTGTACCAAATCATTTTTATACAAAAGAAGAGTTTTTACAGATGATATATAAATCTTTTATAGAAGATGAAATTCAATCTAAAACGATAAAACAAATTTTTAAAAATATTAATGAAGAAGATTCATATTTTAATTCTTTAGGATATGCTTATAAAAAAGGTTATATTTCAGGTGAGGTTATTTCTGGGGAAAGATTTTTTAATAAGGGACAAGTTTTTACAAAAAAGGAAACTATGCAAATACTTATTATAGAATCTGGATTACTTGAAAATTCAGCGGATTTTAATGAACTTAAGAATATAAAGTCTCCTTTGTGGGATAATTTTATACAAAATAACGATAAAAGACTTTTTGATGAGAATAAATTTTTTACAAAAATAGAACTTTTAGAAATAATTAATTCTTTCATTTCTATATCAGAGGATTAATCTTATGGATTGTCAAGTAAGATAATGTATTTTCAAAGAGGTTATTTTATTTGATAGAGATGTTTTTATTTTTGATTTGATATAATTGGAGGATTACTTTTAAAAGTGTCCTTATGAAATCGAATCGAAAAATCCTCTATTTTTTACCAGGTGTAATAATGACTATATTATTACTTCTAGGTTTGTATTTTGTTTCTAAATCTACATTTGCTGCGACTGGTGAAGAAAGGTTTCCTTATTCAGGTTATCTTAGAGATAATCAAGGTAATGCAGTAACTGATGAAGTTGATATATTGTTTAAACTTTATACATCACAAGTTGGAGGATCTTCGGTTTGGGAAGAATTGCATCAAGATGTTGAAGTTAATGGTGGTTATTTTAGTGTAAATCTTGGAGATATAGAAGAATTATCAGGACTTGATTTTTCTAGTTATACTTATTATTTGGGTGTGAATATTGGAACAAGTGGTGAAATGACACCGAGACAACTTATAGGAAGTAGTGGATATTCTATGTTTTCAGGTAGATCAAATATGGCAGAAACTTTGTCAAAAGTTTGTAGCGAAAATCAAATTCTTAAATATGACGGTGATAGTTGGGAATGTGACGAAGATTTGAGCTCTACAGGTAGTGGAAATTTGGTAAGTGGTAATAGTGTGGATAGTTCTGCCATTATAAATGGGGCAATAAATACAATAGATCTTTCGGATAATTCTATTACAACATTAAAAATAGAAGATGGAACTATTACACTTGTTGATATAGATCCAACTCTAAATTTTCCAACAAGTATGTTGGAAGATGAGACTGAAATTAGTAATGCTATATTAAATACTCATGAACAAAATACAGATACGGGAACTAATAGTGATAGTTTTCAAATAGACAATGATAGTAATGGAGTTATATTAAAATTTGTATCTGGGATACTTAAATTATTTCAAAGTGATGGAGTGACTTTGGGTAGATTGCAGGTTGCTGAACCAATTGAAGATAGTGATACTGCTACAAAAAATTATGTAGATGATGCAATAGCCGATGTGGAAATTGATGGAGGTAGTGCTACAAGTCTTAATGATCTTATGGATGTTGAATTGTCAGGGACATCAAGCGGTAGTGTTCTTAGATATAATGGATCAACTTGGATTAATTCTATATTAAATTTTCTTATACCATCGAATAATTTAAGTGATCTTACGGACGTAGGAGCGGCGAGGACGAATTTGGGATTAGGAAGTATGTCGACAGAGACAGCAACAGATTATTTGAGTAAATCTGGAAATTTGTCAGGACTTTCTGATGTAAGTGTAGCTAGAACGAACCTTGGACTTGGTAGTGCATCTACACAAAATACAACAACATTTTTACAAACATCAAATAATTTATCTGATTTATCTGATGTTTCTACAGCCCGAACAAATTTGGGTCTTGGAGGTTTGGCAACACAAAACAGTGTAGATATAAGTGATAATACAAATTTGAGTGTGACAGGAGGTATTACACTAACAGGAGATGAATTGAGTTTAGATAGTAGTTTATTACAATTAAGAGTAGATGGAACTTGTGCTGTAGGTAGTAGCATTAGAGTTATAAATTCTGACGGAACAGTTACGTGTGAAAGTGATGATGATACTGCATATACCGCTGGTTCTGGACTTTCTTTATCTTTGAATGAATTTTCAGTTGATAATACAAGTGTTCAAACAAGAGTTACAGGTACATGTACTGAAGGAAGTAGTATAAGGGCGATAGCCCAGGATGGAACAGTTACATGTGAAACAGATGATACAGGAAGTAGTATAAATGAATTAAATG
>CAZOKC010000034.1:6338-8123 GCA_964580335.1 uncultured Candidatus Peribacteria bacterium
GGCATTACTTGATGATGCAGATGCATCAGCACAAAGGACTACTTTGGGACTTGGATCTTTAGCGACACTCAGTAGTTTGAGCTCTTTAGATGCTTCAGATGGTTCACCAACTCAAGCATTAGCAGTTGATGCATTGGGTAATGTAGGAGTTGGTACCACTTCTCCTGATGCATTATTTGATGTGGAAGGAAATATGAAAGTTGAAGGTAAAGTTATAAATGATAGTGGAAATATGCATATAATGTTTATAAATCCGCATAGTTATACAGAAAATAGTCAGGCAAATTATTTTGATAATTCTGCGGCAGTTCCTGATGCTGGTGGTTCGGTTAGATATGTTTATTATCCTATTAATTATACAGCGATGTTCAATTCCAATGTAGTTATAAGGAGAGTTGATATAAGGTATAGAACAAATAGAACTGATGGTTCTCTTGACTTCATAGATGATGTTATTTTGTATAGAGGGCTTTCAACGGAAGTTTTCAATTATTCAACTAATTTATTTTCTTCATCTAGTTATGGTCCTATTACGACAACGGTTTATAATAGTTCACATACTGTTAATACGGATGATCCGTATCTTATAAGGGTAGGATTTAGAGGGGTTGCAACATCCGATACTAGAATTCATTGGATAAAAGTTTATTATACGCTTGAATAATGATTTCTTTTTTTTGGTGTTTGTATTAATATTTATTTGTTAATTTTTAAAATATAATTTATGAAAATCGATTGGCATTTAAAAAACTTTGAGTTTAGTGGTCCTTATGAATCTTCTAGAGAATATTTTGAAGAAAAACTTTCTAAAATATGGAGTCATGCAGGACATTTGTTAGATACCGAAAGTTCTGTTTTCAAAGTGGATGTATCGAGAGAAGATACTAAATCTCATGAAGAAAAATATTTTGTAAAAGTTGTTTTGACACTTCCAGGAAAGCCAAGTCTTGAGTCTGATATAAGAGGTATTACTCCAAATGAGTGTATAGATAAAATAGAAGATAAGTTATTTGCTCAGATTGAGCATATAAAAGATAGATAAAACCGTAACTTAGATAAAAGTTACAAAAAAGGTAATTTTTCCCTTGACGGAAAAATAAAATTTACGTATTATCCCTCTGCTCTAGACTTTTTATTAGTCTTTGGGCTTAGATTCTATAAAAAACGTTCTTTGACATTCGGTAAGATGCGTGTAAGTTTTAAAGCTTACAACACAGTGAAAAAATAAAACTTTAGTTGAAGAGTTTGATCCTGGCTCAGGATGAACGCTAGCGGTGCGCCTAATACATGCAAGTCGAACGGTTCGCAAGAACAGTGGCAGACGGCTGAGTAACACGTTGGTACATACCCCTAACTCAGGGATAACTGCCCGAAAGGGTGGCTAATACCGGATAGTCTCGCAAGAGTAAAGATTTTTCGGTTAGGGAGTGGCCTGCGGCCTATCAGCTAGTTGGTGAGGTAAAAGCTTACCAAGGCTATGACGGGTAACTGGTGTGAGAGCACGACCAGTCAGAATGGAACTGAGATACGGTCCATACTCCTACGGGAGGCAGCAGTAGGGAATCTTCCGCAATGGGCGAAAGCCTGACGGAGCGACACCGCGTGAGGGATGACACTTTTCGGAGCGTAAACCTCTTTTCTGAGGGAATAAAGTTGTTGAAGGTACCTCAGGAATAAGCACCGGCTAATTTCGTGCCAGCAGCCGCGGTAATACGGGAGGGACAAGCGTTATTCATCATGATTGGGCGTAAAGGGTTCGTAGGCAATGAGAAATGGTTACTAGGA
>CAZOKC010000035.1:0-7966 GCA_964580335.1 uncultured Candidatus Peribacteria bacterium
GGATCCGTTGTTAATGGATTTATTCTGTTTTCTATAGCTTTTGCTAAACTAACACCAAATTTTTCATCTGATTCACAAGACAAAGTTCCTAAATTTTCATAATAAATTGATGGGGCGTACAATGTAAAAGCAAATACCATAGGCCCATCCATTTCTTTATTTATACATCCTGGAGTAAAAGGATCACCAAAATCAAAATCCCCACATATAACGTCTTCATTTATAAGTGTACTAAAATTAAACAATCCTTTTTTATTGTTATAATAAGAATAAATCGAAGAATATACAGGAGGAATTTTAGGATCAGAAATATTGTATCCCTTTACTATAAAGAGATATTTATCATTGAAACTTGTCCTTATTGGATTTGCAGATATTGCACATCCTGCCTGAAAATTTTCAATATTGGATCTTAAGTTAATATCAAGAGGTTGAGAATAAAATTTTACATAATCTATCCTGTCCAAAATACAATCTAAATTTATATCATCTGTAATAAAGTTACTAAAGTCACTGTCTTCGAATTTTACTTCATCATTTATAACTTGTTTAAAATCATCAACTAAAGAATTCCAATCACTATCATTTACTCTTTGTTCACTAAACGACTTACTTAAATTTGTAAGATTTACCGTAAATACCTGATAGTTAATACTACCACTTCCTGTCGAGACCAGATAAGGCATACATTCGAGATTATTATAATCAATGTACTGTGTACTACAATTAATAAAATCAATATTTCTTCTATTTCGAATATCAAAAGAATAAATATCAAAATCTCCTGATTTTTGAATATTACTTTCTAAGGCAAAAGATATAGTCGGACTCAATGTTTTTAAGTTATAATTTGAAGAATCATAATTCCCTCCATTATAACTTGGTATCGATGGAAAATCGTACCTTAAAAAACTTTGATTTTCTAATTTAATAATCTCAGTAAAATCAGGAATTTCTATAGCTCCCCTTACAAATTTCAACCTCGCTGTATCAATTTGAACAAACGCAGGATTAGTATCTGAATTAAACTCAATATTATATGGATCTTCGTTTGACCCCAAAGAAACAAAAGAAAAATCAAAATTTATATTTTCTGTCGGGAAAACAAGTTTATGATTTACTTCAAAAGATATTTCATAAACTCCGCCAGGTGCGAAAGTAGAACCACTACCAACAAAAGGTATTACTATACTTGAAGAACTAGGAAAAAAATATTCATTTCCTCCACTAAAAAGATTATTATCTATATTCCAAGATCCTATATTTCCAATACCATTTGAGTCAGTAGATATATTATCCCTTAAATAATAAATATGGTCAGTCATATCATCACCTTGTGAATCCATATTTAATGAAACATAGCTCTGAGTAAAATCCATAGATGATTGTGCATTTTGTGGCATTTCGAATCTCAAAGTTACTTTCAAAGGTAAATTACCACTTTCAGAACCTTGTGGATTTATAATATCTTGTTTTATTTCTTTATAGTCAGTTTTTTCATCTCCCAGTAAAACAGAAAAACAAAGTTGTTTATCTGAAGGGCAATTTGATACAGAAGACGAACCTGTCAGAGCGGTAAAAAGATTATCAAAAGAATTATCTGATCTAGCAAAAAGTCCCACAAGATCGACTATAAGTAAAATAATTATAACAAAAAATGCGTATTTAACTTTATTTATAAAAATGTTTTCTAACATAAAATAATTTATTATTAAGACAATTATGTACAATTTGGGCATGAATTCAAACAATTTACATATAAATGCTTTTAAGCATGGTATGCAAAACTATTTTATGTTATCTAATTTGAAATTATGCATCTGTAGCTATAATTCCAACTCCACTAACTATATCTTCTTTTGTTCTCATAAGATAAACACCTTGAGTCGATCTTCCTCTTTCAGGAACCTCTAAAAGAGAAGTTCTCATAACCTGTCCTTTTTTTGTAATAATAAGTATATCTTGAGGTAAATTTTTATTTACAAGTCTTGCTCCTACAACTTTACCAGTTTTATCTGTTAAACTCGCAGTCTTAATACCAGAACCACCTCTGTTTTGATCTCTATAATCATCAAGGCTTGTCATCTTACCAAGTCCTTTTTCTGTAACAACAAGTAAACTTGTAATACCTTCTGTCACAACATCCATTTCAACAACTTGATCATCCTTTGATTTTAGTTTAATACCTCTTACTCCTGCTGCAGCTCTTCCCATAGATCTTACATCATCTTCAGAATATCTTATACTCTGAGCATTTCTTGTAACCATAACTATTTCATCTTTTCCACTTGTTTGCTTCACCCAAAGGAGCTCATCGTTATCTTTGAGTCCACAAGCTATGATTCCATTGGTTCTTATATTCTTAAATTCTTCCAGATCAGTTTTTTTCACAGTTCCAAACTTAGTCGCCATAAATAAATATTTTCCAGGATTTGCATCTATATCTAAAATAGTTGTAACTTTTTCTTCAGGTTTCAAATTAAGAAGATTGACTATAGATTGACCTTTTGCGGTTCTTGAACTTTCTGGAACTTCATATGCAGGAAGTTTAAATACACGACCAGTATTTGTGAAGAAAAGCAAAGTATTATGATTTTTTGTATAAATAAGTGTTTGTACTTCATCTTCTTCTTTTGTCCCCATACCTACAACCCCTTTCCCACCTCTGTGTTGAGATTTATAAGTGTCTGGTGGAATACGTTTAATATAATTTTCACGAGTGAGTAGAATCATCATTTCAAGATTTGGGATTGTATCAACTGCCCTAATTTTACCAAGTGCATTTGGTATAACCTCAGTTCTTCTTATATCTCCAAATTTATCTTTAAGTTCTTTAAATTCATCATTCATAATTTTTCTAACTTTTTCAACATCAGCCAATATTCCTTCCAAATCATCAATTAATTTCATTTTTTCAGCGAGTTCTTCTTCTATCTTCTGTCTTTCCAAAGCAGCTAAACGTCTAAGTTGCATAGCAAGAATTGCATCAGCTTGAAGATCAGATAATTCAAATTTTTCCATCAACCCTTCCTTTGCATCTTCCTGAGTCTTACTTGCACGGATTAATTTAATAACAGCATCTATATTATCTATAGCTATTTTAAGACCTTCCAAAATATGAGCTCTTGCCTTTGCAATTTTAAGTTCATATTCAGTTCTTCTCGTTATAACCTCTTTTCTATGGACTATAAACTCTTCAAGTATTTCTTTTACATTCAAAAGTTTTGGCTGTAAACCTCTTTCAGTAAGTGCGATAAGATTAAAAGCAAAACTTGATTGCAATGCTGTCATTTGAAAAAGTTGATTCAATATTTTTTTAGGAAAAGAATCTCTTTTAAGCTCTATAACAACTCTTATACCTTCTTTATTTGATTCATCACGAATATCTGTAATACCTTCAATTTTTTTATCTCTCACAAGATCAGCAATTTTCACAATAAGATCCGCTTTATTTACCTGATAAGGAACTTCAGTAATAATAATAGCTTGTTTACCACCTTTTAATTCTTCGATATTTGTTTTAGCTCTAACTACGATAGAACCTCTCCCTGTTTCATAAGCCTGCCTTATAGCTTCTTCATCATAAATAATCCCTCCTGTTGGAAAATCTGGTCCTTTTATAAACAGAAGCAAATCCACAATTTCACATTCAGGATTGTTTGATAAATAAAGTACAGCATCAAGAACTTCTCCTATGTTATGAGGGGGAATATTTGTAGCCATACCTACGGCAATACCAGAAGTTCCATTCAATAAAAGATTCGGAAGTTTCGAAGGAAGTACTGTTGGCTCTACCCTACTTGCATCATAGTTTGGTCTAAAATCTATTGTTTCTTTTTCTATATCAGAAAGTAACTCTTCAGTTATCTTTTCCATTTTCGCTTCGGTATATCTATGAGCAGCAGGACTATCCCCATCTATAGATCCAAAGTTACCCTGACCAAGTACAAGAGGATAACGAAGTGAAAAATCTTGAGCTAAACGAACCATCGCATCATATACAGCAACATCTCCGTGTGGATGATATTTACCAATTACATCTCCAACCACAGTTGCTGATTTTCTAAATTTACTTGTAGATTTAAGCCCATTTTCATGCATAGAATAAAGAATTCTTCTATGCACAGGTTTAAGTCCATCGCGAACATCTGGAAGAGCTCTTGAAACGATGACACTCATAGCATAAGCAAGATATGAAGTTTTCATTTCTTTTGAAATACCATGATCAATAACTTTATCGATACCTCCTTCTTGTGAACCCTGAAATAAATTTTCCTCTTGATCCGACATATATATTTAAATCTTGTTAATAATAACAGATTACTTCAAAAGTAACCGGGAAGATTTTAACATAGTAAATTCGAGAATAAAAGGTGAAAAAGATTTGGGAAAAAATGTAAGTCACAATTCGTCAAGTATAAAACCATTTTACTTTTATGATTTTTAAGATTAACTTCATGAGCGTTAAATATTTTTGTAGTAAGATTATTTTATAATCAAATCTAAATGGCAAAAAACCTTGTTATAGTCGAATCTCCTGCAAAAGCACGTACAATAGAAAAATTTTTAGGTAAAGAATACAAGGTAATGTCGAGTATAGGTCACATACGAGATCTTCCGGAAAAGAAGATGGGTATTGATATAAAAAATAATTTCAAACCAGATTACATAATATCCCCAGATAAAAAGAAAGTTGTTTCCGAACTCAAAAAGGAAACCAAAAATGCAAATAAAATATATATAGCAACTGATGAGGATCGGGAAGGAGAAGCTATAGGCTGGCATTTACTTCATGCCCTTGATATAAAAAAAGATAAAGATTATGAAAGAATCGTTTTTCATGAAATCACAAAAAAAGCCATATTGGAATCAATCGAAAATCCAAGAAAAATAGATGAAAGACTTGTAAATGCACAACAAGCAAGAAGACTTCTTGATAGACTCGTTGGTTATGAACTTTCTCCTATCCTTTGGAGCAAGGTAAGACAAGGACTTAGTGCAGGACGTGTACAAAGTGTAGCACTTAGAATAATAGTTGAAAGAGAAGAAGAAATTAGAGCTTTCAAACCCGAGGAATTCTGGAAAATAAAAACTTTAGTTTCCAAAAACAAAACTGATTGGGAAATGGTTTGCACTACAAACTTAAAAAATAAAGAAATCAAAAATGAAACTGAATTTAAGAAAATATTTGATGAAATAGAAGGTAAAAATTTAATAATTTCTGAAATCGACTCCAAAGAAACAAAAAGAGCGGCTCCAGCACCACTTACGACTTCCTCTCTCCAACAAGCAGCTTCTACGGAGCTTGGATTTTCGGTAAAACAAACCATGACTCTAGCTCAAAGACTTTATGAAGGTGTCGATATGGGAAGTGAAAGAGAAGGTCTTATAACATACATGAGAACTGATTCTTTAAATTTATCAAGCGAAGCTTTGTTGGGAGCAAAAAAAGCAATTGAAAAAAACTTAGGAAAAGAATACGCACTTTCAAGTCCAAGGGTCTTTAAAACAAAATCAAAAGGCGCACAGGAAGCCCATGAAGCTATACGTCCAGTTGATTTTTCCAAAACCCCAGAAAGTATGGAAAAACATCTCGATAAAAATGAATTTAGACTCTATGAACTTATATACAACAGAACTCTTCAAACACAAATGCAGGAAGCTGTTGTAGCTACAACAAAGATTGAAGCAAATCCAAAAGGAACAAATTATATTTTTGAAGCAAAAGGTGAAAGAGTAATTTTTGATGGGTGGATGAAACTTGGTAAACCTAAAAAAGAAATAATTTTCCCGGAACTCAAACAAAAAGAAGAACTTAAAACAGGTGAATACAACGGTGAACAAAATTTTACAAAACCTCCTGCAAGATATTCAGAAGCAAGTCTTGTAAAAGAACTTGAGAAAAAAGGTATAGGCAGACCATCAACTTATGCACCAACTATTTCAACAATCATAGATAGAGGTTACGTGGAGAAAAAAAATCCTGAAACAGGTGAAGTTTGGAAATACTTAGTCCCAACAGAAATAGGAATTCTTGTTACAAATTTCCTAAAAGAACATTTTATGGATGTTGTAGACTATGATTTTACAGCAAATATAGAAGAAGATTTGGACGATATCGCTGAAGGAAAGAAAGTTTGGGAAAAAGTTTTGGATGGTATTTATAAACCATTTCATAAAAATATCGAAGATAAAAAAGAACATGTTGCAAAAGTCGTAGAAAAAACAGGTCACAAGTGCCCAAAATGTGGCGCTTCTGAAATTTACAAGTTCGGAAGATTTGGTAAGTTTAGAACTTGTGAAAATTATCCAGAATGCGACTATACAGCACCACTTGAAGAAGAAATAAAAGAAAAAGAAGCTTTGGAAGCAAAATTTAAAGGTGAAAAATGTGATAAATGTGGAAAAGAAATGGTGGTAAAAAAAGGTCGATTTGGTTCATTCCTTGGATGTTCTGGTTATCCTGAATGCAAAAATATAAAACCAATTGTAGAATCTACTGGTATCAAATGCCCATTATGTAAAAAAGGCGAACTTGTAGGTAAAAACACAAGAAAAGGAAAACAATTCTTTGGTTGTTCTACTTATCCAACTTGTAAATTTGCAACATGGACAAAGCCAACAGATGAAAACATCGAAGAACTCCTAGAAAAATATCTAAATAAAGAAGAAAGGGAGGAAACTTCATCTAAGCCTAGTAAAAAAACAACTCGAAAGAAAAAATAAACTAACTTTGACAGTTTATTACAAAACCTTGAATTTTATTTATAAAATCATTCATTGATTTTCTTATTTCCGTATTTTTTAACACTGAATGATTTGGAACAATATCCAAAAATACTGAATAAAATAGAATTTGAGAATCTATCAAAGAACCTGGAAAATAATCAATCAAACGAATTCTCATCTCCTCAAATATTTTAAATATATCTTTATAAGATTTTGAAACTAACTTTTCTGAATTAATATTTAAATAATCTAGAACTAAACTCATTCCAAATTCCTGACATCCACGTGATACGTTCATTTTTGTTTTAAAGTTTTTAACCATAACAAATTTTAACTTCTTTTCAAGAAGTTTATTTTTTTATAAAAACTAAATTTGAAATTTAACTTACTTTTTGTTATAATTATATGATTACTTTCTAAACCGATTGAATTCTAACGAATCTAACATAAGTGAAGAAAGTAATCAAAAATCCCCTCACAACCACTGAATAGACCCGCAACGGTGTCATCCATGTTCCAAGTGAGGGGATTTTCTGTATTATATATGTGATTTGATTTTTGTCAACTATTTTTATTGACATTAATATAAAAAAGACTATTATTCTCTCGTCAAAGACAGTGAGCATTTCTAGAAATTTCTAGAATTTAAGACTCGCCTAGACAAAGCAAAACAGGTTTTGGGACAAAAATCCCATTTAGATGCAAAAAACTTATTAGCTTTGTCGGTATGACAAAGTTTTTTTATATCTTAACTAGGAGTATGGCTCTTACAAAAGCAGAAAAACAAGTCCTTGTAAGTGAAATCAACAATATTCTGACAAATACTAAAAGTATTGCTGTAACAGAATACAAAGGTCTAAACGTATTTGAAATATCAAATCTACGAAAAGATCTTCGAAAAGAAGGTATCACATACAAGGTGCTTAAAAAAACTCTTTTCAACAAAGTAATGGAAGACAAAAAACTTCCTCTACTTGGAGAAGACGTTATGAAAGAAGCCCAAGTTGCTTTCGCTTTCTCTACTGCCGACGAAATAGCTCCATTTAGAATACTTGCTAAAGTTTTCAAAAAACTTAAGAAAGGTAAGTTGATGGGTGGATATATCGGAGAAGACAGTTTTAGTGAAGCAAAAGCAATGAATCTTGCCAACCTTCCAAGCAAGGAAGAACTTATTGCCAAGATGGTCGGTGGATTCAAAGCTCCTCTTTCAAAATTCCATGGAGTTCTATCAAACACT
>CAZOKC010000036.1:0-2700 GCA_964580335.1 uncultured Candidatus Peribacteria bacterium
TAATGCGGAGTCAAATTTTACTATTAATGAATTTTATAAACTAAACTTAAAATTTAAATTATCTAATACGATGAATTATCCTCTAAAATTAAAGATATATAATGTGGCCGGTATTAACAAGGAAGGATTGATTGATTTTGGATCAGTTAACTTGTCAGAATATTCATTTATGGATAATAAACTTCGGGAGGAATGTACAGAATTGAATGATTCTATTTATGAATATTCTACAAGATTTCCATATAAGACATATTTGGGGATAGATGATATATCAAAATATAAAGTAGATGAAGGTTATCTTATTTTACAACCAAATGAAAGCATAGTATTAAAAGGTGAGAGTAGATTAATACCATCATTTTTGAATTTTCCATCTATTTATCATGAATGGGGACCAAAAAATATTGATGGATATAGTATTGTGCTGGATATTAAAAATGAAAACATTTTGAATTAAAGGTTATATATTTTTGGCAGATTTCTTTTAAGAATAATTTTATTATTAATTTCAGAAAATCCAATAATCAGTGTTGGTCTTTAATTCGAGTATCATTAATTATTATTTGATAATGAAACCAATATATTATTATTAAATTTATGTTAGTATTGGTAATTAATGACAATTTTTCAGAATTAATTACATACCCGTTTATTACATTTTTAGATATGTTTTATCTACTTAATTGAAGGATTTATAAGTTTAAAAAAGATCTTGCCTACAATCATCACATTTTTCATTCATTAATTGTTGATCAGGTTCATATGGGAAAGCATGTATATAATTCATATCATCAGGTAATACGACTTTCACCATAGATTGATCTGATAATTTAATTCCGTTATTAAAAAATTCACCTAATTGACAACCATAATTTAGAATAATATTTTTGTTACCTCGACTATCAAATTCTACAATTCCAGAAACACATGTGGAAATAATAAATTTTTAATAGTCTTTATAAAATTTATTATAATCTCTGTTATTGTAAATTGAATTGTATTTTAAAGCAGTAGATGAAATATTAACATGTTTATCATATTTTTTTCTTTGATATTGCGATCCTGTAACATTCATATTAACTAGTGAACTTGTAGGATAGCTTATTCCTCTATGTGATGCACAGATATTACAATATTTTTTAGGCACAATGACTTCATTAACAAGTTAATAAATATGTTGATTCGTATACAGTCAGTATATAGTATTTTTACTAATAAGTAAAATTCTGTATTTTTCTGTTTTGAGAAAGGAGAAATTACTTTTATTCTGTAATTTCATCAAACTTACGGGATTTAATTTAATCAACTTGTAACATTCTTTTTTGATATTCTTCAAAAGTTTCAAGTCCCATATCTGTTCTACGTTTATTGATATTATTAAAATCATATATTGGTTGTGGTACAAGTTCACCTTTTGCGTTTGTATAAAATTGAGTTCCGTATAGTTGAGGCCTTCCTTCTGCTACTGCAATTCTATCTTCAAGATAGGCAATATTTCTTTTTGAAATATCTCCTTCAGGTACTGATTTCATAAGTTCAAGGCATCTTTTTTGAAAGCTAAGATCGTGATCTGCATGTTGGGCAAGACACCACGCAATATTCGAGCTTTTTTCTCCAACCTTAGAAATAGTAGGCCAACCTATTTCATCAATTATAGATTTAAGTCGCTCAGTATTTCGATGATCAATAGATTCATCCCATGTGTCAGAATTACGCATGGCTTGGTCTTCATCGAACATCTTTTGAAGTTTATCGATAATGTCTTTAATATTTTCTGGTTCAGATGAAAGTTTCATAAAATTAGACTTATAAAAATTAAATTACCCTCCCCACAATCTCTTCCACCGTCTCATCAAGTGACATTTCACTATTGTCTATGAGGATGGCGTCAGTTGCTGGATAAGTGTTTATACTATCTCTCTCGTCTCTTTCTTTTATTTGTTTTTTGAGAGTTTCAAAATCGATCTCGACGCCTTTGGAGATAAGTTCGTTGTATCTTCTTTTGGTTTTTACTTCTAGTGTGCAATTTACAAAAAATTTGTATTTAGCATCAGGGAAAACTACCGTCCCTATGTCTCTTCCTTCTACGACGAAGTTTCCTTTCTTCCCCAGATTTCTTTGTATTTCATGTAAGAAATTTCTCACTTCTTTGATACCCGCTATTTGGCTTGCAATAACACTTATCTCATTTTCTCGTATTTTGGATGTTACATCTTCTCCATTTAAGAAAACAGTTTGAGGTGTTTTGGTAAGATCAAAATCAATTTTTATATTTTTAAATATTTCATCTAGGTTTTTATAATCCGAAGTATCGATATTTTGATTTTTGAAATATAAAGCCACACATCTATAGGTTGCGCCTGTATCAAGATAATGAAATCCGGAAAGTTTTTTTGCCACTTCTCTTGCGGTACTTGATTTTCCTGTCCCTGCAAATCCGTCAATTGTTATTATCATAATTTATTTTACATTTCTATTATATCAAATATATTGAGAGAAATCATTTAAAATTATGAGTCAGATAGATAAAAAAATAATGGATTTTCTTATAGATATGCGAAAAGAATGTCTCGAAAATCATGTAAGAATTGATGATATAGATAATGTTTTTAAGTCGATCACTATGCTTTTTAGCATGAGAGCAACTTGCAATGAGGGTATTCATGGATGTGTACTTGTGAAAGACGGAAGAATTATTTC
>CAZOKC010000036.1:2717-3000 GCA_964580335.1 uncultured Candidatus Peribacteria bacterium
GATCAGTTTCAGGTGATCCACATTGCCATGAAGTTGGGTGTTTACATGAAGAAGCTGCAACAGATATTATCGATGGGGACAAGAAACATTCAGGAAAATGTCAAAGAACTATTCATGCTGAACAAAACGCTCTTTATTTCGCGGCAAAAAGAGGTATTTCCACAGATGGTGCGATATGTTATGTAACAAAAATACCTTGTATACATTGTGCAAGAGCTTTGATTCAAGCTGGAGTTACGAAAGTTGTATTTATCGAAGAAAGTCGCTCAAGTTCTGTGAGTGC
>CAZOKC010000036.1:3014-7749 GCA_964580335.1 uncultured Candidatus Peribacteria bacterium
TGCTGATTTACTTCGAAAACATGGGCTTATTGAGTAATCTTTTTATTAATAATCAAATCTTATGATAATCGGAACAAAAACACTTCTTGAAATGATAAATAATGGAGAACTTGTTACAGGGCTTTGTGAAAGAGATAGGACTAATCCTGAAGGTGCGGGATTTGATTTGAGACTTGGAGAAGTTTATGAACTTACAGATGAAGAGGGATTTTTAGGAGAGACAGAAAGAAAAACGCCTGAAGCAAAACTTGTAGCGAAATATGAAGAAGGCAAAACCACAGTTTTTACTATGGATCCAGATAAATATTATTTGGTTAAAACTATAGAAGAACTTAAAACTCCAGCTGATATTGTTCCATTTCTAAATCCTCGATCAACACTTCAAAGGTCAGGGGTGCGACTTTTCCTCGTTCCGATAGTTGCTCCAGGATATGTTGGGGGTCTTACTTTTGGTATCAAAAATCTACGAAATGTACCTTTCCATATAGAGCTTGGAGCAAGGATCGCACATGTGGTTTTTCTAAGACTTGAGGGAGAAGTTCACTCAACTTATCGTGGACAGTGGCAAGGAGGAAGAGTATTTACTGAAACCAAGGAAACTCAGGTGTAAGATCAGACGGTAATTTCTTTTCCAAGGGTTATGATTCCGTTTGTCGATATGTGACATGTTGGGAATCTTGGAGTTGTAATAGGTCGTATATTTAAATCACCTTCTTTTTTATAAGAGGTATCGATCGATATTACTTGGACACCAAAAGGAGCTTTAAATACCTGAAGATTTTCATGATCTGTATGACCATGGATAATTGTTTGTAATCCGTTTTGTGAAAGTAATTCATAATTTTTTTCATTTACTTCAGGAGTAAGTCTTCCTGTTTTCCAGGTTCTTCTGTTTGCCACATTTGTATAGATTTTTTTACGTCTTATAAATTCTTCACAAAAAGAACTACCTGATTGTATCGAGCCTCTTAGATTTTCACTACAAAGTTGATTTATATCTTCTGTATCAAATCTTGAACTTGAAAGATCATCTAAGATATTATCAGTTGGATCTGTGTGTAAAAAAAGTATAGAATCTTCTCTATGGCAAAGTTTAAATCTTGTTATTTCATCTACAAACTCAGGATTGTTTTGTCTTAGACATTCAAATATTTCGCTTCGTTTTTGGATGAATGTATTTATAAAAAGTTCAAACACTTCTCTTTCATTTGTGTTAGTAAATCCATCAAATCTAAATCCATATTGGGTTAAAAGATGATATAAATCTATCATTCCTTTTCTTTCACTAAACCCATCTATAAGACATTGTTTATTTTCAGGGGTTTTAAAATAATCTCTAAGAAGTAGTGTTATAAAAGTATTGTCGTGATTTCCCATGATCATATGTACTTCCCCACCTATTTTTTGCGCTTGTTCTCGAATTTTTCTTATGAGTAAAACACATTCAATACCTTGAGCATTTCTATCTGCGAGAATATCTCCTAGTACTATAAGTTTAGAATTTCCTCTAATCCAGTTTCTTTCGTTATCGATTAAACCTAAGTGATCTAGTGAATCAACTAATGTATTTATATTTCCATGCAAATCACCTATGGCATAAATTTCTCTATCACTTTTAAAATTTGGAACTATTAAATCAGGTGTTTTTGGTAAATCTAATTCTTCAAATTCTTTAAATCCGAACATTTCACTTCTTTCTCCCATAATATTTAAAATTTTTAGTAAATTTATTCATAAATCTCTTTTCGTCAAGATTATATCTTGCTTTTAATATGAAAAATTCATGATATATTAAGGCACAAATTTGTATTTTAAATATGTCTTTCCCGCCAAATTGGCCGATATATTACGCAAAACTGCTTACTTTAGGAAATCTTGAATCCACAGTCGGGATCGCTACTCTTTGGACCAAAAAAGAGTTTTTTGTAAATAAACTCGATAAAAATTCATATGCGGTAGTTGGGCAACTTTATTCCAAACTTGGGATAAATTTCATGCTTCGAAATATTTTTGCAAATCCAAAGATTCGTCATCTTGTAGTTTGTGGATCGGAGTTATCCGGAAGTGGAGCTGAACTTGTGAAATTTTGGGAAACAGGTGAAAGCAATGTTATAGATAAAGAGATACCAAAAGAAGATTTGGATTTACTTAGGAAGGAAGTAACTCTTATCAATTTAGTGGGAAGTAATGACATAGAATTACTCGAACAAAAAATAAAAGAATTGGATCAAGCCCTTCCACATTTTGCAGAGCCAAAAACTTTTCCTGAAGCTGTGCAAATTGGTCCAGATCAATATCCAAGTGATGTGTCAGGATTTAAAGTAAGGGGAGATAAAATAGCTACAGTGTGGGCAAAGCTTATGAGTATGATTATGAAATTTGGTGAGAAAAAATTTACTGATGAATATGAGATAAGAGAAGTAATAAATACAATTGCAGTTATAGAAAATGAAGATCCAAAAGACCATTTTATTCCTGATTGGTTTCCATTTACAAAAGAAGAAGTTGATAGATATGTAGCTAGTTTTCAAAATGGAAATCCTGATCTTGCACAGCATTATACTTATGGAAATAGGATGAGACAGTATTTTGGAATAGATCAAATAAAATGGATAAAAGATAGACTCAAAATAGATCCAAATGCACGTGAAGCAGTTGCTTCGCTTATCGATCCTTTGAAAGATTTACATCCTGATGGTCATAGACCTTGTGTATCTTTTGTACAAGCTATAAAGCAAAGAAATAAACTTCATTTAAATATATATGTAAGGTCGCATGATATGTTTTCTGGTTGGCCTCAAAATGCTTTTGGATTTTTACATCTTCAAGATGAAATAGCAAAGGAAGCATGTATAGACAGAGGTGTACTTACTATTATTTCAGCTTCAGCGCATATTTACGAGTACGACTGGGAAAAAGCTCGTGAGATTGGAAAAAAATATTTTGAAGATAAACCTCCTTGTCAGGTTGATCCTTATGGAAATTTTATAGTTGAACTCGATCGTGAAAATATGAAAATAATATGTCACCATCAAAGTCCTGAAGGTCTTCCTGTTACGAGATTCGATGGAGATACTGCAGAAGAAATCATGATGGCGATCACAAAAGCTCATGCTATTTCTATTCCTCAACACGCTATGGATCTTGGTAGACAACTTTACAAAGCCGAGCTTGCCCTTTATCACAATTTGGAGTTTACCCAAGATCAACCACTTGATTTTGGATTACTTGATAAAAGTAGCAAATATTTCAAAGGAAAACACTAAACTTATTCAATTTCCTTAATATCTGCTCCAATTTCTTTGAGTCTATTAAACAAATCTTCATGACCTCTATCTATTGAATATGTATTTCGAAGAATTGATTTTCCTTTTGCCGCAATCATTCCAATTAATATTATCACAGAAGGTCTAAGAGCTGGAGGGCATACTATTTCTGCGCCGTTTAATTCTGTTTTCCCTGTGACATAAACTCTGTGTGGGTCAGCTAAAATTATATCTGCTCCAAGTTTTTGCATTTCCATATAGTATAGAGCTCTGTTTTCATAAACCCAATCGTGGATCAAAGTTTTCCCTTTTGCTTGTGTTGCGATCGGTACAAAAAATGGAAGGTTGTCCATATTGAGTCCGGGATATGCTTGCGCATGAATTTTCTCGGCAGGAGCTTCAAGTTTTGATTTTTTAGTTTTTATATCTAGAAGGTCAAAATTTCCACTTTTTGATCTATATTTTTTAGTTACTTCATAGTTAAATCCCATTTTCTCTAGTTTAAGAAGTTCAAGTTCAAGAAAATCTTTAGGAAGTCCTTTTATCTCAAATTCACTGTTGGTAGTAGCTGCAAGTGCTATAAGCATCATGCCTTCGATAGGATCCTCAAGTACTGGATAGTTTAGTGCTTTGAAATTTTGATTCCCATAAATTTTGAGTGTAGAAGTTCCTATTCCTTCTATTTTTGCTCCCATAGATATAAGTCCATAACACATATCTTGTATCATGTAGTTTGAGCTAGTCATTCGGATCGTGGTAGTTCCGGGAAGGGCTAAAGCGGCAAGTATTGCAATATTTGCTCCTGTGTCACTTGCTTCGTACATTACTATTTCTCGATCTTTTTTCTCAGAAAGAAGTTTTTTGGGAAGAGTCACTGTTATATCTTTTGCGCTGAATTTAAATTCAAAACCCATATCGCAGAGAGCATAATAAGGAGCTGAAATAGTCCTTTTACCTAATTTACATCCTCCTGGTACAGGAAGTGAAAATTCATTTGCAAAATGTGGAAGTACCCCAAGTAGATAAAGCATTGCACGAGTTTTGCTTGCAGCATCTTTATTCAATTTTTCATAATTTATTTTTGGTTTCGAATCAATTATGAGGTTATTACTTTCCCAAGTTGTATCTACACCAATACTATGGAAAATTTCACGTGTTCTTTCGATCTCTTCGATTTTCGGAGTATTTATAAGTACATTTCTTTGTTTTGAAACAATCGCTGCATATACAAGAGCTAGAGCACAATTTTTGGATGTTTTAGTTGTTATGGATCCTGAAAGTTTTGTTCCGCCGTTTATTTGATAATTATGTGATCTGGTTGCTTTTTTTACCATATCAATTTTATTTGAAAGAATTATTGTCATAGTTTGTTTAAAAATATGATGTATTTATAACTTTTGTTTATAAAAATTGCAAAAATATATACTTTACACTACATTAGGTAGTGTAGCAAAATATCTTTTTATGAA
>CAZOKC010000037.1:0-3240 GCA_964580335.1 uncultured Candidatus Peribacteria bacterium
TCATAATTATATTTTCGAAACAAATTGGGATAAGATTTATTTAGCTAAAAGTAGTGAAGCACAAAATTTTGAGAAAGTTTATAAAGCCGAAACTGATAAAAAACCAGATACAAAAGGACTTCTGGAACTTAAAACACAATTAGGTATTACAGATGGAACAGGTATCGATACAAAAGATGAAGCAAAAAAGGCTACAGATAAAATAACAGTTGATGCAAAAGCATTTTTAAGAGAGAAGTTTAAAAAACCAAATGATAAACTTAGTGATAGACAAAGAGAGATAATTGGTTCTATAAATGAACATATTGAGGAGATTCGAAAAGACGCACTTTTTAAACTCGATAAAATCACAAGAGAAGGACAAGTACAACATGAAAGTTTAGTCCAATCGACAATCGATGCATTGGTTGCTTTAGCTAAGGAATCGCACGATGGTGGAGTAAGAACTATGAGAAGGGCTGCGAGATTTGCTGAAAGGACTCCAGATCAAGTAAGTTTTGAGCCGAAAGTAGAAGATATGGGAAGTTATAATTTAGAACAATTAATTAACAGTATAAATTCTTTAAATGTCTTTACAGATACTTCAAAAAATAATGAATTAAAAAATGCATTAACTCAAATTGCAGATTCTATTGATCTAAACACCGGTTTGTTTCAAGGTGATATTACTTTCAATAATACTTTATACGGATTATTGAATCAGGGCTTAGAAGATCTGAAGCCAAGAATAGGACTTGCTTACTATGCACAGCATCAAGGTGGAATGGATGCCGAGATTTTGACTGCACTTGTGAAAAAATTATGTGATGGAGATAAAAAAGGAGATAAATTTTGGGATACAGTTATGGAAAGGGATGGAACTGGATCAGTTTCTAGGGTGGAAACTACAAAACAAAAAGAAGTTAAGGTAGATGAATTTACTAAATCTCTCGACGGACTAAATGAATTATCTTATTTACATTCATTGAAAGCTTTAGCGACGGATTTTGATAAAGGTCAAAATTATACAAGACTATGGCGAGAAACCTCTGAAAATCCCCTAATTGGAAATGTTCAAACTATCTTGAAAGGGCTTGGATATAAAGAAACTATGACAGATAAAGATTACGATCAAGCTACACTTGATGGAGTAAAAGCTTTGCAAACTCAACTTGGTGTTACAGTAGATGGATTATTTGGTCCGAAGACTTTTAAGGCTTTGGTGGGGAAACTTAAAATAGAATTTCAAATTGATTTAAGTACTCCGGAAACTCAATCTCATCAAGAATTAGATGTTGAAAGAGGAAGAAATACTCAAGAGGAGAGTATTGCTCCACAAGAAATATCTATTGATGATCCAAACATATTGGAAACTCCAGAAAAACAGATAGATGAAGAGAAAATGAAAAATAAAATAATATCTGCATTAAATATTCGACATAATGAACTTAGTGTTGAAAAAGATACAGTCACAGGAGACTATACCTTTACTATAAGTGTATTACCCGATTTAGACTCACTTAGAAAGGTCAGAGAGTTTTTTATAAAAGATGGTACAGATTTACCTTCCAGAGAAAAAATGAAATTTACTATACCTCTCTTAGATGCAAATACTTATTCTAGAAAGAAGGTAACAATTACATCACAAATTGTTGATGATATAATAAATGGGTTAATTATAGGTGATAGTGGAATACTTAGAATAAATCAAGATAGATATAGGGTGATGAATGATAAAATAGGTTCAATAATTGAGACTTTCAATTTAGGTCATGGTTTCACTCAAGATATTTCTCAAAATGACTTACGATTTAGTTTTTCAGATTATAAATGTCTGGGATATATTAACGATCATTTTTCTAAATTTGATGCTATTAAAGATATACCGATAAATTTCAGTTATAACTTAAAAAATATTGGTACAGTATTAATAACAAATGTTTTCGAAAGAAGTGGATCTTATTATATTGGATTTGATGGGTATACTGATTATATACGTGTTGATAAAGATAACGGACAGATTTTCCTTAAAACTCTTGGAAATACAGAAATATCTTTTGATGAAAGTGGAAAACCAGTTTTTTATTCCAATGGAAGAAAAATAGATGGTGATGATATTGATATATCAAGCGGATTTATTAATGTGAATGGTCACGATATTATAAATTTAGATTATCTTTCACAAATATTCCCCACTATCAGTGATAAGATACTACAAGGTAATGATATTTTGATAGTTTCTAATTATGAAGCTAAGCCAGACGGTTTATATTTTGCAGGTAATAAAGTTGAGATAAGAGAGGGTAAGATTGTAATAAATGATGGGATTTTCCGAGATACTGTATTACCTAGATATGCTTTAGAGAAAATTCTAGAAATTAGATCAAAAAAACAGGATGATTCTGTATATAAAATGGCGAAATTAATTTTAGATGAGACTAAAGAAAGCGGACAGTATAAAGAAATACCTATTAGGAGACCTTTAGATAAATCTGAAACTAATTTTTTGGTTCAAGTTCGTGGAGATAATTTTTATGTTAAAGAGAAGACAAAAGATGATGATTCATTCAAACCAGTTAGTTTTACTAAGTTGCAAAACGGAGATTATAGAATGTATATTCCTGGAGAGAGGGTGAATTTCCCAATATTATTTCAGTCAAATATGGATAAATTCTTTCCTTATTCTAAACATAGTATCGCTTAGGCTATACGACTTTAAATAGTCTTCCATCAGTAAATTTCGTAAGATTTTTTGATCGATTTTAAAACTATAAAATAATTTAAACTAAATATTAGATTTTTCTTATTTTTACTTCACAAGTTGTACTAATAAATTTAGACTTTGACACATTAAAAAATATTTAATCTTCCTAATTAAATGATTTAATTAAAAATCTGATGTTTAGAAATATATATTAAACAATTACCCTCACCATAGTTACATCATCTTCAAAAGGTCTTCCGTTAGTAAACTTTTCGAGATCTTTTATCATTTCTTTTAAAGATAAAGATTTCTTTTGACTGTCCAAAATAAGTTTTGAAAGTCTTTCTATACCAAATTTTTCATCTTGTTTGTTCCATGCTTCTTTTACTCCATCGCTATAAATATAAAGGCAGTCTCCTTTATTTAGTTTTGACTTTGTGATATTAAGTGTTGCTTCGACTTCTTTTATAAGTCCCAAAGCAAGGCCTCCTTTAGGTAGCATTTCCAAAGTATTTTCTGATTTTCTATAGATTATACCTTGTTCATGACCACATGAT
>CAZOKC010000037.1:3255-7531 GCA_964580335.1 uncultured Candidatus Peribacteria bacterium
ATGATATACTTGTTATTTTACCTGATTTTTTGTCTAAATATCCTATAAACATTGTGGCAAATACGTCGCTATCTGTTTTTTTGAATAATACTTGATGAAGGCTTATACAAAGTGCCTTTAGATCATTTTCATCAAGTTTGGCCTTGCTACTTGCAAGTATATCTACTCCTGAAGAGATCATAGAAGATACAACTCCCGCACTTACTCCATGCCCTGTGACATCAGCAAGATAAAAAAGAATCTGATCTTTTCCTACTTCGATTATATCATACATATCTCCACCTACTTTTGTGGCAGGTACAAGAATTCCATCTATAGAAATATTATTTTCATGAAATCCTGATTTAGGTAAAAATCTTTGTTGTATCTGTCCTGCAAGTGCTATTTCTTGGTCAGTTTTGACTTTTTCTATATGTTCTTTGTGAGCGATATCAAGATCAACTTCCATTTTTTCAAATGTATTTGTTAGAAGTTTTATTTCGTTGCTGATTGTTTTGATATTTTTTGTTTCTTGTATTTGACCGGTTTTACCAAATGTTTCCATCGCTTTAGAAAGATCTTCGATAGGATGAGAAATATTTTTGGATAATTTTTTTGATATTCTAAAACTTATAAAAGCAATCGCCAAGATGACAAAAAGTAATATAAGTGCAAGTCGGATATATAAGATAAAAATTCTTTTATCGGTAAAAGAATATTTGATTATATATTCACCGTTTTTATCTGGGACTATTATCGAAAATGGAGAAGATACTTGGTTATATTGATTTGAATTTATTGTTTCTCCTGATTTATTTACAAAATATGGATTTTGTGAACTTATCTTTTCAAGTTTTGAATTTATATTTTCTTTTGTAGAAATTAGAAGTTCTCCATCAAATGAAAATATTTCAATTTGGTCAAGATCACTATTTAGATTTATTATTGCGTCAAATTTGGCATTTGAGATTATCTTGTTACCCGAAAGTGTTTCATTTTCATATATGGATATTACTTCCTCAAAATGAGTTTTTGAATACTCCATGGCATTTATTCTTATATTTGTTTTAAGATCCGAATATTCACGGATTCCAAAAAATATTATAAGACATGAAGATATAATCATCCCTGTTGCCAAAAAATATCCATAAATTATTTGTCTAAAACTTTTCATAATTAAAATAATCTAAAATTATTAATATTGTTAAAACGTAAATCATTTAAAGGATGTGGAGTAAATCTTATGTATTTATGATGTATTACAGATGTTTTTGTTTCAAATAAAGGTAGAATCATTGCTCTTTTTATAAGAAAATATTCAAGACTTTGTAAAATGAGGCGTTGTTGTTTAAGTGATAAACTATCTTTTTCCATAAGTATTTTATGTAGATATGAAAGACAAACTTCTTGTTCGTTTCCATTTGGCCAGTTTGAGCAGACTGGAAGAATTATTTTGTTTAAAAAATTTGTAACGCTTGCATTTTCAAAAAACCATCCAAGTAATATAAGTTCATTTTCTTTTGGTTCTTCGTTTAATATTTTATCTATATCTTCTTCTTTTATGAAAAATGCTGATATATTTATTTTTGATGAAGTTGTACTTTTTAGATAAGTTACAATTGATTCAAGTCCCGGTAATGTTTTTATAGTAAGTAAATCAGGAATTTTCGTGTCGTTAGAAGCTTCTTTATCTATTTCTATTTTTGGAACTATATTACTTGCAAAGAATTGCGAAGACACCATGAGTTTGTTATTTAGTTTACTTGCGCTTATTTTTTCTTGAAATATTTCTTTTAAGTAGTTTCTTGTCTTTTCCGAAGCAAGAGTCGATTCAGATGATTTTATTTTTGGAACAAGAAAGAATGTTTCAAGCGAAGGAATATCAGTTTTTTTATAGTTATTTTTTGGGAAATCTAGATCTGTCGCGTTCATAACTATATCCACATTTTTTTGACCAAGCATTTCTTCTATTTCGTACACAAATGGGGTAAAAATTATTTTTACATAAGGAACTTTGAGGGATTTAGTTTTCTTTTGTAGTTTTACGAAGTTTTCTGTGTTTTCAATTATTTTATATTCTCCAGTGCCTTCGCCTTTCCCTAAACCATCTTTTGTTATAGGAGTTAATGTTATTTTCCTAAGAAAAGTATCGTCACTGAAAGATGTTGTACAGTCTATGGCGTTTTCTAAAACTGATTTTTCACAAGATATATCTTTGATTGTATTTATAGATTTTATAATGTCATCCAAAGAAATTTTTGTTTTATCAGTAAATTTTTTGTTTGTATTTATATAAAATCTCCAAGTTGTTATTCCTTCGATACTTTCTATTTTTCCCCAAGAATTTGCAATATTTGGACTAAGTTCTAGATTGTTATCATAGTCAAATAAAGAATCATAAACTCCAGGTATAAATCTGGATATATTTTCTGTGTAGATATATGAAAAATCAGGTTTTTCAATTGGCCAGACGATAGTTAAAGTTTTTGTTTTAGGAAATATAAAATATATCCCAATCAATATTAATATTAGGCCGACTATTAGAAATGAATATTTTCGTATTAGATTTAAGATTCTTTTCATAAGATAATTATCGTATCATTATATCATACAAAGCTTTGCTGATTGTCTGTCTGGATCGGAAAATATACAAGTTTAAATTAAGTTAACTTGATAAATATCTATTTTATTGTTTGGTCTATAAGACTTGAAGAATTAATAAACGTATAAATTTTGGGTATTTGACTGAACGATTTATGCGATACGAGTCGTACATGCTAGACTCGGGTTTGAGCACAGAAGTGAAGGTAAATACCTAAAATTTTATCCAACTCTTATACAGAGTGATCTTTTAAGTTGATTTTTGATGATGTTTTTATCATTCATCACAAGTCCAAATCCAAGTGGAAAACCTTTGTATGTTATAAATAAACGCCTTTGTTTTTTTGAAATGTCAATTTTTATAGGTATATCTTGACCTCTTATATATTTTCCTAAATCTTCTTCTGTTTCTATTTCGTAAATAAAATCATTATTTTTAGATTCCATAGAAAGTATTGCTCTTGTTCCGAAAGTAGATAAGTTCATATTGCCATTTTCAAAACTTGCAATTTCAAGGCCGACTTTATCTATTTTGAGAGCTTCAAATTCATCAAGATTTTTCGGACCGAGAGTGTATTCTTTCGATTTTGATCTTGATTCTTCATAAATATCAAACTTATCAAGTTCGCTCTCAAAGCCAAGATTTGAAAGAAATTTATAAATGTCATGATTTTTTTCAACTAATTTTCTATAAGATGGAATTTTTCTTATTTCTTTAGGATATTTTGGAAGAGGAATACTTTCTTTCTTCTCTATACAAACTATAAAAAATGATTCCATATTTAGTACATTTGGAAGAACCCTTACAGATTTTTCTTGAATTTCTTTATTTATTTTTATCCCGTTCCACTCATTTACTTGATGACTTTTTTTGTAGAAATAATCCAAATTTTTAGATTTTACAATTTTGGCAGAAGGATATTTCTCTAAGAATTCTTGTACAAGGATTTCGTTTTCTTCTGGTGCTAATGTACATGTAGAATAAACTAAAGTTCCTCCAACTTTGAGAGATTTGTAAGCACTTTCCAATATCGCAAATTGTAATTTGGGTAATTTTTCATAAGAAAGGGGACTCCATCTTGAAAAGAAAGCTTTATCTTTTTGTATTGCCCCGTCTGCGCTACAAGGTGCATCTACAAGTACTTTATCAAATGTTTCTCTATATAAATTTCCTATACTCTCACCTGTCTGACATGAAACAAGATAGTTTATAATTCCCAATTTTTGTAAGTTTGAAACAAGACTTTTTGATCTTTTATAATTCACTTCGTTTGCCACGATTATTCCTTGACCTTTCATATACGAAGCTATTTGAGATGTTTTGCTTCCTGGTGCTGCAGCTATATCGAGAATTTTTTCACCTGGTTTTGGATCGAGCGCAAGAACAGGAATCATGCTTGAAGCTTCTTGTACATAATAAAGTCCGGCTTGGTGAGTCCAATGATTTCCAATCGTATTTGCTGGTATATGTTTGACCTCGTAACCTTTTTCTATACCTTCAATTTTTTCCAAAATGAAACCTGCATCTTCGAGGATTTTTCGAATTTTTTCTTCACTATAATAAAGATCGTTTATTCTGATTGTATCAGGAAAAGATGTGCCTAAAACACATTCTTTAAAATTCGAAAAATCATCATTATTACTAAATGAAGAAACAAGTAAAAGAAAAAGTAGAAAATCTCTATTATGGGCACAA
>CAZOKC010000038.1:0-6758 GCA_964580335.1 uncultured Candidatus Peribacteria bacterium
TCAGGGACTCCAAATCCTGCTTTAAGTAATTGTTTTCTTCTTGAAATACAAGATGACATAATTCATATAGCAAAATCTGTTTCTGATGTAATGAGACTTTCAAAAGCCGCAGGTGGAATTGGAGCATCCCTTACAAAACTTCGAGCATCAGGATCACCACTCAGTTCAAATAATACATTATCAAGCGGTCCAACACCATTTGCAAAGATAATAGATACCGCCATAAGAGCTATAGCAAGAGGTGGGAAGAAAAAAGGTGCTTTATGTTTTTATATGGAAAACTGGCATTTAGATTTTCCTGAATTTATAGATTGGAAACATAATGCAGGTGATGACTATTTAAGAATGAGAACTGCAAACACTGCAGTATTTATTTCAGATGAATTTATGAACCGAGTTGAAACAGGCCAAGACTGGTATATGTTTGATCCAAAAGACACTCCAGATTTAAATGAACTTTACGGAGAAGAATTTTCAAAAAAATATCAAGAATATATACAAATGGCAAATGAAGGGAAATTAAGAACTTTCAAAAAAGTTCCAGCCAGAGAACAACTTACCCAAATACTTGTGAGTTTACAAGGTACATCTCACCCGTGGCTTACATGGAAAGATGCAATAAATTTAAGAGCTTTAAATAACAATACGGGGACAATTCATATGTCAAATCTCTGTACCGAAATATGTCTACCACAAGATAGAGACAATATAGCAGTGTGTAATCTAGCTTCGATAAACATCGCAAATCATCTTGATTTAGAAAAAAAAGACATTCATTTTAATGCTTTAGAATACACTGTCAGACATGCGGTAAGACATTTAGATAATTTAATTGATATAAATACTCTGCCCATTGTTGAAGCTCAAAAATCAGATCGTGAAAATCGAGCTGTAGGACTTGGTGTAATGGGATTTTCAGATGCCATCGAACAACTTGGTTTTGCTTATGACAGTGAGGAAGCTTACAATTTTGCAGACAAGTTATTTGAATTCATAAGTTTTATAGCAATCGATGAAAGTACAAACCTAGCTCAAGAACGTGGTTCTTATCAACACTTTCATGGTAGTGGATGGTCAAAAGGTATGGTACCAATAGATACCTTGGCCAGATTAAAAATCACAAGAAGTACAAAATTGGATGTTCCCATAGATAGTAAACTTGGACTTAATTGGGATTATTTAAGACAAAAGGTAAAAAAAGGTATAAGAAATGCAACGCTTATGGCAGTAGCCCCAAATGCCAATATTGGACTTGTTGCTGCAACAACACCAGGAATAGATCCAAGATTTGCACAAGCTTTTTCAAGAAATAAGATTTCAGGAAAATATCTTGATATAAACCATAATCTTGTAAAAAAACTAAAACAACTAAACTTATGGGGAAAAGTAAAACAACAAATTATAGCAAATCACGGAGATATAATGAACATTGAAGAAATTCCAGATGAAATAAAAGAAATTTTCAAAACTTCATTTACAACATCTCCATATGCTTATATTGAAGTAGCATCCCGTGCACAAAAATGGGTGGATCAAGCTCTTTCAAGAAATATGTATCTTTCTTCGAGAAATATAGAAGATACAACGAATATTTATATAACCGCATGGAAGAAAGGACTTAAAACAACATATTACCTTCATATGAAACCACAACATACAGCAGAACAAAGTACCATAAAAATAAATAAAGCTGAAAAAATAGGTAAAACGGGGTTTGCTTCAGTAAAAGGATTTGGAAATCTGATATCAAAAGAAGCTGTAGTTATTCAAAATTATAATTCACAAACAGTTACGCAAGATGAACAAAAAATAAAAGCCTGTCCAATAGATCCACAAGAACGACTTCAATGTGATAGTTGTCAATAATTTTATAATTAACTTAATAATATGTTACTAGGAAAAGCGTCACCAGATGACATGAATCTATATCCAATAAAATATAAATGGGCTTATGACCTTTATAATCAAGCTGTAAGAAATACATGGTTTCCTCACGAAATAGCTCTAAAAGAAGATTTAGATGATTGGATAAAAATGACAGATGATGAAAAACATGCTGTAGAATTTTTACTGGCCTTTTTTAATCCTGCTGAACTCATAGTTAATAGATCAATCGCACTTGGTGTATATCCTTATCTAAAATCACCAGAATGTCATTTATATCTTGCCAAGCAAATGTGGGAGGAAGCAAATCATTGTGTAGCATTTGAATATGTACTTGAAACATTCCCGGTAAATCGTGAAGTTGTTTTCAATATGCATCTTCAAACTCCTTCAATGATAAATAAAGAAAATTTCATAACAAATTATCTAAAAAGAATGACCGAGGATAATTTAGATATTGAAACACATGAAGGTAAAAAAGATTTTATAAGAAACTTGGTTGCATCAAATATAGTAATGGAAGGAATATGGTTCTATACAGGATTTATGGTTGCACTATCATTTAGACAAAGGAATCAACTTAGAAATCTAGGATCTATGATAAATTGGGTAATAAGAGATGAGAGTTTACATCTTCAATTTGGAATCAATCTTATTCAAAATATTTTAGAAGAAAATAAAGAACTTATCACAGAAGAATTTGCTACAGAAATAAGGGACATCATAATACAAGGAGTAAATCTTGAAGTAGATTATAATAGAGACATGTTCCCTCGAGGAATACTTGGGATCAATGCAGAATATGTAAACCAATATGTACAATACGTAGCAGACAGAAGACTTGAAGAACTAGGAATGGCACCACATTATGGAGTTACAAATCCTGCAAAATGGATGACTACCGCTATAGATGTTTATGAACTTGTAAATTTCTTTGAAGCACAAAATACAAGCTACGAAGTAGACTCAAGAGCACATACATAAATTTATTAATACTTTAAAAAAAGAGTCTGGGTTTTTAATCAGGCTCTTTTTTTATATTCCAATATTTTTTACCAACCATCCACTATTTCTAAAGTTGCCTCATCACTGACATCATCATTGAATTCTATCTGGCAAGCGAGTCTATTATTTCCTTCTGCCCCCATCATTTCTTCATTTTCATTGATTGGTTTTATATTTTCTTCTCCTGAAACAACTTGGCATGCACAAGTCTGACAAGCCCCAACATAACATGCATAAGGTATTGCAATTTCATCTTCATGATCAGGAAGTTTTTCTCCCTTCTTCAAATTTACGATTTTATCTTTAAATTTTACTTTTGGCATAGGTTAATTTAATGAAGATGTAATAAAAACATCTTTTTTTATAATATTTCTAATATCGATTTCAAATATATCATATTTAATAATCCAAAGATATAGATTAAGTATCTTAAGTGATTGATTTGATATTAGATAAAAAATATATAAAGACAAACAAATCTGATTTAATAAATCTTTATTTAAATTGAATAAAGCAAGTTTATCAAAAATTATACTCTCATAATCCTTTACAAATGAATTATCATCAATTTTAAGTTTAAATACTGCTTTTAAATAAATTATCATAAAATAATCAGGATCTGTTTTATCAATATTAAAAAAGGTAATCAATATATTTAAACAAAACAATACCTGATATATCAAGTTTTGCTCTAAATATATATTATTTCTTATTAATAAGATAAATTTTATCAAATAAAGTTTTACTGCCCCTTTATCAAAGGTAGAACATGAATTCAAAAACATATCGATAAGTTGACTTACAAATATTAAATCATCTGCAAATTCAGAAATTCTAACCAGTAAATAAGTTTTTTCACTAAAATTAAGTAAATCATCTTCTAGTAAAAGTCTTGTCATTTTAACCAATCCATCATGGTTATCTACAAAAAAATAAAATTTAAAAACCATATAAAAAGCTTTCTGTCTCAAAATAGGTTGAGTAGATCTATCATTATAAATATCTGTAAGAGTTTCTATATAAAGTTCAAATTCTTCAAGGCAAATATTATCATCTTGAAATAATAATTCACAAATTCTTATAATCGCCATGTTTCTTATCTCTGGATTTTCTGAAACTGTCAAATTATCAAGTATTTGTGGATTATGATTGGTAATAGCTTCAACCAATAATGATTTTTCAGATTCCATAATTTTTATGACTTCGATTAATTTAATGTGCGGGTATAATAATAACCGAATTGTAATTGTCAATTTTATTTATTTTTAGTAAAATCCTTTCACAACTAGCTTCGTTCGTCTAACGGCTAGGACGCCAGGTTCTCATCCTGGTAATAGGGGTTCGATTCCCCTACGAAGTACCATCAAAAACATATGCTCATCTCAAACGAAAAAATAAAATTTATAAGATCACTTCACACAAAGAAAGGACGTGATGAGTCCGGAATGTGTTTAGTGGAAGGAAGTAAATGTATAGAAATGGCAAAAGATTTTATCGACTTTACTTTTGGTCCACAAGATACAACTGAGTTTAATAAATTGGTAACTACAGAAACTCCTCAAGATATCGCAGGTGTAGCGAAAATACCTAAATACGAGTTTGATGATATATTAAAAAATAAAACAATTATTATTTTAGATTCTATACAAGATCCCGGAAATCTTGGGGCTATATTTCGTCTAGCACTTGGATTCGATGCTTCAATACTTCTTATAAACTGCGTAGATCCAAGCAACAGCAAAGTTATAAGATCATCTGTTGGAAGTTTTTTTAAAGTGCCTTGGGTAGAAATAAAAGAATTTGATGAAGAAAAAATCTCAACTTTAAATAAAAATGATTTCAAAATCTTCCGAATAGAAAAAACTCAAACTGCAAAAGAAATCGGTACAATAAAAGACGAAGAAAAAGTAGCATTAATATTTGGAAATGAAGGAAACGGAATCAAATCAAATATCGAAGCTGATTCACTTTTTATAAATCATAATAACAAACTTGAATCCTTAAATGTGACTCATGCGGTATGTATAAGTTTGTTTGTGAGGTTTGATAAATAATATATCAGATTTACTATTTTACGTAGCGTATGGAGTGCGACAGTCACGAACTAGCGGAGTAAATATAGTAAATCCAAAAGATATTGGACTTATACAAATAATAAATTAGATATTTAAGTTACAAAGTTTTTATACTATTATAAAAAAGTCATCTTTTAGATCTAACCTAAAACTCCATGGAAAAACTTTTGAATAAATACAAAGAAAGACTTTTAAAAATCACAGAAACTCATGAATATTTGGATTCAATGAAAGAAGAACTTTTGGAAGCTTTGGAAAATATAAACACAATGCATTTATCTGAAAAAATAAATCTAATACATAAACTTTATAGATTCTTCATCGAATATCACGGAGGTATTTATAAAAATGAAGAACTACTTTCAAAGATACGAAATACCAATGATCCTATGTGGGAAGACATTGTATATATACCAATCGAAGATGAAATTCAAAAAAATTTGGCAGCTACTTTAATAAAAACTTGTAGGATAAAATGATGGTACTTATCTCAAAAAAAACAAAAAAAGTGACCGAATATCTTGTGGAAATGCTTTCAGATATGCCTATTTATTTTGAAATGGAATTTGTAGATCCAGAAAGAAATATGCTTATTATAAATCATTTAAATGAAGAAAATCTTCAAGGAATAGCAACTTTCAGACTTAGAGAATTTTATGATGACGCCACATCTTATATAAGGATAGTTGAAAACACTGATCCAAAGATACTTAAACAAACAGATAACAATAAAGAAAAATTGTTTAAAAATATGACTAAAGAAATTTCAAAAAAAGTAATTAATGGAGAAGTAGAATGGATACTTACATACATACCAACTGAAAATGACGCAGAATTAGATGGGTTTGGTTATCATGAATATTTGGAATTCTTTTTTGAGATGTGTGACCAACCTTGGGATGAAATCAAAAAAGCACAAAAACTTTTAATAAAAAAGTTTGATAATGCAAAAACTCTACATATCACAAATAGTGATGGTACAGATATTACGATGAGTATAGAAACTCAAACATTTGTAAATAGTACAATTTACAATAACATCCCTGGATCTGAGATTTTCTCAAGTCCAGTGAAAAACCAAGTAAATGGAAAGATAGTAGCTATCGGAAGATTCCAAAGAGGAAGTTCCGATATAATCGAAGATATAACTTTAGTATTTAAAGATGGGAAAATAGTAGATTTCGATGCTAGAGTAAACAAGGAAGACCTCGAACATCTGGTAACTTTAGATGATAACGACGGAGAAGGATCAAGACATCTTGGAGAAATAGGAATTGGAACAAATCCACATTTATCAAAACATGTGCTTAATGGTCTTCTTGTAGAAAAAATCGGAGGAAGTTTTCACGTAGCTTTAGGATCTTGTTATACATTTCCAAATGATGAAGATGGAAATCTTGTAAAAGTAAGTAATGGAAACAAAAGTCATAATGATCTACATTGGGATATTACAACTCTCTTGAAAGGTAAGGACGGGAAAATGTATCTGGACGGTGAACTTGTTCAAGATAACGGCCTTTGGCTTGGTGATGAATACAAAGTATTAAATGAAAGCTGGGGTGCTTTACCTGAAAATGAAAGACCAAATTGGTGGAAAGAAAGGTATCCGAATGGATATATAGAATAGATTAGTTGATATTTTCCAATAAAATTTATCATAATCTAAACCGAGATTTTGAGGCAAGAATAAATCTATTTCATTTTTGTAGTTATTTCTCTTGACTTATATTTTTTCCCATGTACTTTATCCGGGTAAAGCACTTTATTTTACTAAAGTATGAAAAATAATTGGGA
>CAZOKC010000039.1:0-5061 GCA_964580335.1 uncultured Candidatus Peribacteria bacterium
TTTATTGCATGATCTATCCAGAATATGTTTGGAGTTACATCTTTTCTTGTAATTATTTCGACTACTTGACCATGAGATAATGGTACATTCAGTGGAATGGGTTTCCCATCAACTTTTGCTATCATACAATGATCTCCCACATTTGTATGTATTGCATAAGCAAAATCTAAAGCTGTAGAACCTATAGGTAATTCTATAACATCATGTTTTGGGGTAAATACTGAAATTGTTTCTGAATCAAATTCATTTTCAAGTAGACTAGACCATTCTTTTATAGGTGGTTTGTCTTTGGAAATTTTTAAAATATCTTTTATATGTTCAAGTTCTTTTGATTTAAGTTTATAATCGACTTTATATATACTATGTGCAGCTTGTCCATATTCGGCAAATTTATCCATTTCTTCGGTTCTTATTTGTATTTCTAAAGGTTTTTTATTTGAAAGTAAAATTGTTGTATGAATACTTTGATATCCATTTGGTTTTGGTTTTACTATATAATCTTTTATTCTTCCTCCGATTGGTTCATAAAGATTATGAATAATTCCTAATACTTCGTAACAATGGTTAATCTCTTTTACAATTATCCTAATAGCCATTATATCAAATATACCATTTAGATTTTCACTATCTTTAACAGACATTTTTTTATAAATACTATATGGAGTTTTAATTCTTCCCAAAACATTTTTGATAAAAGGTTTTTGCATGTTTTTTTTAATATCTTTTACAGAATCATTTAGGTTTTTATCGATTTCTGGGTAGTTTATTTTTAATAAATTTTCTATTTTATTTTTTTCTTCGGGAAATAAAAATTCGAAACTTACGTTTTCTATATAGTTTTTGATTTTATGAAGACCCATGCTAGAAACAATTGGAGAATATAAGTAAAGTAAAGATTCACATCTTTCTTCAAGTTTTTCACGATTTTCGAATTTTAATTCAATATAGATAATATGATGTATTATTCTAGCTATGAACAAATCGATATCTTTGGTTAATGTAAATATAATATCAAATACTTTTGATGTCTGTTTTTCATCTCTTAAGCTTGTTTTTGCTGCAATTTCAATAATTTTATATCTTTGTTTATCTTTTTGACTCAGTTTTTCGAAAAGTTCGTGTTTTTTTTCCGGGAAGAACTTTGAAAGAATTCTTGTATAAACAAAAGGATATATACGATCTTCTATTTCTTTTTGACTCTCTCCAAGGAAAAGTTCAACTTTTTGTTTGAAAAGTTTTTTTACTTCATTTTCCAATTCTTCGAAGGTCAAATTTTGCATGATCAATTTATTTTTCTATATTTTACCCAAGAATTATTTTTTTCCTAGACAAATTATAAAAAATTCTTTTTTCGATCTATTTGAAACATCAGGTTTTTCTATTTTTACATCTTTATAAAGTTTTTTACTTTTTTCTAAAAGCTCTTTATGTCGATTCCCCATAAAAAATTTAGCTATTAAATTTCCGTCTTTTTTTAGATATTTATCTCCAATTTCTATTACTCTCATAACTATATCTATACTTTCTTCGTGATCCAGGAATCCAAAACCTGTAGTTTTACCCATCGCATCAGAAATAATTAAATCAAATTTAGGGGTTCCTTCAAAATTATCTGACCATATTTTTTCAATTCCTTCTTCCACTTCATCTTGTGGACTTAATAAATCTGCTACAAACGTTTGTGTAAATGGGTTTTGTAAAGGATTTTTAAAATCTGGTAATTCGGTAATATCAAGCCCTATTATTTTTCCTGTAGTATTATTTTTTCGCAAATATTGAATAAAACTTCCTGGAGATGAGCCTATATCTAGAACACTCTGACCGTTTTTTACGAGTTTATATTTTTTATCTATTTCTTCAAGCTTGAAAACTGATCTTGCCTTGAAACCTTCGTTTTTAGCACGAATTGTAGCCTTATCTTGGATGTATGTGCGTTTGGCCATATTGAGTAGATTATTCATTTAGTTTTAGAAAATTATATTCTACACTTCACGGCTCAAACCCCTCGCTAACCTTTCGCTTTAGTATCGGCCTAAATCGTTTCGAATAAATTTTCTAAAACTATTAACTACATTCTAAACTAATAATTTAAGCTAGTCAGGAGAAAATTAGGCAGCAAGTTGAGGGGTTTCTGGGAGGGAGTCTTGAGACTCATCAAGTATGTTTTCATCTAATTCTATGGTTTCGCTTTTTGATGTATCATAATGATATTGAATACCTTCATATATCATATTACCTCCATAATATGCGGCTTCTCCTAACATTACGCTACCCGATATTGTTCGAAGTCTTTTTATAAGATTCATAATACCTCCAGAATTCTGAGCTAACTCTGTTATTTTTGGGATAAGTTTTTGAGCAGTTTTAATAAGATCATCTGATTTTCCTGCTGCTCTAAGACCAGCTTCTAATATATTTGCGCCACCGTAAACCGCTGCTCCACCGGCTCCTGCTGTTGGTACTGATGCAAATGCGGCGACTATATCTGAAGTTAAACTGTATGTACCATATACTAGTCTAGACCATCTGTCCCAGCCTTCAACTTTTTTGCCTGTAAGTATTTCTTTACCCGATATTGCCGTATACCAATCAGTTGATCCTAGTGGTGACATTATATCAAGTATCAGTTGTAATGTATCTAAACCAACTTCTTTGATTAATGCCCTTAATTCTCCATCCAACATTTTCTCTTTGAATTGATCTTTCACTGAATATATATCGTAGGCCATCTTTGGAATGGCTATTGCTAAAGCTATTTTACCTTTTGTTTTATAATTATTTATTATTCTACCTTTTAGTGCCCCATTTAAATTATGACTAACGACTTCATTTCTCAAAAATCTTTTAAGTTTAGTTTTTGCTACACCTGATAATGCATCTGATTTCACTAGATCATTGTATTTTTCGGTAATGTTCTTAAATCTTTTCGAATATTCAGTTTGTAATTTTTCCAAAGTTTCTTTTATTTGTTTTTCTAATAAATCTGTATTTTCGCCTGCTAATTTTCGGAGCTTTACCTCTCTAATAGAGTGCTCCAGATATCTTTCAGCAGTGCCTTTTATATAATGTAGTCCATCCATTTCGGCAAGTATTTTTTCCTGGTTAGTTAGATTTATGGGTAATGAATCCAATTTATCTTTAATTAGTTTTGTAATTGCTTCTCTAGCTGTTTTAAGATCTTGAACTGATATTTGTCCTGATCTTACAAGTTCTCCTATTGCGAATTCTTTTTTCCATATCTTTATGGCTTCATTTGCTTCCGGAGTTCCACTGATTAGACCTTTGCTGGCCAGCATAGTATTTATTTCTGTTCCAAGTTGGCCTGCTGTAATTTGTGTATCTATATGGCCAATTTTGCTTTCGACTAATTCGGCAATCTTTCTATCGGGATTAATTTTTTTTAAATATTCTATTGTTCCTCCAACCCATCTTAATATTGGACTAAATGTAGAGTCCATAACTACTATAGTATCATTTTTTAACTTTTCTATAAATCCAATGGCCTTTGAACCCATTTCAATTCCTTTTTTGGTATAGGTTATTGGATATATTGGCCATTTTAATCCAGTTTTTAATCCACTGCCGATACTTTTTAATATATTGAATTCTCCTTCAATTAATAAATTTTTTCCAATATTAGAAAAAGTAGCTATACTTCCAATTAATGTTATTCCTTCTCCGTAAGTTTGTATCCAATTCAATGCTTGTTTGGGGTCACGCGTTATACTAAATCCGATTGTTTGTACTAATAGTTCTAAATCTTTATCAATTACTTCTATTACCGTACTGGTCCCTAGATACAATATTCCTTTTCCTGCAGAAATTGCAATTTTTTTTTCTTTTTCTATTGCTAATGATGAAATAATTTCAGATCTTTCTTCAAGTGTTAATGTTTCTCCTTTATCTAATTTCCCATAATATCTACTCCAATCTGGTTTAACTAGACCGTTTTTCTCTACTTGTTTCATGAAATTGAATAAAGTTGCATCAATGAAAGATTTTTCTTTAATTTCCTGATAATGTTCTTGATCCTTTGGATCTAATTTAGTCTCGTCTGCACCTATTTTTTTTGCTATAAAGCTTTTTGTTTCTTCTTTCTTCTTTGATGCCCATTCAGTTCCTTTATTTATAGCATCACCTACACCTTTAATCTTATTATTAATTCCATACTTATACGCCATATATCCTCCTATTCCTAAGGCTCCGAAAAGTGCTGCCCATTTGAAAGTACTTCCGCCTTCGCTGTCTTCATTAGATTTTTCTTTCTTACTTCCAAAAAGCCATTTACCTATTACATATGCAGTTGCCACTCCACCTATTACTGTAAGTGTGGGGTGAGCTTTGGCAAACTCAATTGCTTTTTGAGGTGCTTCTTTTACCATTTCGATAAATGTTTTTTCATCTTTTGTTTCAACTTTTTTCTCAAGAGAAGCGAGTTTGTCATCTACATTTTCTGGTTTAGTTTCAGGAACTAGACTTTTATTTGATTCATAAGCTTCGTTGGCTCCGTTTCTTAGTAATTGTATGATTTCTCCCCATCTATTTTGTATTAGAAATGCTACTGAATCAGGATTTGGAGAAATGATACTCTTTGCTTCGATTAATTTATTGTAAGTTACATTTGTTATATTTTCTTGGTCTTCAGGAAGTATTGAGGCTATAGATTCTATTGTTAGATTTGAAAAAAGTGCTTCTTGTTCACTGGATGTTTTTGTCATATCCCATCCTGAATCTAGTAATTTTTGTGTTAAGAGCTCATTTATAAGAATAAACATAAATGTATAAGCTTTTTCAGGGCCATCTTTTAAAGGTTTATTTACTTCGAGAGTTTTTATTGATTCAGTATTGAGTCTTTGAGTTTCAGTTTGTTGTCTTAATATATCAAGTCTAAGTTCGGTTTGGTCATTTATTCTTAATGAGTCCTCATTACCATCTGTGAGTTCTCTCCTTAAAATTTCTTTACTTTGAGGATTTGGCATAATTTATAATAATCTTATCATTCTAACATATTTGATCTTATAATTTCTTTTGATATAGTCAGATTTTACAATGTATTTGTAT
>CAZOKC010000039.1:5080-6756 GCA_964580335.1 uncultured Candidatus Peribacteria bacterium
ATGTAATAGTTGACATAATACATAAACTATTGACAAATATAATTAATTATGATAAATATGAAGTACTTAAAAACTAATCCTTTTTATGAAAAAGATTTTTTCACTTCTAGTTACGGGTCTTGTTTTGGTTCCGTCTATGTCTATGGCTTCATTCAAGATAGTTCCAGATAGTGGTTTTCAGTCAAAGTCTACTCCAGAATATGGTAAAATGTATGAATATCAGAATCCTTATGGAAATTTGAAAGTTTCTACTCCAGGATATACTCAGAATGACTATTCAACACCATATAGACAAGTTGAAGAGAAAAAAGAAGAACCTAAACCACAAGTGATCGAGATAACAAAAGTTTATCAACCTTATTATACAGCTATCTCACAAGATATAGAGGAAGGTAAGTCTTATGGAGCAATTCCAAATCCAAATTATAGCAATAATGCTACAGCTGGGAATAATGTAACGAATCAACAAATAGTGAATCAAAATATCCCTTATACAAGAACTGAAGGAACATGGATACTTCCTTTCATTATGCAGGATCATACCGCAAAAGAAAAAGAAAGAATACTTCAAACTTGGGGAAGAGTATTTAGGACTCCGGGATTTTATCCTTACAACCAACTTTATACTACAAATTCTACTTCAAACGTATCTTCAAATAGTTCTGCAAAATCAGAACCAGCCTATCTTTCGACATATAGTGAATATAGAAAAGTTAATACACAGTGGGCACCAAGAGGACAAAGTGGTGTAATTGGAACAGAAGGAACAGGAGATAATGTGACTTATAGGGTGAGATAATTGGTATTCAATAAATAGACTTTGGGATGCTTTCCTACTATATTCCATTGGTCTTCGACTGTCGTTCGACATACATTTCATATAGTAGGAAAACAAAAGTTATATATTCCTAAATAAATATTATGCAAACTAAACTAATTATACTTTCTATCCTTATAGTGGCTAAACTATTTATAATGCCAACTTCCGTACAAGCATCTTATCCGACAGATTTGGAAAGATCTTATACATCTTGGAAATATGAATTTATAAGATCAAATGATATGCCACCATTTGTGATGAATAGTTATAAACCACAAGGAATTTTTACAAAAACACCACTTTATTTGAAACTTAGATAATTAGAAAAAAATAATAGCTCCTATTTTGATATTTTCTCTTGAGAATATTATTACTAGGAGCTATTTTTAATTGCGTAACAAATTTGCCGTCGTGGTGGAATTGGTAGACACGCGGGACTCAAAATCCCGTTCTAGCAATAGAGTGTGGGTTCGATTCCCACCGACGGCACCAGATAAGATAAATTAAATATCTAGAAACCAAGGTTCTTCTGGTTTAACTTTTACTTCTTTACAGGCAATTTTATAATTATTTCCTTGATCAATAAGATCACCTAAACGATTCATTCTAGATGAATGCGATGGAAATCCGCACTTTAAGATTGGTTCTTGAACTTTCCCTATATGGTAAGGAGAAATACCTTCTATTGGTTTTTGTAAAAAGTGATATGTATCAAGAAATATACCATGTCTCAAATATATAGAATATAACTCTTTTAATATTTCTTCAATTTCTGAAGGTTGCCAAGTATATATATTGAAACTATCATATTTATGAACAAATGTTTTAGATTTTATTGAAATTTTTCTTTGTTTAC
>CAZOKC010000040.1:0-2190 GCA_964580335.1 uncultured Candidatus Peribacteria bacterium
TTTCACCTTGTTTTATAGAAAACATCATCTCATTTTTTGCTTCAAGAAGTATTTGTAAAGATCTTTCTGTAGTTGTTTTATCTATATTTATGTGTTTTTGCTCTTCATCATAAAGAAGATCGCAAATAGTTTGCAAAGTATCCCTATCTTGTATTTGTTTTATATTTTCTATAAGTACTGAATTATCTGTTCCCAGAATCGCTTTAAGAGATCTTGATAGATGAAGTAGTTCCCAAAAGCTCTTATTAGAGTCTTTTCTTGCAAAAATAGTTCTCGAAAGTGTCTCAAATGTATTTGGCATAATTTTTAGTAATCTAAACATTATATCAAACCACTGATAAATCTTTCTTAGAACAAAATAAAAATATAACAAAAACTATTACAATAAGATAGACATATCTGATCGATATATTCTAATATAATAAATCAACTGTGACTTATTAGAAAATCACTCCCCCACCACCTTTACCTCAGGTTCTAGGTCAATATTGTATTTTGCTTTTACTTTTTCCTGACAAATTTTAATCAAATCTAAAACATTATCACTTGTAGCAATTTCTGGATCAACATTTTCAAAGAAATTTGCATGGACTTCTGATATTTTTACTCCTCCTACTTGAGTGCCTTTGAGTCCAAGACTATCTATGAGAAATCCTGCGGATATCGGCTTACCGTCGAGTAACTCTTTAGGATTTTTGAATACCGAACCACAAGTTTTTACTTTTTTTGGCTGTCTTTTAGCACGTTCCATAATTATTTCAGTAGATTTACTTCGTACTTCACTTGGCGTTGATTGAGTAAATTTAAGCGTTGCACTAAGTATTATCCACTCTGGGTTATATTTAAAAAAACTTTCACGATAATTAAACTTACATTCTTCGTTTGGAAATTCTTTTATCTCTCCAGTCTTAATATTCCAAGCGCGAACTGACTCGATATTATCTTTTGTCTCCCAACCAAAACACCCTGCATTTCCACGGATAGCTCCTCCAAGAGTTCCGGGAAGACCTGCGGCAGATTCGAATCCAGAAAATCCTTGTTTATTACAAAATCCAACTAGCAATCCCATAGGAAAACCAGATGGAACACTTTTCAATTCGACTTTTGATTCTACAATATGCAAAGTAAATTTTTTATCATTTTCTTCTTCTTCATTAAAACCTAATCTAACCAAAATCACCACCCCATCAAACCCGTTCGAACTAAAAAGCGTATTACTTCCGCCTCCCAGAACATGAACTTTCAAATCTTTATTGTCATCTTTATCCAAAAATGCTTTCAACTCAGGTAATTGTTTTTCATCTATAATCTCTATAAAATACTTCGCCTTCCTACCAATCCCCCAGGTGGAATACTTAGCAAGAGATATATCTTTCTGAACTTCTATATTCATAGTGGTAAGCTAGTAAATATGTAAGATATTTTTAAATTTCGAACGATTTTGGCGATACTGGTCGTACATGCTAGACCAGAGTTTGAGCCATTAAGTGAGAAATTTAAAAATATCCTATAAATTTTATTTAATAACTCAAGTCTAACTAAATATCCGCACTATATCATTCCAAGTGACGATTAATATTAGTGCCATCAAAAGCACAAACCCTACAGTATGGATATATCCTTCGATTTTTTCAGATACTTTTCTTCTAAAAATTCCCTCGATCACCATAAAAAGAAGTCTACCACCATCAAGTGCAGGAAATGGCATAATATTTATAACTGCAAGACTCATAGAAAGCATAGCAGTAAATAAAACAAGCGCTCCTATCCCCTGTTCTGTAAAATTATATGTAAGTTTTGCTATACCAACTGGACCTGCAATATCTTTAGAAAGTTCTCCTTTTGTAAGTAATCCTCCTATCATTTCAACAAAAAGATAAACTGTGACTCTGGTTTGTACAAACACTTCTCTTACAGTATTTTTGAAACTATCTACGAAAGAATAAGTCTTACTAACAAGTTTTTCATTTGGTTCCATGTATATACCAATTTTTTCATCCAAACTTTCTCTGTCTATTTCATATGTGATCTTGTTTTTCCCTCGTTCCAAAGTGATTGAATAATCTTCTTTGGTCGATGTAATATTGAAAAAGTCATTTGTTCCACCTATATCTTTTCCGTCAACTTTTGTAAGTACATCACCTTTTCTTATTCCAAGATCCAAAGCTATAGATCCATCTAATACATCCA
>CAZOKC010000040.1:2200-6424 GCA_964580335.1 uncultured Candidatus Peribacteria bacterium
CGTACTCCTCTCTCAGGTGCTGTTTCGCTTTTTATAAGGAAACCTTCTTGTCTTGCAAAACTCTCTCTCATGATTATAAAAGAATCAAACCCAACTGCGCTATCAGGAACTATTCCAAGTGGAGTGAAAGATGTTTTGAATACAAAAAATAAAAGCACAAAAGCAAGTACAATATTCATGATAACTCCTGCACATACTATGAGAATCCTCCATGGAAGTTTAGCTTTCTCAAAACTATCTGGGTCTTTGTTTTCTTTCGAAGCCTTGGAATTGTCAAAATCATCTTGTCCTTTCATTCTAACAAATCCACCAAATGGCACCCAATTAAGCGTAAATTTGACTCCTTTCCATGTAAAAAGTGTCATTGCTTTAGGTGGCATTCCAAGACCAAATTCACGTACTTTAACACCCGCCCAAAGTGCAGTAAAAAAATGTCCCGCTTCGTGAACGAGTATAAGCAAAGAAAATATAACCAAAAAGGCTACGATAGAAAGAATTACCGACATAGATAAAATTAATAACTAATTCAATACCAATATACGGATTAATAAAAAGAATACAAATAAATATTTATCTGATTTTTTGATATATGATTTTTATACAGAAAGTATCATTTCTTCTTTTTCTTTTACCATTTTATCAATTTCTTTGTTCACATTATCAACTTTTGATTGAAGATCTTTTTCTAATCTATTTAAATCATCTTCAGAAATTTGTCCTTCATCTTCCATTCTTTCAAGTTTTTTCTTATTGTCCAAACGTGCAGATCTTACATGAATTCTAGCATTTTCACCAAGTTCATGAACTCTTTTTACAAATTCTCTTCTTCTTTCTTCTGTAGGTTGAGGAATTTTTATAAAAATATTTATTCCGTCATTTTGAGGATTAACTCCAAGATTAGCTTCTGAAATAGCTTTTTCCACATGACTCATAAGTGATTTATCCCAAGGCTGGATCAAAAGAGTTTGGCTATCTTTCACAGTAATTGTTGCAACTCCTTTCAGAGTTTGCATAGATCCATAAGCAGAAACCATAACATCTTCGACAAGATTTGCTGAAGCTCTTCCTATTTGAAGTTTTGAAAACTCCATTTTTAGATGTTCAAGTGCTTTTTTAGATTCGTTTTCAAAGTCGTGTAGCATAAAAAAATATTATTATTTAACAATGTTTATATTATAGATTCTAATACAAAAATCAATTTACAAAACTATAGTTCCTATTTCCTGCCCTTCTAAAACTTTCCTAAGATTACCTTTTTTGAAAAAATCAAATACCTGTATAGGGAGATGATTTTCACGAGCCATTGCAAGAGCTGTCTGATCCATTACGCCAAGATTTTTTTCTATAGCTTCTTGAAGAGATAATTTTTCATATTTTTTCGCTTTTGGATTGGTTTTAGGATCACTGTCATATACTCCGTCAACTTTTGTGGCTTTAAGCACTTTATCGCATTTAAGCTCCAAAGCCCTAAGTACAGATGCGCTATCTGTCGAAAAAAATGGATTTCCTGTACCACCTGCACATATAACTACTGCACCTTTTTTCAAATATCTAAGAGCTTTTGTATTGTTAAAAGTTTCTGCCATTTGTGGAATATCAAAAGATGACATCACGTGAGTTTCAACTCCACACTCTTCCAAATCATCTTGGAGCGCAAGTGAGTTCATAATAGTCGCAAGCATACCGATATAATCCCCTGCCACTCTATCCATACCTTTTTTCTCGGCTTTTGCCCCGCGGAAAAGATTTCCTGCACCTATCACGATGACAACTTCTGCACCTGAAGTATTTTTTGCTTCAAAAATCTCTTTTGCCACGTTCATAGTAGTCTCAGGATCGATCCCCGCTTCACGAGGGCCAAGTAAAGTTTCTCCAGAAAGTTTTAGTAAGAAACGCATATATTTTTGTAGTTAAGTTTTAACAAGTTCACTTGCCATTTTGTTATATTTTAACATTTTTAACAAGTACACTTGATAAGTTTTTGTCTAAAGTGATAACCTTATAATCTTTCGATAAAAATAACAAAGTTTGATCTACAAAAGACAATGAAGAGTAGTCATTATCCTGAAAAAATATTAAACTTTTTATAAAGGTATCTTTAGTAGAAGGTTCCAGCCACGTATCTTGATTATTTATTATAAAATCTATAAATTTATCAGCTATTTCTTTCCCTCTCTTTCTTACAAGTACAGTTACAACTTCAAGCATAACATATTCAGGAACTAATACTTTTTCTTTGTTCTTAGATACGATCTCGACACATTTTGCATGAGATGAATCATCTCTATCTAAATAACCAATCCATATATTACTATCGAAAATAACCACATCACTAATCATAAACTATTTCGTCAATTTTAGTACTAAGATTTTTTTGTCCTGAATTAAACTGTAAATTATGAAGATCAGAAAGAGAATATTTCTTTTTTACTTCTAATCTTTTGTCCAAAGGACTTATTTTAAAAACAGGTTTATTATTTTTCAAAATAATAAATTCCTCACCCAATGAAACCATAGCTACCACATATTTCAATTCTTTATGTAATTCTCTAACCCCAACTGCCTTAACCTTATCAATACTTTTTACTTTCATAATATAAATATTACAAAAATATATTAACAGAATGTTAAACAATTATCAAACATTTTTATAAAAAGACTATTAACAAGTACACTTGATAAGTTTTTGTATAAGATTATCTCTTCGTTGAAAATGTAAGTTTTCCACCTTCTTCTTTAACACTTAAATTTATTTTGATTTCTTTAAGAGTCATATCTGATGAACTAAGTTCTACCTGTGGTGAACCTTGTAAAATATTTCCTGAAATTTCAGTAATTGTAACAGTTCCATCTGAAGATTGATTTAAATTTTCTTTATAAGATTGAAATGAACCTATGGCTAGTGAACTAAATAAAATATTAAAATTGTTTCGGTTTGAAATTAAATTTTGAGCATCATTTTTAGCTGATTTTTTTACTATTGGAAAAGTTATACCTCTTATTTCTATCTCATCGCCATTAAATACAATCTCACATTTCTGCAATTTTTCACCCTCTGGTAAATATATGTATTTATTACCTGTCTCTTCTATTATTTGATAAAGTTTGGGCGTAGCATTTAAAATTTCTATTGCCTCAGGTGTAGGGGAAGTTGGAGTTGATGTTGGTGTCAGACTTGGCGTTTCACCTAGTAATGTTTAATCTTCTTCTGAAATTGTTGGAGTTGGTGTTATTTCTTCTTCTGGAGTTGGTTCTTCTGTTGGAGTCGCAGTAGGCTCCGAAGTATTTGTCGGACTTGGTGTTGGAGTCACTGTTGCAGTTGGACTTTCGGTAGGAGTATTTGTAGGGGTTGGAGTCGCTGTTGGTATTTGAGTTGGGGTACTTGGAATTAATGTACTTATAGCACTAACCGCGGCATTCATATCTTGAAATCCTGAAAATCCAGATACATTTATATTATTATCATACACTTCCATAGCTCTATCTGGGGAAAGTCCGCTTTCTCCAAGCAAATTTAAGATTTGATCATAAGTCATACTATTCGTTTGAGAGGGAGTTGGTGTAACACTTGCAATGCCTGTACTTGAACCTTGTTTTTTATCTGGATCGATTTCTTTCCCCATCTTTTTATATGCATCTTTTATTGCTTTCATTTGTTCTTTTTCTCTTTTCACAAGTCTATCAATATTACTACCAAGATTTATCCAATCTTGTTTAAACTGAGGATCTTTTGGAAAAGTTTTCTTCAAAGACTCAATTTTTATAAGTAAATCATTTATCCATCCTTGTTCTTCTGAATTATTACCATCAAAAAGCACCAGATTTTGAGTTGCAAAATCAAATACTTGTAGAAATTTACTAATCTGAGCAATACGCAATTCTTCCGAAGAACCTATCTGACTTACTAAATCTTCATAAAAACGATTTAGATAATTGTATATATTTTGTGTAGTTGATAATTTAACTACAAAATCTTTACCATCTTGAACCTCTGTTTGAAACTTTTTTATATCGATAGAATCCGCATTTTGAGAGAGGAATAAAACAGGAAGCAAAACCCCTGCTATCCTTTTTGAATATCTTCTGATAGTTCCCAAAAATCCTTTATTATGAGATTTCTCTGGAGATTTTTTTTGGTGCAAATTCTCAAGATTGGATGGTGTTTTCATAAATTTTGAAATTTAGTATTAAATTATAAGATATTTTATTATTGAATCAATACTT
>CAZOKC010000041.1:0-210 GCA_964580335.1 uncultured Candidatus Peribacteria bacterium
AAAGACATAATTTATTCAGCCATTAATCAATCATTAAATTCATTAATATTTTTTGAATATGTACACAAATCTAATTGTGTATTTTACCCAATCATAGTTTTTGATTCTTTTGATAAAATATACAAAAACGATAAATCACCATTAAAGACTAATTTTCTGTTAGAAATTAACTCTTACAAAAGTCTTAATTTCCCCAAATATACCCTTATA
>CAZOKC010000041.1:248-524 GCA_964580335.1 uncultured Candidatus Peribacteria bacterium
TTAATGGATTTAAATAAAAATAAAATTGAAAAAAATGATTTATCATTCTATTTTTCACACTTAAATAACTCACTTACACCATACACTTAAATTATTAAATTAAAAAATAAGACACCCCTTTTTATACTGTCTTATTTGTCTCATTTTGACCCGACCGGAATGGCTAATTTCACCCCACCCTCAATACCCCTTCCCTGATTGTCTCAAATTGGCTGCACCATATCCTCAAAATAGCATCATTAAAGTAAAAAGGATTTCATTTTACTTCACCTTGAT
>CAZOKC010000041.1:541-1132 GCA_964580335.1 uncultured Candidatus Peribacteria bacterium
TAATCTGTTAGTTTTGAAGATAAGCAAAAATCACTATGAAATCTTTGAAATATTTGGCAGGTATAGTTTTGGTCATCGTTATGTTTTATCTAGCTTTTAGATACTTTGGAATCCAATATCCGGTTATCAACACTGAAATCAACGAACCTTTATCAGAAATGAATCCAATCTCTATTTCATTTATTGAAAACTTTGATGATAAAGTTCATATAAAAGGAATTCCTGAAACAATTAAGAAATATATACCAAATAAATACGTCGATAGCGATGATAATTATTTGGTTAAAGTTGCCGAGTTTGATAAGTATAAACTATATTTATTTAAAACCGGACTATCATGCCCATCATTCGGATTCGATGCAGAAATTTATTGCTACAAGATAATCACTGACAAAAATGATAATTTTTTAATATCAGATTTCGGGAAAAATGGCGGAAATGATTACAATTCAAATAAATTATTCGGCTACTTTATTTATCATAAAGATAATATATTTTTCTTTGAACAACTAATAACAACTCCACTAGGATCACTAATATTCAATAGAGCAGTCATACCTGAAGAAAGAAAGATATTTACACAAATAATCG
>CAZOKC010000041.1:1199-4340 GCA_964580335.1 uncultured Candidatus Peribacteria bacterium
CGGACAAATATATATGGAAAACAAATACCAAGACAACTTACATTGATTCGGAAGGAAAAGAAACCGAATCAATTGACATTATAAATTTTTTCGAAATCTTGAAAAATATTAAATACTCTTATATCGAATAAAAATTATTATAAAAGAGATTTAAACGAATAGTTCTTAAAATCTTATACCTTTATTTCTAATCTAAAACTGGAATTAACCCTAAACATACCCCACCTTCTCAAGTAATACCTTAATCCCCGTCATAGTATTTGGCATTTCATAAAATTCTTTTGGTGTAACCCACTTGAAATCTTGATGCTCATTTGGATTAATTATAACCTTTGGTTCATTATCAAAAATCACTCTAAAAGCCTGAAAATAAACCGTCTTGTCAGGTAATATATCTACCATTTCACATACAAATTTTATATCCTTATTCGAAATATCTATTTGCGTTTCTTCCATTATCTCTCGAATAACAGTTTGTCTGTCATTTTCACCCTCATCAACTTTTCCCGCGGGTATCCCCCATTTGTCTCCTTGAGACTTATTTGGAAGACGATGAAGTATCAAAATCTTTCCATCATGTTCTATAAAACAACCAACGACTCGCATAAAATTATCTACGTATAACCAATCTATTCTTTTAAAAACATAATATCAATTAGTTTCAAACCCGATACACCTTTTAAAGTTGAAAAAATATTATTTATAGAATATACTCGCCAAGTATTTATATTTTTAATACATATATGAAATCATTTCTTAGTTTGCTGGTACTTGCAACAATACTTATACCTAAAGGATTTGTATTATCTTTAGATGATTTTGATTCTAGAAATAGAAGATATAGAGAAGAAATTTTAGAACTAAAAGAAACACTTAAAGAAGAAGTGAAAGAAATAAAAGAAGAATTAAAACAAGATTTAAAAGAAATGAATCAGGAAATAAAAGAAGAAGTGAAAGAAAAAACCCCTCTGACTAGAGAAGAAGTTAGAGAAATAATTAAAAAGAGAATGGAAGAAAAAAAATTAAGAAAAAAAGAAACAAAAACTGAAATAAAAGGAAAAAAACAAGAATTTAAAGAAAAGAAAATAGAACTTAAAAGAACACAATTAATGAAAAGAAAAAATTATCCAAAAACTGGTACAGGATCAGGAATTTAAATCATTTAATACTTCCGTTGCATCACTCGTTGCAGAATAAGTACTACCAACATAACCCGCTAGTTTCAACCCTTTTTCGTTTTGTTGAGCAAAATTTCCAACTTTATTCGCAAGTCTACCTATTTTTGTACCAGCATTTCTCCCTCTACCTCTTAAAAGTCTTAACGATTTCATAAATTTTACCAATTTATCTACAATCGCTGCTGACAATACTGCACCATATACAAATTGTGATAACAAAGCCGTCTTCTCTGCTGGATTAAGTTTTTCTGCAAAAACATATATAAAACTTATACCTAAAGGTACTAATTTATCTACATTTTCGAGAGCTTTATAAAATTCAGGATCAACTACAGATGTCAATGACGTTACCGAAGTTTCTATGGCATTCGCAGGAGCTAAAAGTATTTGCTGATACCATGTAAGCTCTACATCATCACCTGGTGACAAATATTTCACAAATTTATTTACATATGTTTCGTAATCTCCTTGATTTGTAAGCATATGATAAATATCTTGAATTTGCTCACGATTTAAGGAATCAATTATTTCCCTCACACTTGACATATCAAGACCTATAGAGGATTCAAACGAATCTTCTTTTTCTTTTTTACTTTCAACTGATCCTTTCAAATTTTGTAATTCTACATCAGTCGGAGAAGGTAACTCTTGTTTTAGTCTTTCAAGATCAGATTTAGGATCCAAAACATCAGGACTTTTTTTAGGTAAATTTTCCATAAAAATTTCAATCATGGAATTATACCATAAAATTAAATTCAAATAAAGACCACATATAAAGCTATCTCACATTCACAAAAGTGAGAGCCATACCTTTTTTCCCAGCTCTACCTGTACGACCTATACGATGAATATAATCTTCATAATTTTGAGGTTCATCAAAATTTATAACATGAGTTACATTTGGAATATCAAGTCCTCGTGCAGCAACGTCTGTCGCTACAAGTACATTTACTTTATTTTCTTTAAAATTCATAAGAGCTCTTTTTCTTTGACCTTGAGATTTATCTCCATGGATAGAATCAACTCTAAATCCATTTGATATAAGTGTTTCTGAAAGTCTCTCAACCATCATTTTAGTTGATCCAAAAACTATTACTTTAGAAAATTCTGGCTTACTTAAAAGTTCTGTTAAAACTTGAATTTTATGTTCTTTCGAATGAGTCTTAATAATATCTTGTTCTATATGTTCACCTGTTTCACTTGTCCTTACAGAAACAGTCACTGGATCTTTAAGCATCTTTCCAAGAAGTAAATCTATTTCTCTTGAATTCGTCGCACTAAAACAAAGATTTTGTCTTTCTCTTGGAAGTTTTTCAATGATGTAATTGATATCATGTATAAATCCCATATCGAGCATTCTATCCACTTCATCAAGTACAAAAACCGAAACTTTATCAAGTTTAAGAACACCTCTATCTATGAAATCCTTAAGACGTCCTGGAGTTCCAATAACAAAATGAGGTTTACGTAAAAGTGCTTGTTTCTGAGTATACATACTCATACCACCAACACACAAAGCGCCATATATACGAAGTCCATAAGTAAATCTAAATAAATCTTTTTCTATCTGCATCGCAAGTTCTCTTGTTGGAGCAACAATCAAGATTGTACCCTTCTTATCATTGTTTAATAAATTTTGAATACTTGGAAGAAGAAATGCTGCAGTTTTACCACTTCCAGTATTAGCAAGTCCGATAACATCTTTACCTTGCATAATATAAGGAATAGCGCCATCTTGAATAGGTGTCGGATTTACAAATTTTAAAAGATCCAAAGTTTTTTGAAGTTCTTTTGGAAAACCAAAATCTTTAAACTGATGTTTTGGGACAAAAATATCCTCTTGGACAATTTCTTTAGGCTTATTGATAAATCTTGAATGACTTATAGATGAACTTGGTCTACCTGACTTTTTCTTTCCAAAAAATCTTCCTCCCCCACCACCAAATCTCTTTGATGAACCACC
>CAZOKC010000042.1:0-3979 GCA_964580335.1 uncultured Candidatus Peribacteria bacterium
AAACGTATCATTAGAAAAAAAATCAAAAATAATTTAAATGGTATCATAATTGATAACCAAGAAGGTATAGTAAGTCATATTGCCAAATGTTGTAACCCAAAATATGGTGACAAAATAATCGGATACTCTAGTTTCAAAGGTTATATATCAATACATAAAGAAGATTGTGACTCTATTAAAGATTTACCAAAAGATCATTTTATAAGAGTAAAATGGGAAATTGAAACAATATGAAACGAGATATTAATTAAGAATTTAAGCCATCAAATGGAGATTGAAATTACTTTCTTTTCTGATATCATACCCTCGCAATTTAATTTCTCACTCTGTGATATATGGCAGGTCATTCAAAATGGGCAAATATCAAACATAGAAAAGCTGCTCAAGACAAAAAAAGAGGAAATGTTTACGCAAAACATGGAAAATTAATAACTGTAGCAGCAAGACTTGGAGGAGGTGATCCTGACATGAACCCATCTTTAAAAGTCGCTATACAAAAAGCAAAAGCCGATAACGTCACAAATGATATTATAGATAAAGCAATAAAAAAAGGAACTGGAGGAGATAAAGACGCAGTAGCCATCGAAGAAATTTTTTACGAAGGTTACGGACCAGGAGGAATCGCAATAATAGTAAAATCACTTACCGATAATAAAAATAGAGCCGTATCAAGTATAAGACATATTTTTTCTAAAAGTGGAGGAAATCTTGGAACATCTGGTAGTGTCTCTTTTATGTTTGATTACAAAGGAATTTTCCAAGTAGAAACTCAAGGGAAAAATAGTGATGAATTACAACTTACACTAATGGATCTTGGAGTTTTGGATATAGAAGAAGATGAAGGTAAACTTACTTGTACAACTGAAGCAGGAGATCTTATGAAAATATATAAAGATCTTGATTCTAAAGGGATTAAAGCACTTGATCCGACTCTTGCATATATTCCAAAAGATTACGTAAAAGTTGACGATGATATAAAAAACAAACTTGAAAAAATTATAGAAACTCTTGAAGAAGATGACGATGTAGAAGAGGTATTTACTAATGCGGAATTTTAGAAATATCTTTTGAAAAAAAGAATAATTGAATAATACTAATAAGTAATTATAATGTATTTTGAACGATTTTGGCAATACTTGTCGTACACGTTAGACAAGGGTTTGGGCCATGAAATGAGAAATACTTTATAATTACTAATCATGGAACGAAAATTTCTTATACTAAAAGCCATAATAGAAAGCTTCATTGTTGGCGCTGAACCTGTTAGTTCACATTTTCTTTTAGAAAGTGGAGATTTTGATGTTTCCAGTGCTACAATAAGAAATGATATGGCTATATTAGAAAGTATGGGACTTATTCATCAACCACATACATCCGCAGGACGTGTCCCAACAGAACATGGGTTTAGAATGTACATTGACGAACTTATGGGGGAACCACATAGAAGTATAATAAGAAAAGAAGAATTTCAAATTCAAAAACTCTTAAAAGAAGCTCGCGATGAACAAAAGATTCACAATGCAGTATCATTTTTATCAAAAACATCACAAAACGTGAGTTTCGCGATACTTCCCGACGGAGAAACTTATTATTTAGGACTTGCAAATATACTTCAAAAACCTGAATTTAGAGAATCAGCTCAAGCTTATACAGTTATAAAAATACTTGAAGATAAATATGCTTTTACCGAAATTCTAAATTCACTTCCTATAGATGAGAACATTCGTGTATTTTTAGGAAAACAAAATCTAATACCTGAAATCTCAAGTTGTAGTGTTATTGCAACAAAATATTCATTTGGTAAAAATAAATCAGGAATTATAGGCATACTTGGACCAATACGTATGAACTATGGATTCAATATGGCAATACTAGAAAATATAAAAGAGGACTTAACGTAAGATTTGAGACAATCCAAAAATTAAAGTTTCATAATCCTGACGAGAAACTATTTTGTCTAAATCCGTTAACCCTAATTTTTTAAATTCAGTAATAAAATCATCATAACTTTGCTGACCATTTTGACTAACAGAATCAGCAGCTTCAATTGTTGATTCTTTTAAATCTTGATTAATATCAAAATAATAAAAATTAACCCCATCTATATTACTTACTAAATCTTTATAAGCTTGAAGATGAGCAAGTCCTTCATAAATAAATATTTGTTTTGACTTGCCATTTCTAATAAATTCCATAGCTAAATCTATTTTATATTTAGATCTAGCATAAATAACTATCTTTGCCCTTGCATTAGTTAAATTTATTTTTTCTAACAAAAGTTTAATAAAATCATCAGATATTTGATATTTTTCTTTAAAATCTTTTATTATTCTTCTAAAAATTTCATTCGACGCATTTACATTTTCATAACTAAAACCATCATAATAAAGGGCTAATTTAAAAAGAGCATTTAACGGAATAGATTCTATTTGATCAACTTTTGATATAAATTCCCTAATACGATCATTCACAGAGCGCATCTTATTTGCAATATCCAAATTCATAGCATTTAATAGAAAATTTTCACCTGAAATAGTAAGAATTTTATTTCCTTTTTCTATTTCAATTTCATAAGCCGGAATATTTATACCAAGATCATCTCTTTCTTTCTTATATTGATCTATAACTTTCAAAGTTTTATTCACATCAACTATAGGAACTTTTTCATATTCTATTTTGTTTGGATCAATATTTATAGATACACCTCCTTCATAAATTTGACCATCAAAACCCACATCAACAAGTTCAATTCCAACATCATAAGCCATCTCTTGTAATTTTATAATAAATTCAGCATGATTAATTTTATTACTAGTAATAGAAGCTTGATGAGCCCATGGTACATAAACAATTAATGTTCCTTGTGGACCACTTTGATTTAAAGGTACAAATTCACCATATTTTCTAATCTTCTCATTATCATTTAATCTAGATATAGTGGAAGAATTATCACAAGATAATAAACCTAAAATTCCAGTTAATCCTAAAAAAAATATTCTTTTTCTTAATTTTTGTATATATAACGCAAATTTTTTAAATGTTTCAGCAAAATTAGGGAAGTTTTCTGGACTTCCAGTGGTTTTTTCTATATTTTTCACCAGTAGATTTAATTAATATATAAGATTATACCATATTATCTAATATGATCAAAATCATAACTTTTGGTTGCCGTTTAAATACCAGAGACAGTCAAGAAATAGAACAAGCTGTCTCTGGTATGATTACAAAAGAAAATATTGTTATCATAAATTCATGTTGCGTAACAGATAATGCCGAAAAAACAGCACTAAAGAAAGTTCGAGAACTTAAAAAAAAAGAGCCAAATATCAAAGTAATAATGACAGGATGTAGTGTTCGAGGAAGAAAAACCCTTATAAAAGATGAAGCGAAAAATTATGGTTATGAACTTGCAGAAGATAAAGATGCTGTAGTTACATTATTGCAACAAAAATATCTTGAAGATACATGTCATCCAGAGATAACTCTAGGCAAATTAATACCTAAAACTCAAGATATCAAAAACGATAGAACACGTATATTAATACCTATTCAACACGGATGTGATACTTGGTGCAGTTATTGTATTATTCCTCAGACAAGAGGTAAACATAGAAATGTTTCACTCGAAGAAGTTATAACAAACATAAAAAACGCAGAAGATGATGGATATAAAGAAGTGATTTTTACAGGAGTAAATATTGCTGCCTGGGGATGTACAAATACAAGAAAAACAAATGAATCAAAATTTTCTTATTTTCTTTCAGAAATACTCAAAAATACAGAAATAGAAAGGATTCGTCTAAGTTCACTTGGTCCTGAATTTATAACAGATGAAGTAATTGAAATTTTAAAAAATGAAAGAATTGCCCCTCAAACACATCTTTCTATCCAATCAGGTTCTACAAAAATTTTAAAAAGAATGAATAGACTATATACAAGAGAAGATCTTGATTTACTTATTCCAAAATTATATAAAACC
>CAZOKC010000043.1:0-3974 GCA_964580335.1 uncultured Candidatus Peribacteria bacterium
AAAAAAGCGGAATAAAAGGAGATGAGTTTTTAGGTAAGTATTATGTTATGTATGAAAAAATGTTTGTAGATGATCCGACTCTTGAAGAAAAAGCAAATCAAATGCTTTTAGACTGGGAAAACGGCGAAAAAAAAACAATAGATTTGTGGAAGAAATTACTCAATTGGTATTATGAAGGTTATAACGAAACTGTTGAAAATGAATATATACATTTTGATAGTCACTATTATGAAAGTGATATTTATAAAGATGGTGCTAAACTTGTATATAAATTACTGGATGAAGGTAAAGTTTATAAAGAGACTGAAGGGGAACTTTCTGGAACTATAGTTGCTGATTTGACTTCAGTTGGGCTAGATAAAAAAATACTTATACGAAGTAATGGAACTGCAATATATATGACTCAAGATCTTGTACTTGCTGATATTCGTGATAAAGAATATCGTCCTACAAAGATGATTTATGTAGTAGGAAAAGAACAAGAGTATCATTTTCAAGTTTTATTTGAGATGTTTAAGATTATTGGATATGGATTTTCGCGAAATTGTCATCATCTTTCGTATGGTCTTGTTCGTGGTAAAGAAGGAAAATTTTCTTCAAGGAAAGGAAATGTAGTAACAGTTGATGGAATACGTATTTTGCTTGAAGAATTGATTTCAAAAATCATCGATGAGAGTGAAACATCTGATCTTACTGAAAAAGAAAAAGAAGAAATTATTCCTAAAATTGCACTTGCGGCAAGACGTTATGAAATGCTTAAGTACGATGCAAGTAGTGAATTTATTTTTGATCCTTTGGAAATATCAAAACTCGAAGGAAATACAGGTCCATACCTTCTTTATACTTATGCCCGTATAAAAGGAATTTTAAGAAAACTTGGTAAGGAGAATTTTGATGTATTTTCTGAGATTCAGAATTTTGAGCAATCTGAATTAAATTTACTTTCGAAATTAAATGATTTTAAAGAAGTTATAAATAAATCTGCAGATGAATATAAACCTCACTTTATTTGCACATATCTTTATGAACTATGTCAGGATTTTAATTCATTTTATGCGGCTTGCCATGTATCAAATGAAAAAGATGAATCTAAAAAGAATTTTAGGATATTTTTACTTATAGCAACATCAAATGTTATAAAAGAAGGTTTGGAGCTTCTTGGTATAGAAACAGTAGAAAAAATGTAAATACAAAAAAGCCAGGTTGTGGAAAAGGGGGAGGAACCACGAACCTGGCTTGTGTATGATAGTAGGTTTTTTGGAAAATGCAATTAAAAATTAGAGTATTCTGATTCTACAAATTTTATATCTTTTATGCTATATAATACAGGTTCTTTTTTTAGAAAATCGAAACTTTAAAAGAATATGATTTTTATAAAAAAATGGGAATTCCTATTCCGAGAATTTGCTTCTTTGAAAGATATAAAGAAAAATATATAGATGTCTTCAGGGTAAGACTCTTTGAAAGAAATTGTGATAAATGTAGTATTTCTCTAAGATCAGTCTTTGATAAAAATTATAATAGACCGGTTTGGTGTGATGATTGTTATAAAAGTTTTAGTATAGCCCATGGATAGTCTGGTCAAATGATGAATATACAAAGGAGTTTGGAGCTTAAAACTTATCTGATTCTGATATGCTACGCCTTGCTAAATCACTTATTTACTTTATGATTTAAGTTGTTTTTATGGTACAATTTTAGGATTAAAACATTATGAAATATTGTCACATAATAGTTCCGCAAGGTGATAAATCGGGTCCTAAGAAAGAGAGTCTTTTTGAAGAGTTTCTGAATCTTATTTACAATACTTTGCCTAAATCGACTATTTCTTTTGAATTTTTTGGAAAAGGTCAATATACATTTCTTTTCCTTGCCTGTGATGAAAATGATTATCCTACGATAGAAAGTCTTATTTATAGTATATTTCCAGGTTGTGAGCTTAGAGAAGTACCGGATTACACAGTTTTGGACAAAAAGAAACTTATGGGAGGTACTTTGAAACTTGTTAGATCAGATGTCTATCCTTTCAAAATGTATGATAGTTTTGAAACTGATTCTCAGTCAACTTTGTTTTCATTTATATCAAAGATCAAAGCTGATGATGAAGTCTGGGTTCAATTTGTGATAACACCTGAAAAAGATAATGCTTATTTCCATTGGGTAAGAGGTATAAAGTCAAGAATTTCAAAATTCTTTGAAGCTTTTTCTTTGAAAGATAGAATCAAAAAAATTGGTGATAAGTCAGTAAGTGAGGTAAGAATTGAAGCTGCAAATGCAAAACAACCTATGGATTCGTTTAAAACTACTATAAAAATAGGTTTTGCTACTCTTGACCAAGGAAGTATAGTTCCTAAACTCAATGCACTTATAAATACTTTTGCTCCTTTCAATCTTTCAGATGTGAATGAATTTAAGATGGGTTCGAAGTCGGAAGGTGAATCTTTTGTTGAATCTTATAAATCTAGAAAAAATAGTTCACCAATGACGCTTTCCATAAAAGAACTAGCTACGCTTTTTCATATCCCAAATTCTGATGAAACGCCACATATAGTACATATGCAGGCAAAGAGGGGAGAACCGCCTGAAGATCTTCCAAAAGAAAGTGGGGATGATGTAAGTATGTTTGCTTATACAAATTATCACGGGACAGCTATTCCCTTTGGTATTAAAAGAAAAGATAGAAGAAGACATCTTTATGTTGTAGGTAAATCTGGATCAGGTAAAAGTAAACTTCTTGAACTTCTTATAAAAAGAGATTTGGATGCAGGAAAAGGGATTGGCATTCTTGATCCTCATGGAGATTTAGTTGATGCCGCACTCAAATATGTTCCGAAACACAGGATAAAGGATGTGATACTTTTTGATCCTTCTGATATCGATTTTCCTATATCTTTTAATCCTCTTGAGAATGTAGGTGAAGAATACAAAATGCAAGTCACAACTGGATTTATAGATATTTTCAAAAAATTATTTGGATCAAATTGGTCGTTTAGGCTCGAACATGTACTTAGGTACGTTACCCTTGCGCTTTTGGATAGTCCAGGAACTACAGTTTATTCTATCAAAAAGATGCTCACAGATAAAAATTATAGACAAAAAATAGTTGCTCGTATAAAAGATTCGAATGTAAAAAGTTTTTGGGTGAGTGAATTTGCAGGATGGAGTGAGAAATTTGATGCGGAAGCTATAACTCCACTTCTAAACAAAATCGGACAACTTGTTTCTTCAGGTATGATTAGAAATATTATAGCTCAACCTAAAAATACTTTTGATATTAGAAAAGCGATGGATGAAGGTAAAATTATTATGATGAAGGTATCAAAAGGACTTCTTGGGGAGGAAAATTCCGGATTACTTGGAGCTATGCTTATTACTAAAGTTTATCAAGCTGCTATGCAAAGAGCTGATACTCCTGAGGAAAAAAGAAGAGATTTTTATCTTTATGTAGATGAATTTCAAAACTTTGCTACAGGAACATTTGCGGAAATAATGTCAGAAGCTCGTAAATACGGACTTTGTCTTACAATCGCTCATCAATATATGGGACAGCTTAAAGATGATATAAGAAAAACTGTATTTGGTAATGTGGGTTCTATAATAAGTTTCAGAGTTGGTGCTGATGATGCTAAAGTACTTTCCGCAGAATATAACCCAACTTTCTCTGAAAGAGATATTATAAACCTTGGAGTACAGGAATTTTATACCAAGATGACTATAGATGGTGAGCTTAGAGAATCATTCTCAGGTCGTACTATGAACGTACCAAAACCTGAAAGTGATTTCACTAAAGAAATCAAAGATTTTACAAGACAGGTTTATTGCAAGCCAAGGCAAAAAGTCGAAGATGATTTAAATAAATGGGATGAAGCTTCTGGTGAAGTAGATACAAGTTTGGAAGATCTTGAGAGTAAGTTTGAAGAACCTTTGATTTAAGTGGACAAGTTGAAATTGTAAAACTTGGTGTTGGTGAACTT
>CAZOKC010000044.1:0-1627 GCA_964580335.1 uncultured Candidatus Peribacteria bacterium
ATGAAAAAAATATTTTTATTACTCGTTATGATCTTGTCATCAATTTCCCCTTAAAATAATTAAAATACTCCATCCAAACTCACAATAATTCGGTAAATTTATATGTCAATTTCGATTTGGTGGACACGATAAATTAATATCATCTTTTTTGTGGAATCAAAATCATCTTTTCAAATGAAAATATTTAATATAATTCTGAAATCAAAAAATCCCCCTTTTCTAATTTTATATTCCCTACATCATCCCTGGCATTCCGCCCATGCCTCCCATTCCACCTGGCATACCTCCGCCAGATGAACAACATCCATCCTTCTTTGGAACATCGGCAACGGCAGCTTCAGTAGTAAGTAGCATAATAGCCGCTGAAGATGCGTTTTGAAGAGCATTTCGGACAACTTTTGTTGGATCGATAATTCCTGCTTTCACAAGATCTTTGTATTCTCTTACTTTTGCGTCAAATCCATATGCAAAATCTTTTTTCTCAAGAGTTTTTCTAGCAACTTCATCTCCGTCTACACCAGCATTTTCTGCGATTTGTTTCACAGGATATGTAAGAGCTTGTTTTATAATATTTGCACCTATTTGTATATCTTCATCATCAAATTTAAGTGTATCTATAACACTTGTGGCTCGAAGAAGCGCAACTCCACCTCCTGGAAGTATTCCTTCTTCGGTAGCTGCCTTTGTAGCAAGAACAGCATCTTCAATTCTATGTTTCTTTTCTTTGAGTTCCATCTCTGTAGCCGCACCTACTTTTACAACTGCTACACCTCCAGTAAGTTTAGCAAGGCGTTCAGCTAACTTTTCTTTATCAAAATCTGATTTTGTATTATCCAAAGCAACTTTTATTTCACTCACTCTTGCATCTATAGCCGCTTTATCACCTTTTCCATCAACTATAGTTGTATTATCTTTTGTAGATATTACTTTTTTAGCTTCACCAAGATGATGAAGTTCAGCTTCAGTAAGTTTAAGACCTATTTCACTTGAAATAACTGTAGCACCAGTAAGTGCAGCAATATCTCTAAGCATTTCTTTTCTTCTGTCTCCAAACCCTGGAGCTTTTACCGCAAGTACATTAAAATTCCCTTTTAATTTATTGATGATAAGAGTAGTTAGAGCTTCCCCTTCGACATCTTCTGCGATGATAACAAGTTCTTTTTGTCCACTTTTAGCTACTTTTTCAAGAATTGGTATCATATCTTGTACAGAAGAAATTTTACCATCTACAAGAAGTATTTGAGCATTTTTATAAACAGCTTCCATAGTCGCAGGATCTGTAACCAAATATGGAGAAATATATCCATTATCAAATTGCATACCTTCCACCACATCTACTTCAAGTCCAAAAGTTTGACCTTCTTCTACAGTGATAACCCCATTTTCACCAACTTTTTCCATAGCATCAGCAATAAGATTTCCAACTTCTTCATCTTGAGCTGAAATTGTAGCAACTTGAGCTCTTTCTTCTTTTTTTGTGATTTGTTTTGACTGCCCTATTACTTCTTTAAGTACTGCTTGAACAGCTTTTTCCATACCAACCCTCATCATAACAGGGTTTGAACCTTTTTCCATATACTTAGCCCCTTCTTTTGCAATAGCCCAAGTAAGAAGTGTAGAAGCGGTT
>CAZOKC010000044.1:1655-3462 GCA_964580335.1 uncultured Candidatus Peribacteria bacterium
CGCGTCATTTGTATTACTTGCTGCTTCTTTTGCAAATTGAGCTCCCATATTTTCAAATTTATCTTCAAGCTCGATTTCTTTTGCAATAGTTACACCATCATTTGTGACAGTTGGTGCTCCGTATGATTTCTCAAGGAGTACATTTCGACCTCGTGGCCCCATAGTTACACGTACAGAATCCGCAAGTCTTTCAAGACCTTTCAAAATAGCATCTCGTGCTTCTTTTCCAAATTTGATTTGTTTTGCTGACATAGAAAATTGGTTAAAAGTAAAAAAATTATTATAGATAGATTGTTTTATGTGATTTATGTAATTTTGCTTGGAACGGCTTAGGCGCTACGAGGCGTACATGTTAGCCGAGGGTTAGCGCCGTGGAAGTGGAAAGCATAAATTACGTAAAAAGATCAATCATTACGAATTCACCACCGCTATCACACTATCCTGACTCATTATTTTATATTCTTTATCGTCGTCTTTATACTCATCACCTGCATATTTTGAATAAAGAACTTTATCCCCTACTTTTAAATACATCGGCATATTTTTACCATCTTCATCCAACTTCCCTGGACCAACCGCCACAATAAGTCCAATTTGTGGTTTTTCTCTTCCACTTTCAGGAAGATAAATACCAGATGCAGTTTTTTCTTCTGCTTTTATCATCTCTATAATCACACGATCACCAAGTGGTTTTAACTTCATAGAAAAGAAAGTTAATAATAAAAATTAGCACTCATTATTTTAGTTTGCTAAAGAAAAGAGTCAAGAGAGAAACTTTTAATTTTCCAAAATCTGACTATTACATAATAAAACACAAGCTGGTGGAACATTATCCTGTGAATAGCGATATATTAAATGTGTAAATGGTTTTTTATTTGATAAAGGATAAGGAGATTGTATTTGTTTCGAATCAACCCTAACTAAATAATAAGTAATTATAAAAGGAGTATTTGCAAATTTCTTTATTCCAAAAAAATCATAAGGATTTTCTCCACATGCAAAACAAAAATTTACTAAATCTCTTGATCTAGTTTGTCTTACTTTAGTACTAACCATTCTTGGATCAATTTTACGAGAAATTTCAACAATTATACCTTTGCCATTTTCAGTTTTTAAAAGAAGATCTGGCATTTTGACTCTTCGATCAGTATCATGACTTAAGCCATTAATACTTTTTCTCGCTCGCCTTCTTATTTCTTTAAGTGTTTGATCTAAATCAAAAATTTCTACAACTTCAACTTTCCCAGGAAGTATTAAATGTCCTTGACCATTTTCAACAATTGACTGCAACATATTTGGAACAACTGTATGTAACCTCTCTCCCTCCTTTGTTCCTAAACCTTGCAAGTTACTATAACTATGCTCTCTTCCCAATGTGCTTAACTCCGATTGTGTTAAAAGCATGAAAGTTTTACGTATTTCTTTATATCAAATTTCATAAATCAAAAAAAATATTTTGAATTTTTCGGGTTATTCCCTCTTTACAAGTTCACAAAACTAACTCCATTTAGACTTCTGACCAAAAATTATAATAAAAATAACTAACATAAAAATTATAAATAAAAGAATTACCAAATTTATACTTATATTTATATTGAAACTATATTGATTGATATTTGATAAAACAGATTCAAGGAAAATATAATATCTAAAAATAATATAAGATAAAAAAGGTACATTTATAAAAAATGAAATAAGAAGAATTAAAGCACTTAAAAATATAAGCGGTATAAGACCCATTATCATAAACAAATTTGCAAATATACTTAATGGATTCCAGATACCAAAATAATAAAGTATTAAAGGA
>CAZOKC010000045.1:0-218 GCA_964580335.1 uncultured Candidatus Peribacteria bacterium
GCAAAAAATGATATTGAAAATACACTATCAAAGTTGAAAAACTCACTTGAAATAAAAAAAAAAAAAAAACATGAAAATAATCATATTTTTAGAATTACTTTTGATATACAAAGAGATGATCTTCCAAAAACACTTTCAGAACTACTTAAAATGAAACTAGAAATTTTTGCATTTAGTCCAAGTACAGAATCTCTTGAAGATATATTCGCATCTTTAAC
>CAZOKC010000045.1:351-2195 GCA_964580335.1 uncultured Candidatus Peribacteria bacterium
TTTTCATAGTAAATCAAGCAAGTATGAGAGAATATTATAATTTAAGTCCATGGATACTACTTTTCTTTATTCCGGCACTTACTATGAGAGTATGGAGTGAAGAAAAAAGATCAGGAACAATAGAAACATTATTTACTTTTCCAATAAAAGAAAAAGATGTAATACTTGGAAAATTTTTAGTGGTTATGGGAATAATATTTATAGCTTTATTATTAAGTATTTTGATTCCTCTAAGTCTTCTTCCTGCCGGAGCGACTTTTGATTTCGGACGAATCTTCGCAAGCTTCATTGGAGTTTTGCTTCTTAGTTCTGCTTTTTCAATACTTGGCATAACTATTTCACTTACAACAAAAAACCAAATCGTCGCATTTCTTGTCACAATATTTATCTTATTTATCCTACTTATAATAGGACAACCAATATTTTTGTATGCTATCCCAGATTTCCTACAAGGATTTTTTGAAGCAATAAGTTTAGGAAGTAGATATTCATCAATGACCAAAGGAGTTATATCACTAAGTGATTTTGTTTATTTTGGTTCATTCTTTGCATTATTTTATACGATACATTCAACTTTACTTCGTGACAGATCATAAAATTTATGAAAAAATATTTTTCCACTTTTACTCAGGTTATATTTTTATTTGGTATTTTAATAATCTTAAATTTTTTCTTTTTAAATATTGATTTTCTAAATCCAAAGTTTGATTTTACAAAGGAAAAATTCTTCACTTTATCACAAGGAACAGAAAATATAATAAAAGAAATCCCAGATGTTATAAATATTAAAGCATTTATATCAGGAAGTCTGCCTCCGGAATTTAATGAAACCACTTCACTCATAAAAGATCTTTTAAAAGAAATTTCACTTATAGATACAAGAAAAGTAAGACTGGAAATCATCGATCCAAAAAATGAATCCAAAGAGCAAGAAGAAGCTCTAAAATACGGTTTGGAACCAGTACGTTTCCAAGTTATAAAACAAGATCAATTTGCATATCAAGAAGGATTTTTAGGAGTAGTTTTAATATATAAAGACAAAACAGAAATTTTAGAATCAGTAAATGATATTTCTTCTCTTGAATACAATCTAGCACTTACCATAAAAAGACTGACAAATTCAAAAAAACCAACTATAGGAATTTTTACATCTCCTGAAATTAAAGATTCATTCTCTAATATAACTGAATTTTTAAACACCACTTATATTACAAAAAATATTGAATCACTTTCAAATATAGATACCGACGGAATCTTAGTTCTTGGAAGTTTAGAAAACACAACCTCCGAAGATATCACTGGTCTTAAAACATTTATAGACGAAGGTAAACCAACATTTATATTTGCTGACAAAATAAAAGTTGAAAATGGTTTAAATGGATCTTTATCTAATTCAACTATTTTTAATCTTCTTTCAGAATATGGATTCAATTTAGGTTCATCTCTAGTCGTCGATAAATCAGCAGAACTTGCATCTTTTAGAGCAGGAAATTCTCAATTCTTTGTAACTTATCCTTTTTGGATAAAAGCACTTTCAGACAATATGAATAAAGATTCAAATATTATAAAAGGTATAAACACTATGACATTTCCATGGTCTACAAATATTGAAAAAAATGATGATATATCTCCTCTCATTTCATCAAGTAAATCTTCATGGCTTTCACCATCATCACTAAATCTTAATCCTCAGCAAGATTTTACTCCGGTAAGTGATACAAAAGGACCTCTTACACTTATTGCTACTTCAAAAAGAGAAAATATTAATTTATTTGTTGGAGCAACAAGCCGACCTTTTCAAAATCAATTTATTCAACAATTCCACACTCATGCTCTACATATAT